>JAOPVI010000064.1 GCA_025966225.1 Mycobacterium sp. | reverse complement strand
CACGCCGCGTCGGTCTGTCCGGTGACGTATTCGTTGTCCGGGTCGAGCGTGGCCTGCTGCGCGTCGCTGACGAGCAGCACCGTCGTGCGTAGCAACAGAAGTGGCCACAACGCGTCGGCCTCGGCGGCACTGAGCGGGCGTATCGCGTGAAAGGCCTTGACTCCGGGGAGGATCGAGGTCGGCCGGTTACCCGGGTGGCCGAGCACGGAGGACACCGTGATGGCGAGCTCGCTGACCGCCCACGTGTCCGAAAGGTCGCCGAAGTCGATGACCCCGTCCGGGTGGGGTGCGCCGCCCATCGGTCGTGACGCCACGGTGTTGGCGTCCGTGAGGTCGAGGTGAACGGCCTGGCGGGGCAACACGGGGGCTAGCGAGGCGATGCGTGCCCAGGCTTCGTCGGTCGTCGCTGCAATCCGGTCGCGCAACGCGGCCTCGGCCACATGTGAAATGAGCTCGTCGACAACGGCTTTGCCGTAGCGCAGGTCCCACTGCACGGCGCGGTCCAGGCCGGGATGGGTGAAGCGCGCAAGTGCACGGCTCACTCTGCCCGCCAGTTCCCCCATGCCCGCCACCACGCCGGGAGACAGGTAGCCGTCGTCGACCAACGTGCCACCGGGCAGGTAACGCAAGAGCCTGACGTAGGCGGTGTCGTCGAGCAGACCCGACACCGCCGTGTACGGCTGCCCCGCGAGGTTCGGCAGCGGTACTGCGACGCGCACCGCGGGCTCCGCGTCGGCGATAAGCTGTGCGGCGGCGTCCTGGGCTTCGAGTTCCATCGCAGTGAACGCCGGATTGGCAATCTTCAGCACGCCGGTGGCAGCTTTGCCGTCGCCGAACACCAGGAAGTTCTTGTCCTGTTGGCTACCAAGCGAATCCGCGCGCGCGGTGACGCCGTAATGCGTGGCCAACAGCTGCTCTGCTTGCCGCGCGGAGACCTGCGGCGCAGGAAGTTCGGGTTGCTCGAGGAAGTTGAAGCCGGCGATCATCGGTTTACGAACTGCACCACGACTTCGGTGAACGCGTCGTTGTCATCGCCCGCCGCAGTGTGCCCCGCATCGGCCAATTCGGTGAACTCGGCGTTGGGCACCTTGGCAAGGAAGTCCTTGACGCCCTCGTCGCTCACGACGTCGGAAAGCTTCCCGCGGATGAGCAGGATCGGTATCGCCAGGTTGATGGCGGCCTGCTCGAGCTTGTCCATCCTTGCGAACGGGTCGTCGTGCGGCTTGGTCAGAAAGGCCGGATCCCAATGCCAGTACCAGCGGCCGTCGCGCAGACGCAGGTTCTTCTTCAAGCCCTCGGGACTGCGCGGCTTGGTGCGGTGCGGCAGGTACGCCGCCACCGCGTCCGCAGCTTCCTCGAGCGTTTCGAAGCCGTCCACCCCGCTGGCCATGAAGTCGCGGATGCGGGCACTGCCGTCCTTCTCGAATCTAGGCACGACGTCGACGAGCACCAGCTTCTCGACGAGTTCGCGGCCGGCCTCGTGCGCCGCAAGGATTCCGGTCAGCCCGCCCATGCTCGCGCCGATGAGCACCGCAGGCTTGTCTACCTGGTACAGCACCTGCAGGGCGTCTCCGCACAGCGCCTCCACCGAATAGTCAGCCGTCGGCGAGCGGTCACTGTCGCCATGCCCCCGGCTGTCGAGTGCAACGACGTGGTAGCCCGCGTCGGCGAGGATCTGGCCCGTGTTCTTCCAGGAGAACCGGTTCTGGCCACCGCCGTGAAGCATCAGGATCGACGGACGCTCCGCGGTCGCCGCGGAATCCCGGTTCCATTCGTCGGCGACCAGCGCGAGGTCATCGACACCGCGGAACGTCACGGTCTGCGGTGTGCTGCTCCCAGTGCTCATGGAGATCCTCTCGGCCTGCCCCTGACCTCACGTTACCCAGGAGGTTCGCAGGGTCCGACGGGACCCCGCGGGCAGCCACCACACCTTCGAGACCGCGGGAGATCGCGATACGTCGACGAATTGCGATCCGTGAGCAGAATCGCGGTTTGGACGCCCGATGAGTTTGGGCGCCAAGCCAGGTCGACATCACATGCCCAACATCACGCCATCACTCTGGTTCAACGGCAACCTCGAAGATGCCGCCACGTTCTATGCCTCGGTGTTCCCCAACTCCTCCGTTGAAGAGTTCGCCCGCTACACGGAGGCCGGCCCTGGCACGCCCGGGGCGGTGGTGTCCGGGACGTTCGAGCTCGACGGGACGACGTTCATCGGGATCAACGGTGGCCCAGAGTTTCCGTTCTCGGAGGCGGTGTCCTTCGTCATCGACTGCGCCGATCAAGCTGAGGTCGACTATTACTGGGACCGGTTGGTCGCCGGGGGCGAAGAGTCTCAGTGCGGCTGGCTCAAGGACAGGTTCGGGGTCAGTTGGCAAGTGGTTCCCAGGCGGCTCGACGAATTGCTCAGCGACCCCCAACCAGCCCGCGCGACCGCTGCCACCAAGGCGATGCTCGGTATGCGCAAGATCGTGATCGCCGAGGTAGAGGACGCTGCTGAGCGGGCTTGACCACTGGTTTCACCCGCGCCGGCGACAGGTCGCCAACTGCCCCTGACGCGCCGTCGGCGGGTCCGGCTCCGCCGCCCTCTACGGCCGCCGATTACCATCCGGCGAACGGCACGTACGTTGGACCGGACGGGCGTGTGTAGACGCGAGCCAATCTGGCCCGTGTTGCCAAAGAGGAGCAGATATGGCAGACGATGCTGCGACCACCGCCGGGCAGGTGAGTGACGCCGACGCGGAGAAGGCAGACGAACCGACTGACGAAGCCGACGCATCGGACGCGGCCGCCCCATCGGAGGACGAACTGACCGATGGTGACGCCGCCACCTCAGACGACGACGCCGATACCGCGGACGACGACGTCCCGTCGGTAGCCAAGGCTCGGATGTCGAACGTGCGGCTGGCGCTCATCGCCGGCCTGGTGACGGTGCTCGCACTGTCGGGGCTGATCGGATGGCTCGGGTACCGCGCCTATCACGCGCAAGCACTCCAGGAGCAACGCAGTGTGTTCCTTGCGGTCGGGCGCCAAGGCGCGCTGAACCTCACCACAATCGACTTCGAGCACGTCGATGACGACGTCAAGCGCATCCTCGATTCGGCCACCGGGCCGTTCTACGACCAGTTCCAGCAGCGCGCGCAGCCATTCGCCGAGGTGGTCAAACAGGTCAAGTCGAAATCGGTCGGCAACGTGACCGAGGCCGGCCTGGAGTCGGCGTCGGCGACCGAAGCCAAAGTGCTCGTCGCGGTCACCGTGAACACGACCATCGCGGGCCAGCCCCAGCAGGCGCCGCGCGCGTGGCGGATGCGCATCTCGGTGCAGAAGGTCGGCGACGGCGACGCCAAGGTTTCGAGCGTGGAGTTCGTACAGTGACAAATACCCCAGACGAGAAATCGACCGCGCCCGACGAGAAATCGACCGCGCCAGACGAGGTCGACCCGGTCGAGCAGTCGGAAGAGTCCACCAAGGCGGCCGAGGTCACCGACGAAGCCGAGGGCGCGGCGGCCGAGAACGAGCCGGCTGTCGTCGATGCGACGAAGACCCGCAAGAACGTCGACTGGGCCAGGTTCGTGGCATACGCCGCGCTCCCGGCCTTGGCGCTGATCCTGGCGCTCGTCGCCGGGTCGCTGAAGTTCATCGACAGCTCGGCCGGTGACGCCGACAACGCCCGCGCCGAGTCGCTTCAGGCCGCCAAGGCGGGCACGATCGCGCTGTTGTCGTATCAGCCCGACACGGTCGAACAACAGTTGACGGATGCGCGCAAGCTGCTCACCGGCGAATTCCTAACCTCCTACACGTCGCTCACCAACGACGTCGTCATCCCTGGTGCGACGCAAAAGCGGATTTCCGCGGTCGCCGCCGTCCCCTCCGCTGCTTCGGTCTCGGCCGACCAAGAGCACGCGGTCGTGCTGGTGTTCGTCAACCAGACCGTGGTCGTCGGCCAGGACACCCCCACCTCCACCGCGTCGAGTGTTCGGCTGACGATGGAGAAGATCGGCGACAAGTGGTTGATCTCCAAGTTCGAACCCGTATAGGGCGGTTTGCCCGACACCGCGCAAGCTGGCGCCCCTCCTGGCTGACGCAGGATGGCGATTTCCCACAACTCGAGCAGCCAGCAGCCGTCGCCAACCGAATCCTTGACTTCCTGAGTGCCGACTAGCGCTTCTTCAGCGCAGGATGGCTGCGGGACAGGATGGGAAGCAGCAGTCGGCGCGGCAGGTGTTGATACGCCGCAGCGCCGACCCGGTTGAACAGACCCGGCACGATCACCGTCTTGCCCGCGGCCAGTCCGTCGACGGCCGCCTTGGCGACGACGTCGGCGCCGACCCACATGGCCTTGGGTAGTGAGGCTTCGGCGTCCTCGTCGGGAATGCCCGCCTTCTCTCCGAAGTCGGTGCTGACCGGCCCGGGGCACAGCGTCGCGGCAGTGACGCCGGTGCCGCGCAGTTCCTCGCCGATGGCCTGTGTGTAAGACAGCACGAACGCCTTGGCCGCGCCGTAGGCCGCCTGCCCGGGGAGTGGGCCGAACCCACCGACCGAGGCGACGTTGAGTACCGCGCCGCGGCCACGCGAGACCATGCCTGGCAGAAATCGGCTGCACAGGTCGGCCACGGCCGCGACGTCCACTTCGATGAGGTTGAGTTCGGCGACGGGATCGGACGTGGCAACCGGGCCCGACGTGCTCAGGCCCGCGTTGTTGACCAGAACGTCGACGACGAGACCGAGTCCGGCCACCCGCTCGGGGAGTGCGGCCCGCTCATCGGCGTTGGACAGGTCGGCCGCCAGCACGGCGGTGGCCGAGGGAAGCGATGCGGCAAGCGTTTCGAGCTTCTCGGCCCTGCGCGCCACCAGGAGCACGTGGCGACCACGGCGGGCGAACTCCCGGGCGAGCTCCTCGCCGATGCCCGATGAGGCGCCGGTGACGAGCACGGTCCCGTTGCTACTTGCCTCTGGAAGCATCCCGGCAGCTTAACCTTGGCGGGTGTCCATCAATCGACTGACGCCGGTCGATGCGCAGACGTTCTGGACGGCGGCCAAGATACCCAACGACACGTTCCTGCTGTTCGGATTCGCGGGCGTCCCGGACGATTTGGACCGGGCGCTCGCAGAGGCCATGGCGCGGGCCGCCGCGTGCGCGGAGCTGACCGTGCGCGTGGACGACCGGGGCGGCCTGACCTACCCCGCCTGGGCTCAGTGTGGCGTGGACCCGGCACAGTTCGTGGTCCACGAACTCGGGGACGCCACCTGGTCGGGGTGCCTGGCCGCCATTGTTGGGCTGATCGACGACCAGCTGGACGCGCGGGTGCACGCGTGGCGGCTGCACGTCTTCCCCGCGGTCGACGGGGTGCCCGGGGCCGCGGGCCCCGGCGCGGTCGTGGTGTTGCAGATCTCGCACGCGCTTGGAGGAGGTGGCCGGACGTCGGTTTCGGCGGCACTAGTGTTCGGCCGCAGCGGTGCGATGCCTGAGGTCATTCCGGCACGCGTTGGTCCCGCGCAATTGCCGCTGCTCGGGTTCCGGGCCGCCCGCGCCCATCGTCGTTTGGTCGCCGATACCGAGGCGGGCCTCGTCCCGCCCCCCGCTCCCGCGTGTCCGGTGTTGCGGACCAACGCACGTCCGTCGGGCGTGCGGGGACTTCGGACCGTCGTCCGGCCGCGTGCCGAATTGTCTTGTCCGACAGTCACGGTCGCGGCCATGGCCGGGATCGCCGAGGCGCTTGGCGGGCACCTCGGAGCGCTCGGCGACGACCCCGCGACGCTGGGCGCCGAGTTGATGATCGCGAAGCCCTTACCGCGGAGGGCATACAACCACTTCGGCACCGGAGGCGTCGGGCTTCATCCGCAGCTGGACCGTTCGCGGCGGGCCGAACGGATCGCCGCTGACGTCGACGCGCGCCGCGAACGTGCCGGGCATCCCGCAATGCGCGCATCCGAACTGGCCTTCGCTGCCACGCCCGCACCGTTGTTGCGTTGGGGGATCGGGCAATTCGATCCCGACGTACGGCTGGCGGCGGTGACGGGCAACACGGTGGTGTCCAGCGTGAACTGCGGTGCGGCGGACTTCGCCTTCGGTGGTGCAACCGTGTCGGTGGCCGCAGCGTTCGCCGGATTGTCGCCGATGATGGGCTTGACGCACGTCGTCGTCGGCGTCGGCGACACCGTCACCATCGGCGTGCACGCCGCCGAGTCGGCCCTGGGCGGCCCGGACGGGCTGGACGCCTACGTGGAACGCCTCGAGGCGGCGCTCGGATCCGAGTCCGGTCCCTCCGCGACCGCGTAGTGCTGCATCTCCTCGATGTCGTTGACGTACGGGCGAATTGGCGGGAAGAAGGCGCGGAACTGCGCGCCCGAGCGTAATCCGTTGAGGTGGTCGTCGGTTGAATCAGCGAGCGCGTCCTGACCCGGCAGCTGCGCGAACTGGAGGCGGACGGCATCGTCCGACGCGAAGTGCTTCCAGAAGTACCTGCGCGCGTGGAGTATTCGATGACCGAATGCGGAGAGTCGCTGGGCCCGGTGACCCAGACAATGTGCGCGTGCGGCAAGACGCACATGGGTAGGGGCGCGGCCCAACTCGCAGCGCGGGGCCGCCCACGCTCGTTGAAAATGCGTGTGCGCTGGCCAGTGCGGACGGGGGGCTGGGCAGCGAACTGCAGATGGCATACATTCTGTTGCGTGAATGCCTACGATTTCGCGATCCTCCTGCTGCGCGTCGTGCTCGGCCTGACGATGGCCGCGCACGGCTACAACAAGTTCTTCGGGCAGGGCGGGCTGGCCGGCACCGCCGGATGGTTCGACAGCATCGGCATGAAACCCGGCATGTTCCATGCGCGCGTCGCGGCGACCACGGAGCTGTGCGCTGGGCTTGGACTCGCCCTCGGCCTGTTGACGCCGATCCCCGCCGCCGGTTTCGTGGCGCTGATGTTTACGGCGGCATGGACCGTGCACCGCAAGAACGGCTTCTTCATCGTCAAGGAGGGTTGGGAGTACAACCTGATCCTGGCCGGCGCCGCGGTCGCCATCGCGGGTACCGGGGCAGGCAAGCTGAGTCTGGACTACGCGCTGTTCGGGACGTCGACCGCGTACCAGTACCTGCACGGCTGGTGTGGGCTGCTGATCGCCGTGGTGCTCGGCCTCGCCGGTGGCATCGGCCAACTCGTCATCTTCTTCCGCCCGCCTGCCCCGAAGGAAGCCGCTTAGTCGCGCGTCGAGCGTGCGCTCAGGGCGGCAATTCGACCGAAATTCCGCCCTGAGCGCACATTCGACGAAGCTGCCATGGCTTCCGGCGGAACCCGCCCGGCAGAACAGGAACACGTTCTAATCTGCCCGCATGGGCTTTCTCAAACAGGACACTCCCGAGGTCGACTTCCCCGAATGGATCAAGGGCAGCCGCTCCGAGCGGATCCGCCCGCTGGCCGCGCACTGGGCCGAGGTCGGCTTCGGAACGCCGGTCGTGCTGCACCTGTTCTACGTCGTCAAGATCCTGCTCTACATCCTCGGCGGCTGGCTGATTGCGCTCAGCACACGGGGGATCGACGGGTTCACCGACGTGGCGCACTGGTATGCCGAGCCGATCGTGTTCCAGAAGGTCGTGCTCTACACGATGTTGTTCGAGGTGATCGGTCTCGGCTGCGGGTTCGGGCCGCTCAACAACCGCTTCTTTCCGCCGATCGGGTCGATCCTGTACTGGTTGCGGCCCAAAACGATTCGGCTGCCACCGTGGCCCGACCGGGTGCCGCTGACCAAGGGCACCGCGCGCACGCCGGTCGACGTGCTGCTGTACGCGGCGCTACTGGTCATGCTCGTCATCGCGCTGTGTTCGGACGGCACCGGGTCCGTCCCGGTGCTGGGAACCACCGTTGGATTGCTGCCCATGTGGCAGATCTGGACGATCCTCGGGTTGCTCGCGCTGGTGGGTCTACGCGACAAGGTGATCTTCCTGGCCGCCCGCGGCGAGGTATACGGGTCGCTGACGGTGGCGTTCCTGTTCGCAGGCGTCGACATGATCGTCGCGCTGAAGTTGGTGTGCCTGGTGATCTGGATGGGCGCGGCGACATCCAAGCTCAACAAGCACTTCCCCTTCGTCATCTCGACGATGTTGTCCAACAGTCCGGTGGTCCGACCGCAGGCGCTCAAGCGCAGGTTCTTCGAGAAGTTCCCGGACGATCTACGGCCCGGGTGGTTGGCGCGCAGCTCCGCGCACTTCAGCACGGCGGTCGAGATGTTGGTGCCCCTCGCGTTGTTCTTCTCCCACGGCGGCTGGCCAACTGCGATCGCCGCGACGGTGATGGTGATCTTCCACCTCGGCATCCTCAGCGCCATCCCGATGGGCGTCCCCTTGGAGTGGAACGTCTTCATGATCTTCTGCGTGCTGACCCTGTTCGTCGGGCACGCCCACGTCGGCATCACCGACATGACCAGCCCGCTGCCGATCGCGTTGTTCGTCGTCGTCGCGGGCATCGTCGTGCTGGGAAACCTGTTCCCGCGCAAGATCTCCTTCCTGCCAGGCATGCGCTACTACGCAGGCAACTGGGATACCACTCAGTGGTGCATGAAGCCGTCAGCGGAAGCGAAGATCAACGCCGGACTCGTCGCGATCGCGAGCATGCCGCAGTCCCAGGTGGAGCGCTTCTACGGCGGCGCGGAGCAGGCGATGGTGATGCTGCACACGGGTTACGCGTTCCGTGCCATGAACACCCACGGCCGCGCGCTCTTCACGCTCGTGCACCGCGCGATGGCCGACGGCGACGAGGCCGACTACGTGATCACGGAGGGGGAGCGGCTCTGCTCCACTGCCGTCGGTTGGAACTTCGGTGACGGCCACATGCACAACGAACAGTTGATCGCCGCGATGCAGGAACGCTGCCACTTCGAGCCAGGCGAAGTGCGGGTCGTGCTTCTGGACGCGCAGCCCATCCACAAGCAGACCCAGCAGTACCGGCTCGTCGATGCGGCGACGGGTGAGTTCGAACGCGGTTTCGTCAAGGTCGCCGACATGGTGACCCGTCAGCCGTGGGCCTACGACGTGCCCGTCCACGTAACGTGGTCGAAGACCGCAACTACCCCATGACGTCGCGGACCTTGACGGTCTCGAGCCCCTTCAGCAATAGGCTGCGCGCGGTGTCGAGATGCTTGCGCCAGTGCGCTTCTGCGGCCGGCCCGTCGCCCGCCCGCAGCAGCGTCATCAAGCGTTTGTAGGAACGCGTCAGCTTGTCGTAGTCGGCCTTGGACACCTGGCGGTGCTCCTTGATGGCGAACGCGGTGTGACGCACGGTGATCTCGTGCAGCATGCCCGCAATGATCGTCAGGGTGGCGTTGCCCGACATCTCGACCATGCGGCGGTGGAACTCTCCGGTCGCCTCGGCAAGCCGGCCGGATTGCCACCCCGCCGGAACATCCTCGGCGAGCATGGCCTCGAGCTCGTCGAGTGCCTCCGGTGTGGCCGACTCTGCGAGCAGGCGCACGGCCATCGGTTCGATGCCTGCCCGGGCCACCATCACGTCGGCGATCGTCGCGCCCGATAGTTCGAGCAGGAGGCCCGCGGGGCGAGCGACGATCTCGGGGCCGGGCACGCGCACGCGTGCGCCGGTGCGCGAGCCGCGGCGTACCTCGACGAGCCGCTCGGACTCCAGCACGCGGACGGCTTCGCGCAGCGTGGGCCTGCTGACGCCGAAATGCGCCATGAGCTCGGCCTCGTTCGGGAGGAAGTCACCCTCCTTGAGCTGCCCGTCGACCACCATGCGACGTAAGGTGCCCGCGACGAGTTCGGCCGTTTTGGGCGATCGGATGGGCGCGCCGGCAAGCACTGCGACGCCTTCGGGCCCCATCATGGGCGCCAAGGGGGTGTTGCGAGCCAACGTGTCTCCTGAACTCGGTTGCCCGGCGAATGCGGCTGGTTGTACAACTCAGTAAAACATGTGGGTGCCTACGCAGCCGTCGGAACAGCCGCCAACCTACCAACCAGTAGGTTGACCTAGTAAACCTACTGCTCTACGTTCGGTGGTAACTACCCTCCCGTTCAGGCACCCGTGCCAACCCCATTTCGAAGGAGAAGTTCATGGCTGAAGCCGTCATCGTCGAGGCTGTCCGGTCCCCAGTCGGCAAGCGCAACGGCGGACTGTCGGGCGTCCACCCCGGCGATCTGTCCGCTCAGGTGCTCAACGGCCTCGTCCAGCGTGCCGGAGTCGATCCGGCGCTCGTCGACGACGTCATCTGGGGCTGCGTCATGCAGGCCGGTGAGCAGGCGCTCGACATCGCGCGTACCGCGGTGTTGGCGGCGGGTTGGCCCGAGAGCGTTCCCGGCGTGACCGTCGACCGGCAGTGCGGATCCAGCCAGCAGTCGGTGCACTTCGCCGCGGCCGGCGTGGTGGCAGGCCACTACGACGTCGTCGTCGCAGGTGGCGTCGAGTCCATGTCGCGCACCCCGATGGGCGCTTCGCTGGCCAACGGCGGACACCCGTACCCCGAGGCCTTCCGCGCCCGCTACAGCCAGACCCCGAACCAGGGCACCGGTGCCGAGATGATCGCCGAGCAGTGGGGTTTCGACCGCAC
>JAOPVI010000015.1 GCA_025966225.1 Mycobacterium sp. | reverse complement strand
GCGCTCGGGCTGGCCGCGGCGCTCGGCCTCGGTGAGTTGAACGTCGTTCCGCGGCAACGGGTTCTGGTGATGTCGACCGGTTCGGAACTGGTGGCACCCGGCACGCCGCTTCAGCCCGGCCAGATCTACGAGTCCAACGCCGTCATGCTGGCCGCGGCGGTCCGCGACGCGGGCGCCGAGGTGGTGGCCTCCCCGACGACGGGCGACGACGTCGAGACGTTCCGCGCCACACTGCACGAGCACGCGAAGGGCGCCGACCTCATCATCACCACCGGCGGCGTCAGTGCGGGCGCCTACGAGGTCGTGAAGGACTCGCTCGGCGAGGAAGTCGAATTCGTCAAAGTGGCCATGCAACCCGGAATGCCCCAGGGCGCCGGACGGGTCGGAACGACGCCGATCGTCACGCTGCCAGGCAACCCCGTCAGCGCGCTGGTGTCCTTCGAGGTGTTCATCCGCGCGCCCCTTCGCGCCGCGATGTCACTGCCCCATCCCGACCGCCCCCACATCGAAGCGACACTGACCGAACCGCTGACCTCGCCGCGGGGCAAGCGTCAGTTCCGGCGCGGCGTATTGACGGTCCGGCGGGCAGGAGCGCAGCGACCGGGGGATGACAGCCGGCGGGCAGGAGCGCAGCGACCGGGGGTCTTCGACGACGGCGAAGTCACCACCTATGGGCCGCCTGCCAGTCATCATCTACGGTGGCTCGCGTCGGCGAACTGCCTGCTGGAACTCGCCGAGGACGTCACCGAACTCGCGGCCGGATCAAAAGTGCGCGTGTGGGACCTGAGCTAGCTGCCCCGGGCCGATCAGTCCAACCGTAGAATCGACACCCCATGGCCAGACCCGCGCGCCCTTCCGATGCCGCCGACCAATCCGAGCTCACCAGATTCGTCGAGCTAGTCCAATCGACCATCCCCCCGGTCCACCGAGCGGGGCTCCCCTTCATCGCAGGCGGGCTGGGGCTCGCCGTGGTCGGCCGCCGCAACCGTTGGCTGCGGGCTGCGGGGTTGACCGCTGCGGCCGCGTGTGGAGGGTTCTTCCGTCATCCGCCCCGCGTGCCACCGACCCGCCCTGGTGTGGTGGTGGCGCCCGCTGACGGCACGGTCACTCTCATCGACCAGGTGGTCCCACCCACCGAGCTCAACCTTTCGACGATGCCGATGACGCGCATCAGCATCTTCCTTTCGGTGTTCGACGCACACGTGCAGCGCGCCCCCGTCGCAGGCGAGGTCGTCACCATCAAGTACCGCCCAGGCAAGTTCCTCTCGGCCGACAAGGAGGACGCCAGCGCGGACAACGAGCGCAACAGCGTGTGGATCCGCACGCCGGAGGGCATCGACGTCGTCGCGGTGCAGATCGCCGGCCTCATCGCGCGACGCATCGTCTGCTCGGCCAAGGTCGGGGACAAACTCGCGCTCGGCGAGACGTACGGACTGATCCGGTTCGGCTCCCGGCTGGACACCTACTTCCCCGAGGGCGCCAACGTGCTCGTCGAGCCCGGCCAACGGGCCGTTGCTGGCGAAACCGTCCTTGCTGAGCTGCCCCGATGAGACCTCGCATCAAGCCCCCGCAGCTCAGCCTGCGGATCCTGCCGAGTGCGATGACCGTCGCCGCGATCTGTCTCGGGCTGTCGGCGGTCAAGTTCGCCCTCGAGGGCAAGGCGACGGAGTCCATGGCCCTGCTCGCGGGCGCCGCGATCCTCGATGCACTCGACGGCCGGGCCGCCCGCATGTTGAAGGCGACGTCGAAGATGGGCGAGGAGATCGACTCGCTCGCCGACGCGGTGAACTTCGGCGTGGCCCCTGCCTTCATCGTCTGGGCCGTGATGTTGAGGGAATCCCCGATCGGGTGGATCGTCGTGCTGGTCTACGCCGTTTGCATCGTGTTGCGGCTGGCGCGGTACAACGCAATGTTGGCCCAGGACCGTCCCGCGTACGAGTCCGAATACTTCGTCGGCATGCCCGCTCCGGCGGGCGCGATCGGGTCCATCGGCCCCATTGCCGCCAAGCTTCAGTTCCCTGGGCCCTGGTGGGACACGCACTGGGCGGAATGGATCGTCATCATCTGGATGATCGGCGTCTCGCTGCTCGCGGTGAGCGCGATTCCGATGCGCAAGGTCCATACGTTCGCCGTGTCGCCCAACATGTACCTTCCACTGCTCGTGGTGCTGGCGATTCTCGTCGCGGCCTCGATCCAGTACGGCTACCTCGTCATCATGGCGATCATCGTCGCCTACGTCATCCACATCCCGTTCGCCATCAGGACCAAGGATTGGTTGTCCAAGCACCCCGAGGTGTGGGACGACAAACCGAAGGTGCAGCGCCAGACTCGACGTGCGATCCGGCGGGCCCGGCCGCGTCGCGGCTCCGCGGCGCGGCTCGGGTTGCGCAGGCCTGGCTCACGCAATGACTGAGCCCGCCGAATCGCCCGCCGAGGACCCTCCGCTGTCCCATCTCCGGCTGACCGCACGGCTGAACACCTCTGCTCTGGACAACCGTCGCGGCGTGGCTCGGCTTCACCCGGAAGTGATTGCCGCCCTGGGCATTCGGGAGTGGGACGCCGTCTCGCTGACGGGCGCGCGCACCACCGCCGCCGTGGTCGGCATCGCACCGGGCGGCACGCCGACCGGCACCGCGTTGCTCGACGACGTCACGCTGTCCAACGCCGGACTGCGGCAGGACGCAGGCGTCATCGTGGCGCCGGCGACGGTGTACGGCGCGCGGTCGATCACGCTGAGCGGGTCGAAGCTCGCCACGCAGTCGGTCTCCCCTGCGACGTTGCGGCTGGCCCTGCTCGGCAAGGTCATGACGGTCGGCGACACGGTCTCCTTGCTGCCTCGCGACCTCGGTCCTGGCACCTCGACGTCGGCGGCCACCACGGCGCTCACCTCGTCGGTCGGCATCACCTGGACATCCGAACTGTTGACGGTGACCAGCGTCGACCCGGCAGGCGCGGTCAGCGTCCAGCCGAACTCACTGGTCACCTGGGGCGACGGGGCGGACGGCGCGACCGGCGCCGAAGGGCTCGGCACGGGCCAGCACACGGTCACCACACCGACCCAGCAACCGCTCATCGCCTTCGACGATCTCAAGGGCGCACACATCCAGGCGGCCCGGCTGACCGAGTGGCTCAAGCTCGCGCTGGACGAGCCGAAGCTTCTCGAAACCCTCGGCGCCAAAGCCAATCTCGGCGTGCTGGTGTCCGGTCCCGCCGGCGTCGGCAAGGCCACCCTGGTGCGCGCCGTCTGCCGCGAGCGGCGGTTGGTCGAGTTGGACGGCCCCGACGTCGGCGCGCTGAGGGCCGAGGACCGACTGGCCAGTGTGTCGTCGGCAGTCGCGACCGTGCGGAACGGCGGCGGCGTGCTGCTGATCACCGACATCGACGCGCTGCTGCCCGCCACCGCGGAACCCGTCGCCACGCTGATTCTCACCGAGTTGCGCAACGCGGTGGCCACGAAGGGCGTGGCGTTCATCGCGACGTCCGCGGTGCCCGACGCCGTGGACCCCCGGTTGCGCGCGCCGGAGGTGTGCGACCGCGAACTCGGGCTCAGCCTGCCCGACGGCGCCACCCGCAAGGCGCTGCTCGAGGTGCTGCTGCGCGGCGTGCCGTCCGAGGGCTTGAAACTCGACGAAATAGGCGACCGCACACCGGGTTTCGTCGTTGCCGATCTGTCGGCCCTGGTCAGGGAGGCCGCGCTTCGAGCGGCCGCTCGCGCGAGCGCCGACGGCAAGCCACCCGCGCTGACCCAGGACGACTTCGTCGGCGCGCTTTCGGTGATCCGCCCGCTGTCCCGCTCGGCGACCGAGGAGGTCGCCGTCGGGTCGGTGACGCTCGATGACGTCGGCGACATGGTCGAGACCAAGCAGGCGCTCACCGAGGCCGTGCTCTGGCCGCTTCAGCACCCCGACACGTTCGCAAGACTCGGCGTCGACCCACCGCGGGGCGTGCTGCTGTACGGTCCGCCCGGCTGCGGAAAGACGTTCGTCGTGCGCGCGCTTGCCAGCACCGGCAGATTGTCCATCCACGCGGTGAAGGGCGCCGAGTTGATGGACAAGTGGGTGGGTTCTTCGGAAAAGGCGGTGCGCGAATTGTTCCGCCGCGCACGCGATTCCGCACCTTCGCTGGTGTTCCTGGACGAGATCGACGCGCTGGCGCCGCGACGCGGTCAGAGTTTCGACTCCGGCGTCACCGATCGCGTGGTCGCGGCGCTGCTCACCGAACTCGACGGCATCAACCCGCTACGCGACGTCGTCGTACTCGGCGCCACCAACCGGCCCGACCTCATCGACCCCGCGCTGCTGCGACCGGGCCGGCTGGAGAAGCTGGTGTTCGTCGAACCGCCGGACGCCGCCGCGCGGCGGGACATCCTGCGCACGGCCGGAAAGTCGATCCCGTTGAGCGCCGACGTGAATCTCGACGCGCTTGCCGACGACCTCGACGGCTACAGCGCGGCCGACTGCGTGGCACTGCTGCGTGAGGCCGCGTTGACGGCGATGCGGCGGTCGATCGACGCCGCCGACGTCACCGCCGAAGACGTCGCGAAGGCGCGCGCGGCCGTGCGGCCGTCTCTGGACCCGGCTCAGGTGGAGTCGTTGCGGGCGTTCTCCGAGGGCCGGAGCAAGTGACCCGGAGCCAATGACTACGGGCGGGCCTCGAGCACGAGGTTGAACGGGGTTTCGGTGGCCCTGCGGAAGCGCGTGAAGCCGCCTTCGTCGACGACGATCTCGCGCAGCCTGGCTTCGCCTGCCTGAGCGCCGAGGGCGGGCCCGTTGCGCGCCAGCGAGACGGGTACGCATATCTGCGTCGACGCGCCGTACATCACCCGGCCCACGGGGTTCAAGTTGTCCTGCACCCTGTCGCCGGCAAAGGGTTCGACGATCATCGCCGTTCCGTCGTCGCTCATCGCCTGGCGCGCGTGACGGGCCACGCTGACCGGATCGCCCATGTCGTGCAGGCAGTCGAAGAACGCGATGAGGTCGAACCCCGTGCCCTCGTAGCCGACCGCATCCGTCACCTCGAACTTCGCGTTCGAGGCGCCCGCCGCCGCGGCCTTCTCGCGTGCGACGCTGATCGATTCCGCGTGATAGTCGTATCCGACGAACTGCGAATCCGGATAGGTCAACGCCATCAAGATGGTGCTGGCGCCGTGTCCGCAACCGACGTCGGCGACTTTCGCGCCGCTCTGCAGTTTGTCGACGACGCCGTCCAGCGCAGGCAGCCACGAGCCGATCAGACTGGTGTGGTAGCCGGCCCGGAAGAACCGCTCGGTCCCTTCGAACAGGCATGGATGGTGTTCGCCCCACTCCATTCCGTTCCCGGACTTGAAGTTCTCGAGCGTCTGGTCAAGTGCGTGGAACGTCGCCTCCACGATGTTGTATGCCCCTGGCATGTCGACCGGGCCGTTCGGGTCGGTCAGGCACAGCGCCTGCTCTTCACTCATGGACCACTGGTCGGAGTCCGGGTCGAACTGCACGTAGCCGCCTGCGCCCTGATTGCCCAGCCATTCGCGGACGTAGCGCTCGTTGGTTCCGGTGCGTTGCGCCAGTTCGGCTGGCGTCAGCGCGCCCTTCGCCAGTTCGCGGTACAGCCCGAGCCGGTCACCGACCAGCATCAGCGCCGCACTCATCGCGGCGCCGAGATCACCAACGGCCTTGCCGAGGAATTCGTTGAGCTTGATTTCGTCGACAGCCATGTTGATGCTCTCTCAGTAGTTGGGCCTCGTAGCCTCATCGTGATCGTGTGCTCGGGCTGCCGTCCGGGATTGACCAAACGAAATCCGGAGAATCAGCGCTGCTCGGCGAGCGCAGCCAGGCCCTCCACCGAGGCCTGCAGCCGCTCGGACGTGGTGGCCCTGGCTCGGGCCAACCGGTTCTCGTCGGTCAGCTGCGACCAGTCGTAGGTGTGGGTCACCCGCGTGTGTGTGTCGTCGACGGGCTCCAGCTGCCAGCGCCAGAGGTGCCCCGGAGGCTTCGCGCCAGGCTCGGACGGCCGCCACGCGATGAGCCGGCCTTCCTCGAACTCCACGACGTGGTTCTCCCGGACGGCGCCCATCGTCAGGCCCATCGTGAACACGTCCCCGGCCGCTCGCACGCGCTGGCCCGACGGTGCCTCGGCGAGGTTGTCGTTGCCGTCCCAGCGGGGCTGCTGGGCGGGGTCGGCGATGAGCTCGAAGATCGTCGCGGCGGGTGCCGCCACGTCTCGGCTGGCGCTGACCACTCTTCGTTCCTCGGTCATGGCCTCATTGAACCCCGGATCATTGACATTCCACTAATGACATGTCAGTCTCGACCTATCAAAACTAGCCATCGTCAAGATCGGAAGGCGTGACATGACCACCAATCTCCCAACCTCGACGGTCCGCGCCGGGGACCGCGAGCGCGCGGCCACCGCAGACCAGCTTGGCTTGGCCCTGACGCAGGGCTACCTCGACATGGCCGAGTACGAGCAACGGGTCGCGGCCGCGTTCGCCGCTCCCTCGTCGAACGAACTCCGCCAACTACTGGTCGACCTGCCCATTGCCCAGTTGCGCCGTAACGACCCCCGCCACCGCGAGGCCCGCAACGCCGCCGCGAGAATGTCGGTCAGGGTGCACCTGGCCGGATACGTGCTCATGGTCGTCATCGTGCTGACGGTGTGGCTGGCGGTCGCCCTTTCCGGAGGTAGCTGGTACTTCTGGCCCGTCTGGCCGATTCTCGGCGCGGGCATCGGCGTGCTCGGACATGCGATTCCGATCAGGCTCGCCACCTCGACGAAGTAGCCGCGTACCCGCCCGGGCTTTGGCTTTGGTGGCCCGAGGTCGGTCAACCGCCCAATAGGCTGGGCAGCATGACTGATTCGCTGAGGAAGCGAACGAGCAGCGCAACGCCAGGACGCCCAGTCCTCCGGGGTTTCCGGCTCTTCGTCACGTGCGCCACCGGACTCGTCTGCGCGGGCGGGGCCGCCGCAGCGATGGGCTCCGGTCAGGGCGTTCTGGCCATCCTGCTCGCCTGTGCGACGTTGCTCGCGTTCACCGTCTTCGGACAGGTTCTGTTCCTGAAGCGGTTCGTCCCACGCGCGACGGCCGACGACACGGGGACGACTCTGCGTTCCCCACGCGCTTACGACCTGCTTAGCCTGACGACGAGCGTCGGCGCGATCCTGCTCTTCGTGCCATGGGCGGTGCTCGGAACCCTGCACATGGTCTCGGTGCCGTTTCCCGACAAACTCAGGCACGGCTACCTGCTCATATTTGGTTGGGCCGTGGTGTTCTGCGCCGTCGTCGTCGTCAAGTACGTCCAGAACGGCGGCATGGGCTACCTCCGGTTCAGCTCCGACGAATTCGTCTTCGCAGAGGTGTTCTGGAAGACGAAGGGCGCGTGGGCCGACGTCATCGCGATCACCGACGACGCCCCCGTGCGCGGGCACGGCATCGGCAAATTGAAGATCCAGCAGAGGGAGGCGTACGCGCTGTGCGCCATCACGATGGTGATGGCGAACGGGGCCAAGGCAGCGATCGGCAATGGCACGCAATACTCCGAGGACGGCGACGCCTTGCGCGAGTGGGTCAGGTTCTACTGGGACAACCCCGCGTACCGGGCGGAGTTCACCGACGGTCGGGCCTTGGAACGGCTGCGCACGTGGCGGACGTCACCCGGGTAACCGCTGGGGCGTGAAAATTGGTGCACGAGTGGCTGTTCGCGCCTTGTTACGGTCGACGTAACGACGACAAGGGGGCTCGATCCACATGGGTGGCTGGCAGACTGGCGGAGACGTCTTCTCGAACGTCAACGGCGTGTACGGCACGTGGGGGCACCTCACCGGCATCGGGGACGACCCCGTGGGGTCCGCCTTCGGACTCGGGGCCGACTTCATCGGATTCGCGCAGACGTTCGGCTCGGCGGCGGCTCCGTTGTTCGAGGCCACCAAGTTCGCGGAGGCCGCCGCGACGCCGATCATCAATGCCGGCCTGCTGGCCCTGTTGGGCATGAGCAACCTCTCGGGGTTCGGGACTCCTGACGAGGGTCAAGACTTCAGCAGCGGCGCGGAGGCCTTCCAGCAGATCGGCGAGACATTGGCGACCACCGGCGCACCCGGCAGTTGGACGGGCGACGGATCGGAGGCGTACACCGACCAGAACGGACTTCAGGAGGTCCGGGCGAAGTCCATGCAACAGCTCGACAAGTCGGTCGGTGACGTGCTGGCGAAGGAGGCCGGCCAAGTCAACGAAACTCGACAGACGATCGACTATTGCTCGACGACACTGACTTTCGCCATTCCCGTGGCCATCTCTCTCAACGCGATCCCTGGCTACGGTCAGGCGGCGTCGCTCGAATTTCAGGCCGCCGCTGTCGCGTTGTCCGTTCCCGTCGCCGCCGCCCGGTTCCTCGAGCTGACTGGCCAGTCCGCCCACAACGCGACGATCGTCCGACGGGCGGGCGCCGGATACGACCGCATCGGTTCGGAGGCCGATCCGGACGGCCCGAACGGGTGCGGCGAGATGTCGGTCGTCTCGGCCGACCTGCGGCAGCTGTCCTCCCAACAGGGCGAGGTCGCGACCAACATTGAGTCGGCGGGCATGAAGACTCTCGAGACCACCCAGAACGTCGGGTTCAGTCACGGCGGGGTCTGTGCGCTGACCAGCGCGGCCGTGATGAGCGCGGTGCAGTCACGTGGAAACGCAGCCACCATGATGCAGGCCACGTCAGATGTGCTCTCGTCCCGGCTTGACTCGTCGGCCTCGGCCTACGACGACACCGACCACCAGCAGCAGGGCAACATCGGCCGTGAGCTGCGACCGCGCTGACCACGAGGTCGGCCCCGCGTCACGCGCGCGGTGCTGGGTCGGCCGTCAGGCTCCACTGATTCACGGCGGCCCGGATCGAGGCCGCGTCCGGCAGGGCGTCCGATGCCCACGCGACGTACCCATCGGGCCGCACCAGCACCGCGGCGGGCAGCTTCGGGTCGAAGTGTACGCCTGCCACCACCCCGGGCAGTGTCACGTCGACGGCCACCTTGGTCAGCAGCACGAAACCTCCGCCGCGCAACAATTCGAAGAGCCGCTGCCGCTCGCACTCGACGTCGGGCATCCGGGAGCCAACCAGCCGGTGCGCCCCGCGCGGCCGGTCGTACTTGATTCCGACGCCGCTCAGTAGCCCACCCAACGTGCGCCGCCCCACCGGAAGCGCCAGGATCGTCGTGATCGCGACGCGTCGGAACACCCGCCGGATCGCGCTGGTTCCAAGCACCAGTTTGTTGAACCCGTCGGTCAGCCGCAGCACCAACGTGCCGACCGGGTGACGCTCGGACTGATAACTGTCGAGCAGACGCGTGATTCTCCCCGGGTCGCTGCGCTCTCCCCCGCAAGCGGGGGTACCCCCAGCGCCGGACCCGGCGCACTCCCCGCGGACCGCCTCGGCCAGCTTCCAGCCGAGGTTGACGGCGTCTCCGATGCCGGTGTTCATGCCCTGGCCGCCGAGCGGCGAGTGCACGTGCGCGGCGTCACCCGCAAGAAACACCCGGTCGACCCGATAACGACGGGCCTGCTTGCGTTCGCTGAGAAACCTTGAACTCCAGCGCATCTCGGCCATGCCGAGATCGTCGCCGGCGATCCTGGCGAACGCACTGCGGATCTCGTCCTCGGTCACGGGTTCGGCCAGCGGGGCCTGTTCACGCAGCCGGTCCCACGCGATGGCCCGGAACCAGCCGTCACCGAACGGCACCAGCAGCACGATGCCGGCGGCGCTGTTCCTGGCGAAGAGCCCATCCGTAGACTGCACGTTGCTCATAGCCGTCGAAGGCTGACACCCCGCCAACATCGGAGTGCCATGCTCGCCATCCTCTTCGCCCACGCGGTCGCCGCCGCCGTGGCGCCGGTGCTCGTGCGCCGTTGGGGACGGCAAGCGTTCTATCCGCTGGCGCTGGTGCCGCTCGGATCGCTCGTCTGGGTCGCGCTGAATTGGCCCGGGCAGTCCGGTCCAGATCGCACCGTGCGCATCGACTGGGTGCCCGAGTTGTCGATGGACATCGACCTGCGGTTCGACACGCTGGCCGCGATCATGAGCGTGCTGGTGCTCGGAATAGGTGCGCTCGTACTCTTCTATTGCGCCGAGTACTTCCATCATCACGACGGCCACACCGAGAAGCGACTGCCCAGCTTCGCGGCCGAGCTCGTCGCCTTCTCCGGAGCCATGTTCGGACTGGTGATCAGCGACAACATGCTGGTGCTCTACCTGTTCTGGGAACTCACGACGGTGTTGTCGTTCCTCCTGGTCGGCCATTACGCCGAACGTGCCACCAGTAGACGGGCCGCCACCCAGGCCCTGCTGGTCACCACGGCGGGCGGGCTGGCCATGCTCGTCGGGATCGTCATCCTCGGGCAGCTGTCCGGCACGTACCTGTTGTCCGAATTGATCGCAGCGCCCCCCTCCGGGACGGCCGCGTCGGTCGGGGTCGTGCTCGTACTCATCGGCGCGCTCTCCAAGTCCGCGATCGTCCCCATGCACTTCTGGCTGCCCGGCGCGATGGCCGCCCCTACCCCCGTCAGCGCATACCTCCACGCGGCCGCGATGGTCAAGGCCGGCGTGTACCTGGTCGCGCGCATGACACCCGGATTCGCCGACGCGCCGCCGTGGCGTCCCATCATCGTGACGCTGGGGCTGTTGACCATGCTGCTCGCGGGCTGGCGGGCCGTGCGCGAGTACGACCTCAAGCTCATCCTGGCGTTCGGCACGGTCAGCCAACTCGGCCTCATCACCCTGATGGTCGGCGCGGGCGGCGGCGATTTGATGCTGGCAGGCCTGGCGATGCTGTGCGCACACGCGATGTTCAAGGCTGCGCTGTTCATGGTGGTCGGGATCATCGACCACGCCACCGGTACCCGCGACATCCGCAGGCTCTCCGGTCTCGGCGCGCACGACAAGCCACTTCTGCTCATCGCGATCGGCGCGACGGCGAGCATGGCCGCGCTGCCACCGTTCCTCGGCTTCGTCGCGAAGGAGGCCGACTTCGAAACCCTGGCGCACAGTGCGTCGCTCGGGGGTGCGGGCCCATACGTGTTGGCGGGCGTGGCATTCGGTTCGGTGTTCACCACGATCTACAGTCTGCGTTTCATCTACGGGGCGTTCGCAAGCAAGGGCAACCCCCGGCCCAGCCAACGGGTAGCCCAAATGCACCGCCCCTCAAAGACATTCCTCGTCGCACCGGCCATCCTGGCGGCGGCGGGCCTGCTGTTCGGCGTCTGGCCGGCCGGGCTGGACCACGTGCTCGACTCCTATGCCGATACCATGCCCGGCGGGGCGGAGTATGACCTCGCGCTCTGGCACGGCGTGAATCTGCCTCTGCTGCTGTCGATCCTGGTTCTCGGCGTCGGCGCCGCCGCGTTCGCCGCGCGCTCCAAGCTGCCGCGGCTGCGGACGGGCTACCTACCGCTTGGCAACGCTGACCGGATCTACGACGCGGTGATCCGGGGCGCCGACGTGTTCGCAGTGCGGATCACCGCCGTGACCCAGCGCGGATCGATACCGGTCACGCAATCGGTCATCCTGTCGACGTTGGTGGTGCTTCCGCTCGTGATGCTGGTGCTCGGCGCCCGCGACCGTCCGGAGCTGCGACTGTGGGACTCACCGCTGCAGGTCGTGGTCGGGTTGATCATCCTGGCCGCGGCCCTATCCGCAACGGTGCTGCGCAACCGGTTGGCGGCAGTGCTCCTCGTCGGGGTGACCGGCTACGGCTGCGGCGTCATCTTCGTGTTCCACGGCGCGCCCGACCTGGCGCTCACCCAATTCCTGGTGGAGACACTGACATTGGTGATCTTCGTGTTGGTGCTTCGAACGCTGCCCGCCGAGGCGGACCAGGCCAACATGGAGCGGCACCGGCTACCGCGCGCGCTGCTCGCCGTGGCCGTCGGGGCGACCGTCACCACGCTCGCCGTGTTCGCGATGACCGCGCGTAGAACCACGCCGATCGCCGAATTGTTGCCGGACGCCGCCTACTACCGCGGCAACGGCGCGAACACCGTCAACGTGCTGCTGGTCGACATCCGCGCCTGGGACACCATGGGCGAGATCTCGGTGCTGCTGGTGGCCGCGACCGGGGTCGCCTCGCTGGTGTTCCGACACCGCCGGTTCGGCGCCGCGCCCCGCGTCGGCGACGCCGGACAGCCCGACATCGGCCGCCTCCCCGTGTTGTCGACCAGCCCGGCGGTCGGCGACATCACCTGGCTGCGTGGCAGTGAACTCCGCGACCCCAGGAATCGCTCGTTGGTGCTAGAGGTCGCTACCCGGAACATCTTCCCGTTGATCATGGTCTTGTCGGCGTACTTCTTCTTCGCCGGGCACAACACTCCCGGCGGCGGGTTCGCCGGAGGCCTGACCGCAGGCCTCGCGCTGGTGCTGCGCTATCTGGCAGGCGGGCGGTACGAACTGGGCGAGACGCTGCCCCTTGACGCAGGCAAGATCCTCGGCGCCGGCCTGACCCTTTCGGCGGGCACCGCCGTGATGTCGCTGTTGCTCGGTGCCCCGGTGCTGTCGTCGGCGGTGCTGCAGTTCGACCTTCCCGTACTCGGACACGTCAAGCTGGTCACCGCACTGTTCTTCGACCTCGGGGTCTACCTCATCGTGGTCGGCCTCGTGCTCGACGTGCTGCGCAGCCTCGGTGCCCGCGTCGACGAAGAACTGGTGGGCGCCCGATGACGACATATCTCGTGCCCCTGGTGCTGATCGGCGGCCTCACCAGCGCGGGCGTCTACCTGCTGCTGGAACGCAACCTCACCCGAATGTTGTTGGGACTGCTCCTCATCGGCAACGCGGTGAACTTGCTGATCCTGACCGTCGGCGGGCGGTCGGGCAACCCGCCGGTGCGCGGCCGGACCAGTGACGGCGAAACCGTCACCGCCGATCCGTTGGCTCAGGGCATGGTGCTGACCGCGATCGTCATCTCCATGGGCATCGCCGCCTTCGTGCTCGCGCTCACCTACCGGTCCTACCGGCTGTCGAGGGCCGAGGAGGTCGACACCGATCCGGAGGACACGCGCGTCTCGCAGCAATCGGAGCGCGAGCTCGACGAGGACGCGCCAGCACCGCACGTCAGCCGCGACACCGACGCACCTGACGAACTCGACGCGTTGCCTGGCCACGAGGGTTCCAAGTGAGCACGACAGCGGCGGTGCTGACGCCGCTACCCGTGCTGATCCCGACACTCGCCGCAGCCGCGACGTTGTTCGCCGGGCGTCGGCCCCGGTTGCAGCGCACCATCGCGCTGCTGGCCCTGGCGGCGGTGGTCACGGTGTGTGCCGCCCTGGTCGTGCTGGCCGACCGCTACGGCACGTTGGTCGTTCACGTCGGCGGCTGGGGTCAGACCGTGCCTGGCATGGGGCCGCTCGGCATCACACTGGTGGTCGATCGACTTTCGGCCCTGATGCTGCTGGTGTCGGCGATCGTGCTCTTGGCGGTGGTGTTCTACGCCATCGGACAGGGCATCCGCGACGGCGACGAACGCCAGCCCGTGTCGATCTTCCTGCCGACCTACCTGGTGCTGTCGGCGGGCGTCTGTACGGCGTTTCTGGCGGGCGACCTGTTCAACCTGTTCGTCGGCTTCGAGGTGCTGCTCAGCGCCAGCTTCGTGCTGCTGACCATCGGCGCCAGTGCCGATCGGGTCCGGGCGGGCATCGCCTACGTCATGGTGTCCATGGTGTCGTCGTTGATCTTCCTGGTCGGCCTTGCGTTGATCTATGCGGCGACCGGCACCCTCAACATGGCCGAACTGTCGGTGCGGCTCGATGGCGTTCCAGCAGGCACCCGCAGCGCGATGTTCGCGGTGCTGCTTGTCGCATTCGGTATCAAGGCGGCGGTGTTCCCGCTGTCGGCCTGGTTGCCCGACTCCTACCCCACCGCGCCTGCCCCCATCACCGCCGTGTTCGCCGGCCTGCTGACGAAAGTCGGTGTGTACGCGATCATCCGGGCCCACTCGCTGCTATTCCCCGGCGGCACACTGGACCACGTGCTGATGGTGGCGGCGCTGCTGACGATGATCGTCGGCATCCTCGGCGCGATGGCGCAGAGCGACATCAAGCGACTGCTGTCGTTCACCCTTGTCAGTCACATCGGCTACATGGTGTTCGGTATCGCGCTGTCCAGCGCGCTCGGCATGTCCGGGGCGATCTACTACGTCGCCCACCACATCGTGGTGCAGACGACGCTGTTCCTGGTGGTCGGGCTCATCGAACGCCAGGCCGGCGCCTCCACGCTGCAACGTCTCGGCGGGCTCGCGGCGGCCAGCCCGCTACTGGCGATGGTGTTCATGGTGCCAGCCCTCAATCTCGGTGGCATACCTCCGTTTTCGGGATTCATCGGAAAGGTCACACTGCTGGAAGCCGGTGCCCAGAATGGCTCGGTACTGGCCTGGTTGCTGGTCGCGGGAAGTGTCTCGACGAGCCTGCTGACGCTCTACGTGATGGCGCGGGTGTGGACCAAGGCGTTCTGGCGGGCCCGCGCGGACGCCCCCGAAGGCGCACTCGCGATGGCTGCGCCAGCGGCGTTGCTCGACGATGCCGAGGACGTGGCCTACGCCGACCGCGATGACGTCGGCCGGATGCCCGTTGGCATGCTGCTGCCGACGGGCGCGCTGATCGCAGTTGGCCTGTCGCTCACCGTCTTCGCCGGACCGATCTTCTCCTACAGCGAGCGCGCGGCCGCCGCGGTGCTCGACCGCGGGCAGTACATCTCGGCGGTGTTGGGGCGATGAGCGCTTGCGCGAAGAGCAGACTGGGCGGTGAACGACCGTGAGGAAGTTCGCGTTGCGCGCCTGGGTGCTGTGCTGCCTGACTCTGGTGTGGATGCTGTTGTGGGGCAACGTTTCTCCCGCCAACGTGTTGAGCGGGCTGGCCATCGCATTGGTGATCACCGTGTTGTTGCCGCTGCCGCCGGTACCCGTCGAAGGTCGGCTTCACCCGGTGTCGCTGATGCGGCTGCTGCTCCACGTCGCCTACTACCTGGTGGTGTCGTCGGTGCAGGTAGCCTGGCTGGCGATCAGGCCGGGACCACCGCCGACGACGGCCGTGTTGCGGGCCCACCTCGCGCTCAAGTCAGACCTGGTGCTGGCGCTGGCGGTCAACGCCATCAACCTCACTCCCGGCACGATCGTGCTCGAGATCGACCAGACCCGCCGCATGATCTACGTGCACGTCCTCGACGTCGGCTCCGACCGCGCGGTCAAGCGCTTCTACCACCAGATCGCGGAGGTGGAGCGGCTGATCATCGCGTCCTTCGAGCGGGCGGCCGACTGGCGGCCGTCGCCTGACGAGCGCTTGCGCGAGGAATCAGAAGGCGCGGAGCGGGAGGGCTCGTGACAATCATTTGGATAGTGGCCGGCGTGATGCTCGCGGCCGCCGCCATCACGACGATGTTCCGACTACTGGCGGGTCCGGGCACGCTTGACCGGCTGGTCGCGCTCGACACCTTCGTCGCCGTGACGATGTGC
>JAOPVI010000420.1 GCA_025966225.1 Mycobacterium sp. | reverse complement strand
GGCGGCCACCATCTTCGGGAAATTTCTCTTCGTTCAGTGGGCCTTCGGTCGGCGATATGGGTGTCCTGCGGAGGACACAGCCTGCACCTTCTGGTCCCGAGAGTCCCGCATACTTGCCTGGGATTGGTGCTGGCTCATGTCAGCCGATGCGGTACGGGCAGAGCGTGCCTCGGTTGGCGCTCGCGCGATCGAATGCACATTTCCGCGGACCAACTCGCATCCCCCACGGCGCCATGGTCCGCCTTTCGCTAACTGCGCTGCTGCTGATCATGTGCCGCGGATCAAACCCGAACACGCGCTGGGCATCGCACCTTTGGCGTCTCCGCTAGCGACCAGCGATTGGGAAAGTCAAGTCATCTTCGAGGGGCGCGAAGTAGGCATCGATCCTCTCAGGCGTCACGTCCGCCAACGATGCCGGTGACCACTTGGGCGTGCGGTCCTTGTCCACGAGCAACGCGCGGATGCCCTCGACGAGGTCGTGTGACCGAAGCGCCACGCACGATGTCCGGAACTCGTGCCGCAGGACCTCTTCGACTGAGTCGAGTTCACCGGCACGCCGTACGGCCACCAGTGTCACTGCCAGTGCGATCGGCGACCGGCTGGCGATCAGATTAGATGCGTCGATCGACGGGCCGGTCGCATGACTGTGCAGGGCCGCGAGGATCTCGGGCACGGTTTCGTGGGAGTAGCAGTCGTCGATCCAATGCCGTTGCGCAAGCAACGGACTGGGCGGCGGCTCGATCGCGTGCACTGAGAGCGCGGCGGCGGGGCCATCGGATACGACGGCGGCCTCAAAGTCGGCCAGCACGTCATGCGGCACGAAATGGTCGGCGAACCCCATCGCGATGGCATCGGTGCCCGAGAAGGGAGCGCCGGTCAGCGCAGCGTGCACGCCCAGTAACCCCGGTGTGCGCGCCAGCAGATAGGTGCCGCCGACGTCGGGAATGAAACCGATGCCGACCTCGGGCATGCCCATCTTCGTCGTGTCGGTGACGACCCGGATTCCGGCGTGCGCGCTGACGCCGACCCCGCCGCCCATGACGATGCCGTCCATCACGGCCACGTACGGCTTCGGGTAGCGCGCGATGCGGGCGTTGAGCTCGTACTCGTCGCGCCAGAACGCCCGAGTCTCGGCGCCGCCGACTTGGGCGTCGTGATAGATCGCCACGACGTCGCCGCCTGCGCATAGTCCGCGCTCGCCGGAGCCAGTGAGGAGCACGGCGCGCACCGCGTCGTCGTGTTCCCAGGCGTCGAGTGCCTTCGCCAACCCGGCCACCATGCCGTTGGTGAGTGAGTTGATGGCCTTCGGGCGATTCAACACCACGCGGCCGACGTTCCCGTCGACTCGGGTGAGTATGTGATCTAGTTCGATGGTCACGCAGTTACCTCGACTTTGGCCGGTTGTGGGGGTCGCTAGCTGTTGCGGATCAGTTCGATGACGGCACTGAAGTCCTTGTCGGCGTGATCTGCCGCGAACTTTGCGTAGATCTCTGCGGCGTGGGTGCCCAGCGGTGCCGACGAACCCGTCGAACCCACCGCGTCCATCGCCAGTCCGAGGTCCTTGTTCATCAGCGCGGTCGCGAAGCCGGGCTTGAAGTCGTGGTTCGCCGGTGATGACGGGACCGGTCCTGGCACTGGGCAATTGGTGTGCACAGACCAGCAGTTGCCGGTGGCGCCGGTGATCACGTCGAACAGCGACTGCGCCGAAAGGCCGAGCGTCTCGGCAACTACGAACGCTTCTCCGACGGCGATCTGCTGCACGGCCAGCACCATGTTGTTGCACACCTTCGCGGCCTGGCCGGCACCGGACGCCCCACAGTGGATGATCTTGGCCGCCATGGGGTCCAGTACCTCGCGGCCACGTTCAACGGCGTCGGCCTCGCCGCCAACCATGAATGCCAGCGTGCCTGCTACCGCGCCCTTCACCCCGCCCGATACGGGCGCGTCGAGTTGGGCGAACCCATGCTCGGCAGCGAGTGTGTTGACCGTGCGCGCGTCGTCGACAGAGATCGTCGAGCTGTCAATGAACAATGCTCCAGGCTTGGCGGCGAGCAGCACCTCGGCGTAGCAGGTCTGCACCAGACCGCCGTTGGGAAGCATGGTGATGACGACATCGGCGCCATCGACTGCCTCGGCGCTGCGGTCGAATACGCTGGCTCCCTTCTCCCTTGCGGCCGCCTTCGCGGTGGCAGCCGGGTCGAAGCCACGGACGGCGAACCCGCCCGCGACGAGGTTCGCCGCCATCGGGCCGCCCATGTTGCCCAGTCCCAAGAACGCGATCGTCGTCATCTGCTTCTCTCCTAGGCGGAAGCCCGCGTCCGGGCGGCTTCGGCCCGGCCGATGACGACCCTCATTATTTCGTTGGTTCCCTCGAGGATTCGATGCACCCGCAGGTCGCGGACGATCTTCTCCAATCCATACTCGCTGAGATAGCCGTAGCCGCCGTGCAGTTGCAGCGCCCGGTCGGCGACGTCGTAGCAGGCGTCCGTCACGTGCAGTTTGGCCATCGCGCACAGTTCGACTTTTTCCGGGTGGTCCTCGTCGAGGGCGGATGCCGCCCGCCACAACATCATTCGTGACGACTCCAACGCAGTGGCCATGTCGGCCAAGGCGAAGCGGATGGTCGGCTCGTCGAGCAGACTGCCGCCGAATGCCTCTCGGTCGCGGACATACGCGGCGGCCTTCTGATACGCGGCGGCCGCTCCGCCGAGCGAGCACGCCGCGATGTTGATCCGGCCACCGTTGAGCCCGTTCATCGCGATGCCGAAGCCGCCGCCGTCGCCGTCGGTGCCGCCGAGCATGGCGTCCGCGGGTACCCGGACGCCTTCCATGATCACCTGCGCGGTGGGCTGGCCGTTCCATCCCATCTTGTGTTCCTGCGCACCGAAACTCAGTCCAGGAGAGCCGTCTTCGACGATGAACGCCGAGATGCCGCGCGGACCCTCGACGCCGGTGCGGGCCATCACGACGTACACGTCCGACGTTCCGGCGCCGGAGATGAACTGCTTCACCCCATCGAGCACGTAGTCATCACCGTCACGCACCGCCCTGGTGCGCAGCGCGGCAGCATCCGACCCTGCGGACGGCTCGGTCAGGCAGTAGCTGGCCACCGCTTCCATCGACGCCAACCGGGGAACCCACGCCTTGCGTTGTTCGGGTGTGCCGTAGCGATCCACCATCCACGCGCACATGTTGTGGATCGACAGGAATGCCGC
>JAOPVI010000404.1 GCA_025966225.1 Mycobacterium sp. | reverse complement strand
ATGTTTCCGGTGGCGTACAAGCCGTCGATCACTCGGTCCTGCTCGTCGATCACCTGCGCGTACTCGTTGGTGATCACGCCACCACACGTTCCGACGTCGCCGGGGAAGATCCTCGTCGCGAAGTACGGGCCGCGATCGATGGGGCCGAGCGCAGCGTTCGGACGATGACCCGGGTCGCCCAAACAGTCGTTGTAGGCCGACTGGCCGCGTCCGAAATCGGGGTCGAGACCCTGCCTGGCGAACTCGTTGAACCGCCTGACCGTCTGCGTCAATTCGTCTGCAGGGACGCCGAGCTCGCGCGCCAGCCCTTCGAGCGTGTCGGCGCGTTTGATGACACCCTTCTCGATCAACGCTTCGGGCACTCGACGCTTGGCGAACGGGTTGGCCCCCACGACGTAGCGGCCGACGTACCCCTGGTCGAACACCTGCCAGCACGGCACCGCCTTGTTGGCGTACATCGCCTTGCCGACCTCGACGTAGGAGTTCGACTCGTTGCAGAACCGCCTGCCGGTACCGTCGACGTAGATGGCTCCCGGGCGCTGACGCCCGGAGCCGAGCGAGGCTGCCAACGGATCGGCTATGAAAGCCATTGGCAGCCACCAGGCCTCATCTAGCAGGTCGGTCTTCGCGCCGAGCCGCATCGCCGTCCGCAGCACCTCGCCGGTGTCCCCCGCGTTGGCGATCGACCACTTCCCCTCATTGGGCTGGTCGGCGCTGTATTGGCGCCGCATGTCGGCGTTGTGTCCGAAGCCGCCCGCAGCGAGCAGAACTCCCCTGCGCGCTTCGACGTTCAGCGTCGAGCCGTCGCGGGTGAGGCGAGCGCCGACGACTTTGCCGTCTTCGACGATGAGATCGTCCATCGCGGTGTTGATCCACACCCGCGGATCACCTTTGCCGGCGTCGATCAGGGCCTTGAGGAGCTGACCGATGTAGGACGCCCCGTTGGTCAGTATCTCGCGACGCCGAATCCGGGCCGCCCTGGTGCGCAAGAACACTCGCGTCGCGACGGCGAACGCGCGTGGCGATCGGTTGAAGTACTGCACCGAGCGCAGTTCGTTGGTCCTGAGCACGAATCCGTAGTTCTTGGCCATGGACGGCTGGACTCTATCGCTCCAGTCGCCGAGTGCGGCGGCGTCGAACGGGACTCCCTCGACTGAACGGCCCGCTGCGTTGCCGCCCTTGCTGTTCGGGTAGTAGTCGCTCCAGCCGGGGCACCGCACCATCCGAATACCCTTGCACAGCAGGAAGTTCAGCATCTCGACGCCCGCGCTGAGAAACATCTCGCGGCGGGCGGGCGACGAAGCCTCCCCGATGTCGCCGACGACGTCGTCGAAGTAGGCCAGGCCGTCTTCGTGCGAGTCTTCGATGCCCTCGGACTGCATCAAAGGGTTGTTCGGCAGCCACACCATGCCGCCGGACATTCCGGTGGATCCGCCGACCAGGGCTTGCTTCTCGACGACCAGCGGCTCGATTCCCGCGTCGATTGCCGCCAGCGCGGCGACCATTCCGCCGCCGCCGCTTCCCACGATGAGCAGGTCGACGGACTTGTCCCAGTTCACCACGTCGGTACCGGCTCGGTCAGGCCGAGGTTCGCGACCGGTACGTCGATCGTAGTGTTCGTCTTCTGGATCGCCGGGACCAGCCGCTCGTACGGCAAGCCTGCGAGGAAGCCATCGATGACGCGCTCGAAGTTCGAGATCAGCCCCTCGATCTCCGTCGACAGCCGCATGAATTCGAAACCCCTGGCGTGCAGCCCCTTCTGCTGCTTGGGCAGATTGGAGAAGTCCTGGGCCGGAATCATCGGCCAGCTCGGATCGTCGGGGGCCAACGGCTCTGGCGGGCTGGGCCGACCCTGCGACTGGTCGTCGGGGAAGCGGGTCAGCGACCAGATCTCGAAGAGCGTCCGCTCAGGGCCAAGCGGCCGGATCCGATAGGACGACGCGCTGCTGTACTGCGGCAGCAGGAAGTAGTGCGGGAAGCCGAATCCGATCGCGTCGATGACCTGGCGACGATCGAGGTCGTTGAGATCGGGAAAGTCGCAGCCGCGGGCGCGGTGCCACGTGGTGACGGCGTCGTTGACGGCAGCGCGCCACGCCGCCATCGCCTCGGTCGGATCGTCCGGAAGCGACATGTGCTGCAGCCCTTCGGCGATCCGTACGTCGTTCTCGTGCGTCATACCGCCCATACCGGACCCCAGCGTCCGCATGAAGTGAAGGCTCGTCTCGATCATGGGGTGCACCGAGGACCGCTCCGCGGTGTGTGATGACGGCAGGAGCTGCGGATGGGTCTGCGGTACGTGGTAGCCCTCCATGAAGGCCGCCGTGGCCAGCTTCCAGTTCACCGGAAGCACGCACGACTTCCACCACTCGGTCCGGAGCGCCCCGACCTTCCACTCGTCATGTTTTGAGGCGAACGGCTCTAGCCAATCACGCAGCGGCGGAGCGCCATTGTCGAGATTGATCCACGCGCACGCACCCCATAGCTCGCACCTGACCGGCGTCAGGCCAAGGTCGTCGGGGTCGAGATTGCCTTCGTCGAACGCCTTGGCGCGCAGTACGAAGGTGTTCTTGCCTTCGAGGTCCCAGCACCAGCCGTGAAACGGGCAGACGAAGCTGCGGCGCGAGCCGTGGCCTTCGACGAGTTTCATGCCGCGGTGCCGGCAGGCGTTGTAATACGCGCGCACGTGCTCGGCGTCGACGCGGACCACGATGATCGACTGATCGAGAATCTCGTACTCGACGAAGTCGCCGGATTTGGGGATTTCCTCCAGCCGACACGCCATCTGCCACACCCGTGGCCAGAACAACTCGTTCTCGAGCGCGTAGAACTCCGGGTCGTAATACCGCTGTTTGGGAATGCGGTCGACGGCCTGCACCGCCCACGGAACCGGGAGCGCTGTCCAATCGGTGTGCGTCTGTCTGGCCAACGTGACCCACCCTTCTGCCTCGGCGTCGAGGGACCTTACGATTGGCGACCGGCACTTACTATCTTAACAAAAATAGCAATATCGGCTCCATACGATCGAAGGCTCGTCCCGCCGCCTGCCCGACGAACACGATGTGTTACACCTAGTAGAGTTTTTGTAACATCGACGATGACGCCGCCAAAAGGGGAATCCATGGCCTTCGACCCCGAAGTCGTGCACGCCAAGTATCTCGCGGAGCGCGACAGGCGCCTCGTACCCGGCCGGTCGATCATCCGCGATCTGACCCACGACGAGCTCGTCGCCGGGTACCGGGCGGACCCCTTTACGCCCTACGCCGAGCGGGCGCCGATCACCGACGATCCGGACGTCGTGATCGTCGGCGGAGGCATCGCTGGGTTGCTCGCAGGTGCTCAGCTGCGCAAGGCCGGCATCGAGCGCATCCGGATCGTCGATGCGGCCGGCGGGGTGGGCGGCACCTGGTACTGGAACCGGTACCCGGGCGTGATGTGCGACGTCGAGTCCTACCAATACCTTCCGATGCTCGAGGAGCTCGACTACATCCCCACCCGGCGCTACGCCTTCGGCGAGGAGATCCGGGAGCATTTGCAAAGAGTGGCCGACCGGTTCGAGCTGGTTCCCGACGCCCTGTTCCACACCGGGGTCACTCAGACGACGTGGGACGACGCCGCCGGTCGGTGGACGGTACGCACCGATCGGGGCGACGAGCTCTCCTGCCGCTACTACGTGCTGGCCGTGGGAATCCTCAACCTCATGAAGCTGCCTGCGATACCTGGCATGGACGACTTCGACGGCCGGGCGTTTCACACGGCGCGGTGGGATTACGGCTTCACCGGAGGCGGGCCGGGCGAGCCACTCAGCGACCTCGGCGACAAGGTCGTCGCATTGATCGGCACCGGGGCCAGCGGGCTGCAGACTCTGCCACCGCTCGCCGAATCGGCCAAGCACGTCTACGTGTTCCAGCGCACGCCGTCGGCCATCGGGGTGCGGGGCAACCGACCCACCGAGCCGGACTTCACCAAGGGGTTCGAGCCGGGTTGGCAGAAGGCGCGGATGGACAACTTCCAGTCGGTCATGTTGGGCAGGCCGGTCGACGCCGACCTCACCGACGACGGCTGGACGCATCACTACGCGGCGGTCCAGAACCCGCCACGGGTCAAGGGCGCCAGCATCGAAGAGTTCATGAGGACGGCCGAGGAGCTCGACTTCGGGATCATGGAGGAGCACCGGCAGCGGATCGACGAGCTGGTCGCCGACCCCCAAGTTGCGGCCGCGCTCAAGCCGTACTACCGCTATCTCTGCAAGCGGCCGTGCTTTCACGACGAGTACTTCGGCGCGTTCAACCGCCCCAACGTCACGCTCGTCGACTGCCCGGCTGGCATCGAGCGGATCACCGCGCAGGGTCCGGTCGTCGGTGGCCGGCAGTACGAGGTCGACTGCATGATCTACGGCACGGGCTTCGAGGCCGAGGTCACGCCGCTGCAGCGGCGCGTCGGCCACGACATCGTCGGCCGAGGTGGCACCTCACTCGCGGAGAAGTGGGCCGACGGCGCGGCCAGCCTCTTCGGCATGATGAGCCGCGGATTCCCCAACATGTTCGTGATGCCCGCCCCTGGGCAGCAGTCGGTCGTCACGGTCAACTACACCCAGCTCGCCGTGTTCGGTGCCGAGTTCGTCGCCGGCGTGGTCACGCTGCTCGAGAAGCAGGGGGGCGCGGTTTTCGACGTGAGCGCCGAGGCCGAGGCCGACTGGATCCGGCAGATCGTCGACACCTTCGTCGACCCGAGCGCCGTCATGTCCGCGTGCACGCCGTCGCGTCTCAACAACGAGGGCGATCCAGGCGCGGTGAGGGCACGCGACACCAACTGGGGTCGAGGCTTCGGCGACTTCTTCGGCTACCGCGACCTGCTCGAGGGTTGGCTGGCGTCGGGTGAACTGTCTGGTTTGGAACTGACGTGAGCGACCGGCAGCGCGTGGTCGTCGTCACCGGGGGCGGTGGCGGCATCGGTGCCGCCATCGCCGAGTCCATCAGTCGCACGGGCGCTTTCGTCGTGACCGTTGATCCGTTGGTCTCGGTAGACGGCTCCGAGCAACTCCCCCAGCCCGAGCAGACCACCGCCGGTCGCATCCTCGCGGCGGGTGGGGCCGCGCGGGCCTCCGGCGTTTCCGTCACCGATGAATCGGGCGTGCGCCAGTTGTTCGGCGAGTTGGCCGAGGAGTTCGGCGGGCTGGACGCCGTGGTCAACGTCGCCGGCATAAGCCGTCCCACCGGCTTCGCCAAGGGCAGCGCCGACGACTGGCTCAGCGTGCTGTCGGTGCACCTCGACGGCTACCGCAACGTGTTGGGCGCTGCCCTTCCGCTGATGGCGGCGGCGGGACGCGGTCACATCCTCGGCGTCACGTCCGGATCGGGATGGCGAGCGGCCGACGCAGGCGCATACGGCTGCGCCAAGCGCGCCGTCGCCGCACTCACCTGGCAGCTGGGTCGGCACGCTCCTGAGGGTGTGGTGATCAACGCCATCTCGCCGATCGCCGCCACCCGCATGGTGGCCGCCGCACTAGGCGGCAAGCTGCCGACAGGCGGCGCGGCCACCGGCGGACTGTCACTGGGCTCGATGCCCGCGCCCGAGCACCTCGGCCCACTGGGCGCGCACCTGGTGGACGTCACCTTTTCCGCTTGCCAGGGCCGGGTGTTGTTCGCCGGAGGGTCCGAGGTCGCGGTGATCGACGAGCCCCGGCTGATCGAGGTGGTGCGCAGCGATGACGTGCCGTCGACGGCGCACCTGCTGGAAGCCGCCACCACCATCGCGCTGACGTCGGCCGAGTCCAACCAGGTCAGCGGGGGCGGAAGCAACGCCCGCTTCGGCTCGTCGTTCGACGTGTCGCCCGGCGACGTGCTGCCGCCTTCCGTCACGCGGTCGTGCGGCGTCGTCTCCGACCGGCCCGGGGCGGCCGCGGCCATAACCGCTGCGCTGCAGGCTCGGGGCGTCGTGTCCCATCAGCTGGACTCCGCCGCCGACCTGGCGGGCGTCGACGCGGTGGTCGTCGCAATGGCGGGACGATCCGCTGAGGCCGGTGCGGAGGCCGGTTGGGAACGCATCCTCTCCGAGCACGACGGCATCGTCGAGGGAATTCATGCCGATGCCCGGTGGACGCGTGGCGTCGCCGCACTCGCCGCGACCACGGACCGCCCGATCCGCCTCATCACCGTCACGGAAGCAACCACCGCGGGCGGACGCAGCCGGGCTCAAGCCTCAGCCCAGCTCGCCAGGGCGGGCCGGAAGGCCACCCGCGACCTGGTCCTACCCTTCGCGGTCAGCGCGGAGTCCGACGACATCCCCGCCGAGCTCGTCGCCCATCTGGTGTGCAGCGCCGAGGCGGTCGGCCTCGCCGGCGCCGAAATGGTCACCGGCGCTGGCTGGTTCGGGCTGCGCAGCCATCCACGACCCATCGGCAGCATCAGCTTCGGCGGCCCCGCGGTGCCCGACTGGTTCGACGACGCACTCCGAGAGGTGGCGCAGCCACGATGACAACGGTGAAATCTAGGCCCGCCCGAATCATTGATGCCCACGTACACCTGTGGGATCCGGCCCGCACCGACTGGTATCCGTACCTCTCGGCGGCCCAAGACCAGCTGAACATGGGCGACGTCACCGGGATGGCCCGCCGCTTCGACGTGCCGACCTACCTTGCTGAGTCCGAGGGTTGGAACGTCGAGAAACTGGTCAACGTCGCCGCCGCCACCGGTGGGCACTCGGTCGAGGAGACGCTCGAGCTCGACCGGCGAGCGGACGCCGACGGCCACCCCAACGCCATCGTCGGCGGCCTGCCGCCCACCGACACGGTGGCCGAGGCGATAGCCGCCATCGACGAACAGCTAGGGGCCCAACGCTTTCGGGGTGTCCGTCCGATGGCGGGTGCCCAGGGGGCGCTCCCTTCGACCGAGGTGCTTCACGCGCTGCAGGAGCGCGGGCTCTTGTTCGAGTTGATGATCCATCCCGATCTGCTGGCAACCAGCGCCAAGCGGCTGGAGGACCACGGCGACCTCGTCGTCGTGGTCGAGCACACGGGCTGGCCACGAAACGACTCCAACGAGGAGCGGGCGCTCTGGACCGAGGGCATCGATGCCATGGCCAGCCTCGGCGACAACGTGATGTGCAAGCTCTCCGGCCTGGCGATGCCACTGCGCTCGATGGCCGCCGACGTGCTGGCGCCGTGGCTCGAGCACGCCATCGAGGCCTTCGGCGTGGACCGCTGCCTGTTCGGGAGCAACTTCCCCGTCGACGGGATGCACGGCACCTTCGACGAGCTCTTCACCTCGTACTCGGCCGTCACCGCAGGCCTCGACGACGCGGCGCGGGACAAGCTCTTCGCCGCCAACGCGGAGCGCATCTACCGCTGCTAGCGGTTACTTGCCAGTGCGCTCGCGGTGCTTGCAACCCGGCCAGCAGCAGGGTCGGCGCTGGCCTTCCTCCAGTTCCTCCTGGGTCCGCCGGATGCGGCGTTGGCGCGTCGGCTCTTGCTTGGCGTCCTCGACCCAACAGATGAACTCGTTGCGCGCCAAGGGAGTGATGTCCTTCCAGGCCGCCAGCGCCTCGGCATTTCCGATCAGCGCCGTGCGTAGGTCCGAAGGCAGCTCGTGCACCACCCCACCCGGCACTCGCTGGCTGCTCATGGGGGCCACGTTAGTTCCCGCGAAGCTCTATCCGCGAGGCCTCCGCACAACTAACGTGAGCGGCATGGCGAGGTTGGAAATTCCGGACGGACCTGGCGGCGAGGCGGCGATGATCTGGTCACTGCGACCACAACTCGGCGGCATGGTCGAACGGATGATCCACGGCGCCTACCAGCAGAGCATCCTGCCCGCTGGAGAACGCGAGCTGGCCCGCATGCGCATCGCACAGCTCAACGACTGTGTGGCCTGTTCGGACTTCCGTGCGCCATCGGTCAAGGACGCAGGCATCGCTCCCGAGTTGTACGACCACGTCGCCGAGTTTGCGACGTATCCGGACTACACCGCGCGGCAGCGACTGGCGATCGAATACGCCGACCGCTTCGCGACCGATCACGGGTCGATGGACGACGACTTCTTCGGTCGGCTGCGCGCTGAGTTCGCCGACGACGAGATCCTGGATCTGACGTTGTGCGTCGCCGTGTTCCTTGGGCTGGGCCGCACGTTGTCCGTGCTCGGCATCGACCAGTCCTGCGCCATCGAGGTCTAAACCCCGGACCGACGAACTGGGTGACGGCCGCTACCGGGCCGGCATCGACACGTCATCGAGCTCCTTGCCGACCTCGTGACCTCCCTCGATCGTGCGCGCTTCATCGATTCCCGCACGACGGCCGTGACTTGGGCTCACTATCTAACTCACCTCTAGGAGACAATCAGTGACCAAGTACGTGTTCGACTTCACCGAAGGTGACAAGAGCCAGAAGGCCCTGCTCGGCGGCAAGGGGGCGAACCTCGCCGAGATGACCAACCTCGGCCTGCCGGTGCCGCCGGGATTCACCATCACCACCGAGGCTTGCCGGGAGTACCTCTCGCACGGCAGCGCGCCGGGAGAGTTGCGGGTGCAGGTCACGATGGCCCTTCGGGGGCTAGAGGACGGCATCGGACGCCGGCTCGGCGATCGTCACGATCCGCTGCTGGTGAGTGTGCGCTCCGGAGCGGCGTTTTCGATGCCAGGGATGATGGAGACGGTGCTAAACATCGGACTCAACGACGCCAGCGTGAAGGGGCTCGCCGAGGAATCCGGGGATGAACGCTTCGCCTGGGATTCGTATCGCCGGCTGCTGCAGATGTTCGGCAAGACCGTTTTGGAGATGCCCGGCGAGGTCTTCTCCGACGCACTGGACAAGGCGAAGTCGACCAAGGGAGTGGCGAGCGACGTCGAGCTGGACGTCGACGATCTCAAGGAACTCGTGGCCGTCTTCAAGGACGCCGTGCACGACCATTCCGGCCAGGAGTTTCCCCAGCACCCGCGCGAGCAGCTGGACATGGCCATCAACGCGGTCTTCAACTCCTGGAACACCGACCGGGCGCGGTTGTACCGGCGACGCGAACGGATCCCGCAGCACCTTGGCACCGCCGTCAACGTTTGCACGATGGTGTTCGGCAACCTTGGTGACACCAGCGGCACCGGGGTCGCCTTCACCCGGGACCCGGCGTCGGGTCGGTCCGGCGTATACGGCGACTACCTGTCGAACGCGCAGGGCGAGGACGTCGTCGCCGGGATCCGGAACACCCTGTCGTTGGACGATCTGAAGGCGATTGACCCGGCGTCGCACAAGCAGCTCATCAAGGTGATGCGCCGGCTGGAGACCCACTATCGAGATCTCTGCGACATCGAGTTCACCATCGAACGCGGCAAGTTGTGGATGCTGCAGACCCGGGTCGGGAAGCGCACCGCGGCAGCGGCATTCCGGATCGCCGCGCAGCTGGTCGACGAGAACCTCATCACGATGGACGAGGCGCTGTCGCGCGTCTCCGGCTCGCAACTGGCGCTCCTGATGTTCCCGCAGTTCGACCGGTCGGCCCAGCGCGAACTTCTCACCAAAGGAATGGCCGCCTCGCCGGGCGCCGCGGTGGGTCGTGCGGTATTCGACTCGGCGACGGCCAAGGCGTGGGCCGACCGCGGCGAGCAGGTTGTGTTGGTGCGCAAGGAAACCAATCCCGACGACCTCGAGGGCATGATCGCCGCGGACGGGATCCTGACCGCGCGAGGCGGGAAGACGTCCCATGCGGCCGTCGTCGCCCGCGGCATGGGCAAGACCTGTGTGTGCGGCGCGGAGGCGCTCGACGTCGACGCCGTGGCGCGCACCGCACGGGTTGGCACGGTGCTCATCAACGAAGGGGATGCGATCAGCATCGACGGGTCGACCGGCGAGATCTTCCTCGGGGCGATGCCGGTCGTGCCGTCCCCGGTGGAGACGTACATCGACTCCGGACTGGCCGCAGCGTTGGAAGGCGCCGACGACGAAACGACCGCCCTCGTCACGGCGGTGGACCGGCTACTGACCCATGCCGACGATTCCCGTCGACTGGCGATCCGCGCCAACGCCGACACCGCCGAGGACGCGATCCGCGCGAGATCCCTTGGCGCACAGGGTATCGGGCTATGCCGCACGGAGCACATGTTCCTTGGCGATCGTCGCACACTGATCGAGCGGGTCATCCTGGCGGGAACGACCGAGGAGCGGGACGACGCACTGGCGGCGTTGTTGCCGTTGCAGCGCAAGGACTTCACCGAGTTGCTCGACGCCATGGACGGCCTTCCGGTGAACATCCGGCTGTTGGACCCGCCGCTGCACGAGTTCCTGCCCGATCGCACCGAGCTCGCGGTGAGAGTCGCCCTGGCCAAGGCCGCCGGTGCGACCGGTGAGCAGGTGGACAAGGACCGCAAGCTGCTGGCCGCCGTCGAGGCCATGCACGAGTCGAACCCCATGCTGGGCTTGCGCGGTGTGCGGCTCGGCCTGGTGACGCCAGGCCTGTTCGCATTGCAGGTGCGGGCCATCGCCGAGGCTGCCTGCGACCAGCTCGCCGCAGGCAAGGACCCGAGGGTCGAGATCATGGTCCCGCTGGTGGGTTCGGTGATGGAGCTGCACCTGGTGCGGGATGAAGCCAAGCAGATCCTCGCCGAGGTGGGCGCCGAGCGCGGGACCAAGTTGAAGATCCCCATCGGGACCATGATCGAGCTGCCGCGGGCCGCACTGACCGCGCATCGGATCGCCGACGCCGCGGACTTCTTCTCCTTCGGCACCAACGATCTCACCCAGACGACATGGGGGTTCTCCCGAGACGACGTCGAATCCTCGCTATTCGCCACCTATGTGGACAAGGGTGTGTTCACCGTGTCGCCGTTCGAGACCATCGACGCCGACGGTGTCGGTCGGCTGGTGCAGATCGCGGCCAAGGAGGGCCGCAAGACGAAGCCGGGTCTAAAACTCGGCGTCTGCGGCGAGCACGGCGGAGACCCCGAGTCCATCCACTTCTTCCACAAGACGGGGCTGGACTACGTGTCGTGCTCTCCGTTCCGGCTACCGGTCGCCCGCCTCGAAGCAGGCCGCGCTGCCGTCAACTGACGGCGCATGGAGTCATTGAATGTCGTCTGTACACCCTCTTGCTGCCTTCGCGATCGCATCGGTGATCCTCGTCCTGATTCCCGGCCCCAGTGCGCTGTTCGTCGGCCCAAATTCCGCAGCGCCCCAGCGGCTACTCTAGTAAAGACCTTGAGCCCGAAGGTCGGCGAGCATTGCGGTGACCGCCGCGATGATCTCTGCATCTGGGCTGCGGAAGCGGCTTCCCAGCAGCTGGACGGCAGTGTCTATGCGCTGCAGAATCGCGCGATACGCGCCAGCCGCGGCCTCAGCGTAGCCAGCGGCGCCGTCCACCTGGGACGGGTCGGCGTACCGCGTGGACAGATTCGCCAATTCGCTGGATAGATCCTTAGCCTGCTGCTGCACCTTCCATGTGAGGTTGCGCGTGAACTCGAGATCGGGCACGAAGTGCGACTCCACCTCATCAGCCAGTCCAACCTCCAGCACGTAATCGATCTGGTAGAGCGCGTCGACCGTATTTTCGACAGACCCGATTCGGGTACGCACCTCCACCGGCGGGATGGGAATCGTCAACAGTTGGGTCGACACTTCGGCACGCGCCCATCGCTCCATGTCCGCCGCATGGGCCCGCCAGTGGGCGATCTCGGCTGCTGCGGCTTGCCTCGCAGCAGCGACCTCGGCATCTGCGGCTTCCCGCGCAGCGGCGACGTCACCGCTCGCCTGCCCACGCGCCGCCGCCACCTCCGCGTCCGCGTCGGAGCGCACCTTTTCAAGCTCGAGGCGCACCCGCTGTACGGCTTCCTCTCCCGTCGCCCGCTCGGTCGTCCGTTCGGCGCTCCGCTGTTCCGCACGTGCCTCGGCGGCCCGAACCTTCTCCTCTGCTGCCGCCACCTCAGCCGCCGCACCGGCGCGCACCCGCGCGAGCTCGGCTTGCAGCTGCTGCACGGCCTTCTCCCCGGCCGTCCGCTCGGTTGTCCGTTCGGTGCTCCGCTCGAGGGCACGTGCGCCGGCAGCCCGAACCTTCTCCTCCGCTGCCGCCGCCTCGGCCGCCGCACCGGCGCGGAGCCGTTCGAGCTCGGCTTGCGCCTGCTGCACCGCCTCTTGATCGGCCGCCCGCTCCGCTGCCCGTTCACCGTCCTTGCGCGCGGCCTCGGCCTCCACCGCGCGGACCCGCTCACCCGCCGCCGTAGCAACGCGCGCGGATTCCCGGGCTTCACCCCGAGCTAGCGAAGCCGCCGCCTCGGCGTCCAGCTTGCCCTGATGCGCCTCGCGGGCCTGGTCCTCGGCCACACGGCGTAGATGGTCGGCCTCGACAAGCTGCATCGCCAGCGACCGGCGTGGCACGGGTGGCCCATTGCGTTCGCGGTGTTCGACGAGTTCACGCTCACTCATCCCGGCCAATGCGACTGATTCGGCCCGTGGCTGGATCCCCAATCGCTCAGCGGCCGCGAGTGCGTCCACCGCCGCGCGTCGTGTCAACGTCGCCCACCTGTCGACGTCGAGGTCCTCAATGTGTTGCCGCGTGGTTGTCATCGGCGCCGACGCCCTCCCCCGCTCTCTTGAACCGTGGCGGAAGACGTTTCACCGGCCGTCGCTGGCGTCGCGGTGTCGGGCTTCCGGTGCGCCGACGACGCTGGTTTGTTGTCGAGCTTGCCGACTGGCAACTTCGCCGTCGTGGCCACCGCGAGTTCAGAAACGGGACCGCCCTGCTGTGCCAGCACCAGCAATAGCTGCTCCTGGTAAACCGCTACGGCCTTGGCAAGCGTGTCGTCGCCGAGCTGCTCGGCATCACGTAGCAGGCCACGCAGCAGCTCCAGGGTTACCGCAGGCCCAAGACCCAAGGTGGCGCCCTCGCTGACCGCGGGCTCTATCCCTGCGGTTTCGACCACCCACTGCCACCGCTCCCAGCAGCGCGCCACCGCAAGCGCATTTTCCGCATCGCCACGAGTCTGTTCTAGTTCGCGCTCCCGCTGCTCAAGCTGCTGCTGGGACCGCTTGCCGGCCCTTCGGACCGAGTAGAGCACCACACACGATGCGATGATCGCCGCGAGCAGCGCCGCTACGCCAGCGAAGCCAGGCGAGACAATGAAATCCCGCAGCGGTAGATCTCCCAGAACGCCTGCTCGCAGAACATGGTTCACCTCGCCAGTCTCGCATTACGACAACCCCTATGACGACGGCAAAACCATCCGTGGTCAGTGCGGGGGCGCCGCAGCCAGTTCCGCGGCAAGATCGGCCGTTCTGCCGCCGCCACTTGGTGCCGGTCGCTTGGGCTCATCATGGGCTGGGCGGCCGGCGTACTTGCGGGGCTGCCAATTGTCTTCAAATCACGTTCCAACGGGGCACGAAAATGGCCGTCCAACTCATTTGAGATTCGTGACCAAGTCCGACGACATCGCGGCCAGCTGAGGACTCCAGGAGGACCAGCCGTGATCACCCGTCGTGGGGAAGTCGAAGTGACCGTTGTTTCCGCCCACGTCGCGGTATTGCGCATAGAAGGTGCGGTTGGTGCCCTGGGCGATGTCCGGGTAGCCGATCATGGCGGCGGGATCCGACGCCGTCAACGTCTGGGGGCTGAAGACCCACAGCCGAGTGTTGTTGTTTACCAACAGCTCTGAATGCGCATTCGGAGAATGCCACTTCCATCTGCCCAGTTGCGGCAGGCCCCACATGTTGCGAATGTCCACTCCGCCGTACTGCTGTAGACCCGCGGTGATCGCGCCGTCCACCCCAGTTCGCTCCGGAGCCAGGTAGCCCGACATCGACCCGGCGTAGCGGAAGCGGTCGGGGTGAAATGCCGCCAGAGCGAGGGCCGCGTAGCCCCCCTGCGCAGCACCCACGACACCGTGACCACCCGGAGCCAGACCCTTGTTGGCGGCGAGCCAGTCCGGAAGTTCACTGGACAGGAAGGTGTCCCACTGTCGGGAGCCGTCCTGCTCCCAGTCGGTGTACATGCTGTAGGCGCCACCGGCCGGCGCCGCAATCGAAATCCCCTTGCCGCCCAACGTGTCCATGGCGTGTCCCTGGGTCACCCAGTTGCTGACATCGGGAGCGGCATCGAACGCGTCCAGCAGGTATACCGCGTGTGGACCACCAGCGAGGAACGCCACGGGTATGTCACGGCCCATCGCCGCCGAGGGCACCATCAAATACTCGACGGCCGACGCGGCCCGCGCCTGCGCGCTCGTCCATAGGCAGACTCCGAGCAGTGCGACTAGGACGGCCCGTAGTGCGACGACGCTGCGCTTCATGCTCACCTCGTGTGATCGTCGAGTTCGTGGACGGCGCCTTGCTGCTCGACCACGTCATGCCGGCGAATGCAGGCGACTAAACGGGCGGGTACGCCGGCGGCGGGTAGACGCCTCGCAGTCCCCACGGAACGAACTGGAAGAAGTACTCGATCTCGTCGCTGGCGTCGTAGTCAGGACTCGGATCCATCTGCACACCCCTTGCATCTCGCCGACGATTGGCCGTGTCACTGTATCGCGCCGCCTGGGTAATGCAATAACTATTTAGCGATTTATGCTCGCCCTGCCACTGTGCTGCATGCTGGCGGAGCATCGGCCTGGCCATCGCGCTCGACGCCCCCAATGTGCCGGGGTTACAGCTCGAGCTAACGCGGCAGCCGGCCCTCGACGAACACGCTCTGCGGGGTGGCGTCCTCCAGATCCGAGGGCACGTGCCGATCGTTGCGCGCCATCAGCTCCGGAGCGTCGACGCCGACCGCTTCCCAACCATGCGCGGAGAGCCAGTCGACGACCTGGGTGCGACTCTCCTCGTAGAGCAGGTTGCCCAACTCGGGGAGGTCGGCTCGGCCCAGCTTCGCGGCGGCCTCCTGATAGCGCTGCATCTGTTTCTCACGCCGCGCGAAGCTCTCCGCGCTGAAGAACTCGTGAGTGAAGTCTTCGACGGCGACTCGGCTACCCGGAGCGCTCAAGCTCGCGATCCGCTCGAACAGCACGTCCTGCGCCTCGGCCGTGAGGTACGGCAGCAAGCCTTCCGCCGACCAGGCGGTCGGCAACGCAGGGTCGAACCCAGCGGCCCGCAACGCGGCGGGCCAGTCGTGGCGCAGATCTACCGGCACACCGACATGGGTCGCCAGCGCGGTGACGCCGTGCGACTCCAGCGTCGCGACCTTGAAGTCGAGCACCTTGGGTTGGTCCAACTCGTAGACGACGCTGCCTGCGGGCCAGTCCAGCCGCCACGCCCGCGCATCGAGGCCTGCCGCGAGGATCACCGACTGCCGGATTCCGTCCTTGGCTGCGGCCAGGAAGAACTCGTCGAAGAACAAGGTGCGCGAGCCGATGTAGCCCCTCATCGCTTCCATCCGCTCGCCGATACGAGGGTCGAGCTCGACGAGCTCGGGCGGTAGCTCGTCCGTGCTGGAGTACAGGTTCGGAATGCTGTCGCCGGCCACGTCGAGGAACATCCGGGCATACGGATCGCGGATCAGGGGGTTGTCGCTGTCGGTCTCGGCTGCGCGGCCTGCCGCGACGCCGAGGGCCGTCGCCCCCACGCTCTCGGTGATGTCCCAGGTGTCGTCTTCGGTTCTCGCCATGAATTGATTATATACGCTAATTATTTCTGGGGGCCGGGAAGTACCCCTCCTGGCTAGCCGTGCACACCAGGGTGCCGTCGAGGTTGAAGAACGAGCCAGTCGCCAGCGCGCGGCCCCCGATCCCGGTGGGTGACTTCTGTTCGAACAACGGCCAGCGATGCCAGCATCTTCGACTCGGCTCCGTTTCCTCAAAGCGATAAATAGTTTACGGTTTAGCCATTGCGTACGGAGGAGGCTACGGCACGGTGCGAATCATCGTCACGGGTGGGAACAGCGGCGTCGGCATGGCGACCGCGAGCGCGATGGCGGCGGCCGGCCACGAGGTCGTGATCGCCTGCCGGACCCTGACGAAGGGGCAGGAGGCCGCGGCGGCGATGTCCGGGGACGTCGAGGTGCGCGAACTCGATCTCGCCGACCTCATCAGCGTGCGCAAATTCGCCGACACCGTCGACGCGGTCGACGTGCTGGTCAACAACGCGGGCGTGCTTGGGCTGCCACTCACCCGCACCCGCGACGGCTTCGAGGCACACATGGGCACGAACCATCTCGGACACTTCGCGTTGACGTGTCTGCTAGGCGACCGGATCCGCGATCGAGTGGTGGCGGTGGCCAGCACCAACTACACCACCGTGCAGATTCATTTCGACGACTTGAACTGGGAGCGGCGGCGCTACAACCCGTGGGCCGCCTACGGCGAGTCCAAGCTAGCGAACCTGCTGTTCGTACGTGGGTTGGTCGCGCGCGGCAAGACCGCATACGCATCCGATCCCGGGATGACGAACACCGACATCACCCGCGACGGTTCGGGTGCGCTGCAGTGGGCAGGCCGGGCGCTCTCGCCGTACATCGCCCAGAAACCAGCCGACGGCGCGCGCTCGACGATCCAGGCCATCTCCACGACTCTGCCGAATGGCACCTACATCGCGCCGCGCGGCCCGATGCATCAGTGGGGTAAGCCGAAGCCGACCACGCTGAAGGACAAGGCCGTCGACACCGACAGCGCGCGTCGCCTGTGGGAACTTTCCGCGAAGCTGACCGGCTGCGAATGGCAGGATGGCCAACCATGAGGGACGACCCAGATCTCCTAAGCAACAACCAAATCCAGCGACCGGTCATCGGCGGTTCGCGCAGCGCCACAGGAGGCACCACGTGACAACCGACGCGGATTACCAGAGCCCACAGCTGAGATTGGCGCCCAACCCCACTGCTGAATCCCACGCGTTCTGGACCGGCGGCCAGCGCGGCGAACTACTGATCAACCGGTGCCACGTGTGCGGGCACTTCTTCCATCCGCCGGGACCCGCGTGTTGGCGCTGCCGCAGCACCGACGTCGCCCCGGAGCCCGTGTCGGGAAAAGCGACGGTTGCTGCCTTTACTGTGAACCGGCAGAAGTGGATTCCCGGATTCGAGCCGCCCTACGTCGTGGCGATGGTCGAACTGGACGACGAGCCCGACGTGCGGCTCATAACCAACGTGGTAGGTGTGGCCATCGAGGATGTCAGAGTCGGCATGGCCGTCGAGGTCTTCTTCGAAGACTGGACCGCAATGTCGGGCGACGAAGACAGCCGGGTGTGGATTCCATTGTTCCGTCCCACTTAGTCGGGCATTGCCTGAGCACTTTTCGGCTCATCCGCGAACGAGAACGTCGCCGTCCGAGCCATCGTCAGCGCGACGATCGGGTGCGGAGCTCCCCCGCCCGCAGGTGCAGCCGCACCCCGGACGATCACTCCGCGGATACCATCGTAGGACTCGAAGGAGTCGGCCACGACACTTCCCCGACGCGGTTGCTCGAACGTGGAAGCGAGGGTTGCAGCGGCCAGTTCGACCCGCAGAATTCCATCGTGCTCGTCGAGGACCCGAGCCGGCACCGCAAGGAGCCGACCGTCATCGCCGGTGACACAGAGCGCACCCCAGGGTTGAGTGGCCAGGAAGGCGGTCAACTCGCCTGCCCACATGCGCTTCGGGCCGACACGTCTGTCACCAGCCACGTGCTCGCACCTCCTCGACGTCCAGTCGAATGAAACTTCGCTTGCCGCTTAGCAATCGATCGCGAACCTTCGCGATCACGGATTCCGACACCCGCGATTCCGTCGAACTGCCTGCGAGCATCGTCTCGATGTCCATGGCTGAGGGCCGGTAGACCTCGGCTCGGCCATGCAACGAGACCCACGACGGCCAGCCCTCGTCGACCCGGTCCTCACTCATCACCACACACGCAACCTCCGGGTCGGCGAGCAGATGGCGAACCTTCGGGCTCTTGGTGTACGTGGCGAAGTAGAGCCCGGCCTGCTCGTAGGTGATCGAGCGCATGGCGTAACCGATGGGGTCGCCAGCTTCGTCGCGACAAAAGAGGAAGGCGCGGTGGTTGCTCCGCAGGAAGTCGACGAGGGCCGGCTCGTCGAGATTCGTCACCCGTCCATGCTCGTCGCTGCTAATGTGACAGTCAACTGTCATAGTGCTATCGACGACGATGGAGTCTCTGCCATGTCACTTGCCCTGCCCCTTACGCTCCGCGCGGCCGACGACCTCACGCCGGAGCTTCTCACCACGCTGCTGCGTCGGCACGATCCGGAGGTCACCGTCACCCGCGCGACGTTGAGCCGGACCTGGCAGGGCACCACGTCGCACCTGCATCTGGACGTCGACTACGCCGATTCTCCCGTCGCTTCGCTTGCCCCAGATGCCGGCGCGGACACTTCGCTTCCGCGCCACCTCTTCGTGAAGACCCAACTCGGCACGGTGCACGACTTACCCGAGGCCGTGGATGCCTCGCTGTCGGAGGGCGGTGGCGGCACGGTGCTGCTCGACGACGAGACTCGGTTCTACCGGGAGCTCCGCACCGATCTGGACGTCGAGACCATGACGACGTACTTCTCCGAGCATCTCGACGGCCCCTCGCAGTTCCTCATCATCGCCGAAGACATCACCCTGCGCGGCGCGCAGGTACCCGACGCCGTTGCCGGCCTATCCGTCGAACAGGTCGACGAGCTTCTCACGACGTTGAGCAAGATTCACGCACCGTTCTGGGGCAGCCCTCGGCTGCGCGACGACGGCGAGCTGTCCTGGCTCAATCACCCGATCACCGGGAAGTTCGCGGCGTTCCTGCGCGAGAACGGGTTCGCCATCATCCGGATGTTCCTCGAACTGCCTTACAAGCAGGCCCTGCTCGATGCGACGGGCGAGGACGCGGACTCGATGGAAGCCGCATTCTGGAGACTCCAGGAGCACGTGGCCGAAGCTCCGATGACCTTGCTGCACGGCGACCCGCATCCGCGCAACACGTACGCGCTGCCCGACGGCAGCGTGGGTGTGCTGGACTGGCAACTGGTTCGGCGCGGGTCGTGGGCTCACGACGTCGGATACGCGTTGATCGGAGCGTTGCAGCCCGAGCTTCGGCGCAACCACGAACGTGAACTGCTCGACGGCTATCGCGGGCGACTGCGCGACGCTGGCGTCGCGGTACCCGATCGCGAGCAAATGTGGACCGCCTACCGGCGCAGTCCGGCGTGGGGATTCTGCATGTGGGCCATCACTCCCGACCAGATGTACTCGGTAGAGATCGTCGAGACCGTGCTCGGCCGGTTCGCCGAGGCATATTCCGATCTGGGGACTGGTGCGTTACTGCGCTGATCCCGCTTTCTTGATGACGAATTCCGGTATCCGGTAGCCACTTTCGCCGAGATCGACGATCCGCAGCTCGACCTGCTGGCCGATCCTCACGTCGGCCGGATCCGCATCGACGACGGCGTTGATCCGCAGTCCGGGCTGTTCGGCAAGTTCGATCAACCCGACGACGTAGGGCGGCACCCGACCCGGCACCAGCACCTGGCGCACCACGATGTAACTGAAGATCGTGCCTTCCCCGCTGACCTCTTCGAAGTGCACCGGGCCGCCAGTGAATCTGCTGCGCTCCAACGGTGGGTGAATCCACTTGCCGGTGTCGTCGCAGCGGCACAGCATCAGCTTGCCCGCCTTGAGCCCTTCCCAGTACGGCGCGGTGTCGGGGTCGGGCACCGGAACTGGCGGCAGGAGTGCGGAACTCATGGCTTCTCCCTGCTGTAGACGTTGGCGCCGCCGAACGGGCCGCCGCCCGCGGTGACCAGCGCCAGTTGCGCATTGTCGACCTGTCGAACTCCGGCGGCATGGCGCAGTTGCAACGCCGCTTCGTAGTGGTGATTGAGTCCGTGAATGTAGCCCTCGGAGAGCAGCCCACCGTGCGGGTTGACCACGACGTCGCCGCCGTAGGTCGCACGCCCGGTCGAGAAGTACTTGCCGACCTCACCCTTCTCGCAGAAGCCGAACCCCTCCATGGTCGCCATCACCGTGTAGGTGAAGCAGTCGTACATGCACGCGACGTCCATGTCGGCCGGGGTGAGACCCGTCTTCTCCCAGATCTTCGGACCTGCTGTCTGCGAATACATCTCGGTGGGGTCGCTCCACTCGGTCCAGCCTGCCCC
>JAOPVI010000388.1 GCA_025966225.1 Mycobacterium sp. | reverse complement strand
TGTCCCGATAAGTCCCGCGACCGGACGAATCGGTTTGTCCCTCTAGTTGGCGCCAGGATCCGGGTCGAGGGCACTCCCGGTCTGACGGACTCACAGTCGCTTAGGCAGCGAGTGCGAAGTCGCGCTGATTGGAATCGGCGCTTAATTGGTTGCAACGACGCTTACGGTGGTCTCTTGCCTGCACCGGCACGCTTCCCTTGATTCGATGCGCGATGTCGAAGCCGTTCAGCCCCTCGCACCCTGCCGACTTTCGGCAGGCCCTTCATTCTAACGCCCGATATGACAAAGACCAGCGAATTTATATTCCCCAGCTAGCCCTTTACGGCCACGGTGTTCAAGTCGAAGACGCCGAAGAGCGGCGAAATGCCTGCGTTCGTCACGTTGGCGCCCACGACTTGCGGACTGTTGTTCAGGGTCGTCGGCAGCAGCGGCCACGCCGTCGTCTGGATCTCGTTCGCAAGCTCGGCCATCTTGGTAGCGACGACGGACGCCGATTCGGTCGTTGACATCAGGGCCTGAATCTCCTTCGCCGTCGCCGGTTCAAAGTATCTGGTGGCGTTGTTCGATCCCCACGTCTGGCCGGCTGGATCGGGCCCAAAGACTGCAGGTACGACGGTCGACGGAGTCGGCCAGTCCAAGCACCAACCGGTGTAGTCGAGCTCCGGTACGTCGTCTCCGTCGAAGAGCGCGCTGTACTTGTCTTGCGGCAGGATGTCGATGGCGACATCGACGCCAGCGGCCTTGAGACTGTTCTTGATCACCGTCGCGACGCCCTGATAGACGATCGACGTCTCCTCGACCGCGAAATGCAGAGTCGGAACGGTCTTTCCGGCGAGCAGCTTCTTCGCAGCATCGGCATCGCCTGGCAGTTTGAGGCCCAGGTCCGGCGCCACGAATCCCTCGACCGTCGATGGGATGACCGAATCGGTGATCGAACCGAAGAGATCACCGCCGAGGGCGTGCTGGATGCCCTGCCGGTCAATCGCGAGCGCAATTGCGTGACGCACGTCAGGGTCCTTCAGCTTCTGGGTGTTCATGGCCACGTAGTCGACGCACAACCCCGGGCCGTTGATGAATCGCGCTTGGATGGACGGTTCGTCCAGCTTTGGCACATCGGCTGGCGTCAACGTGCTGCTCAACGCTACGGCGTTCGAATCTTCCCCGCCGGATGCCAGCAATCGCTGGTCGGCGGTGGCGGCGTCGGGCGACCGCTTTGTCGACTGACGTGCACCCCGCGGCGATCAGTGCCGTCGCGGCTGCGACGACACAAAGTTTGCGCTGATTCATTAGGTTCCCCAACCCGTTACGCTGCGAGCCCACAGTCAGGGACAAGCCAGCAACTGAAGCTAGCACCCACAGCAAACTTCAAGGAGGAGAAATCAAGACTCCCGCAACGACGGCAAAATTGCGTGAGCAAGTTTTCTACGGTTTGCTGACCTACGTAGTCACCGCACGGTCCCCGCCGACTACTTGACGCCGAGCGCGGGCCCGATGGTCGTGTTCCAGGACTCCTGCATTTCCGACTCGAAGAGGCCCCACGAGTGGGAGCCCTGAGGCCGGACGACGTAGTGGACCGGAACCCCGGCAGCCACGGCGGCATCGTTGAACTGCCTCGTGCTGTCGGCGACGATGCCCTCGATGAACCCGCCGGTGAAGTTGTTGGAACCGGGGGGCAGCTTGTCGACGTCGCCCTGCCCGCCGCCCGACGCGGCCGCGTAGACGGCGACGCCCTTCAGTTTCGCGACGTTCACCGTCGGGTCGTGCGCCACCCACAACGGGCCGCCCTGTGGACCCCACATGTCGTCGGCGTTTGCGCCGCCGCTCGACAGCGTGAGCGCGACGTTCTGAGCGCCGGAGGAGGGCGTAAGGAAACCGCTGTAGGAGCCAACAGCCCGGTAGAGCCCCGGCGCCTGGATGGCGTAGTCGACCGCGGTACCACCCGTGCTCGACAAGCCCCCGACCGCGTTCTTGCCGTTGGCCTTGTACTGCGCGTTGATCAGCGGCGGTAGTTCCTGCGTCATGTAGGTCTGATACTGCTTGCTGCCGTCGTTGATCCAGTTGGTGTACCAGCTGAAGGCCCCACCGAGGGGCGAGACGACGTTGACGTTCTTGTTGCCGAAGAAGCCCTGAAGGTCGGTGAAGCCAAACCAGCTCTTGGTGCCAGGCGCGAAGTCAGCGCCGGCGTCCAGGTTGTCACCGCCATCGATGCCCGGCAGAAGGTAGAAGGTAGGCGCACCGGACCGAGGCGACTTGAGCACGTCGTTGACGACAACCTTGTTCATCGACGGCGAGTAGACCGACACCTTGTCCCAGCGGTCGTTCACATGCTGGATGTCGGTGATATGAGCGCCGCCGCCCGGCGACGAGTCCAGCGGGGCCGCGGCGGCCTGCGGAATGAACAGCAGCGCCGAGCCGGTCAGAGCTGCGATCGAGCCGACGAAAACCGTGAAACCCCTGTGTAATCCGCTGTGCACGCGCTGATGCTAGCCGACGAAGTGCGCTTCGCAAGTCAAGATCAATACAACACGCGAACGCTCTAGTGAACGTCAACCCCGCGCAATCATCGCCACCGCGAACAATGCCAAGACCATCCCGAGCACCTGCCACCGCGTCACCCGCTCCCTGAGCACCGCCATCGCGAGCGCGACCGTCGCTGCCGGATATAGCGAGATCAACACGCTGGCCAGGGACAGCATGGATGCATGCAGCGCCAACAGCATCGCGACGTTGGCGATGGTGTCCAGCACGCCTGCGGCCAACGCCAACCGCAATGGCACGCCGGACGGCACCGCCAAGTTTCGGGTGACCATCGCAATGACGAGCACAAGCGCACTCGCCGAGATCCGCGCGAACACCAGCGGCCACAGCCGGGCCTCCACGGGCGCCTGATCGATGAGCACGAAGTTCAGCCCGAACGCCAGCCCCGAGCCGACCGTCAACCAGGCGACCTTCGTCGTGAACCGGTGTGACGTCGCTCGGTCATCTGCTCTTCGCGCAAGCGGCTCATCGCCCTCATCCCGCACTTCACGACTCACCAGCACGACGGCCAGCAGAGCCACCGCAATGCCGGCATACGCGACGGCCGAGGGCCGTTCCCCCAGCGCCACTCCGGCAACCACGGGAACCCCAGCCACCAGGATGGCCGTCAGCGGCGACACCACCGAGATGGGGCCTGAGCCAAGCGCCGCGTAGAACCACCACACGCCGAACGCCTGGCTGATGCCACACAACGCGCCCCATACGATCGCGCCCGACGAGACGTGGCCCCCGAATCCGAAGGCCAGCAAGGTCAACAACACCATCGCCACCGGGTAGGACACCATGACCACGCGAAGGGCAGCCACCCGACGCGACGCGACGCCGCCGACGAAGTCGCTCACTCCGTAGCCGGCCGCCGACAGCAGCGCGAGGAGAATTCCGGTCAGGACTTGCCCTTGGCGCGGCGGCCCAGCTCGTTTCGGATTTCGCGGTCCGCGTCGCGGCGGGCCAGCGCCTGTCGCTTGTCGTGGGCCTCCTTGCCGCGGGCGAGCGCGAGCTCGACCTTGACCTTGCCTTCGGAGAAGTACAGCGACAGCGGCACCAGCGTGAAGTTCCCATCGCGCAATTTGCCGATGAGCGTGTCGATCTGGCTGCGGTGCATCAGCAACTTCCGGTTGCGCCGCGGCGCGTGGTTGGTCCAGGTGCCGTGGGTGTACTCGGGGATGTGCAGGTTGCGCAGCCAAATCTCGCCGTCGTCCACAGTGGCGAACGCGTCGGCGAGCGACGCGGCACCGTCCCGCAGGCTTTTTACCTCGGTGCCCATCAGCGCGATCCCGGCCTCGAAGGTATCGAGTATCGAATAGTTGTGCCGCGCTTTGCGATTGGTCGCGACGATCTTGTTCTTGCCGGACTTCGGCGCCCCGGCGTCAGGCTTCTTGGCCACGCTAACGCCGCACGTATATTCGCAGCGTCACGTAAGCGGTGACGCCGGCCATCGCTACGCCGACGAACAAGAGGATCGGCGCGATGTACAAGATGTCCGCGAAGTCGATCGTGGATATCAAGTTGGCCTTGGTGAACTGGCTCAACGCGTTGTCCAAGAAGAAGACCCGCACCAGTATCAGGCCGATGATCGACAGCACCACCCCGATGAAGGCAGCAAGCATCGCCTCCACCAGGAACGGCAACTGCGTGTACCAGCGGCTGGCGCCGACCAGTCGCATGATGCCCACTTCGTTTCGACGGGTGTAGGCCGCAACCTGAACCATGTTGGCGATCAACAGGATCGCACCGATCGCCTGCACCAGCGCGACGGCGAACGCCGCATTGCTCATCCCGTCGAGCATCGAGAATAGCCGGTCGACCAGATCCTTCTGGTTGGTCACGTTCTGCACGCCGGGCAGATTCTTCATCGCGGCGTCGAACTCCTTGTGGTTCTCCGCATCGTTGAGCTTGACGATGAACGACGCCGGGAACGTATTCCTGCTTACCCCAATGTCCTTGAACTGCGGGAACTTCTTGAGGGCGTCGGTGTAGGCGTCATCGTGGCTCAAGAAGCGCACGGACTTCACGTCGTTGCGGTCATCGATGGTCTTGCGCAGCGCCTGGCACGGATCGGCGTCACAGTTGGGGTCGTTGGCCGAGACGTCGTCCATCAGGAAGACCTGGCTCTCCACGCGATCCAGGTAGATGGCCCGAGAACTGTCCGCCAACCGGATTACCAGGAGCCCGCCACCGAACAGGCCGATCGAGATGGCCGTCGTCAGGATCATCGCGACCGTCATCGTGACGTTGCGGCGAAGCCCGGTGAGGACTTCGTTGACTAGAAAGCCGAAGCGCACTTAACGATCCATTCCGTAGACGCCGCGCTGTTCGTCGCGAATCAGGCGGCCAAGTTCGAGTTCGATGACGCGCTGGCGCATCGAGTCGACGATGTGGTGGTCGTGGGTTGCCATCAACACCGTCGTGCCCGTGCGGTTGATCCGCTCGAGCAGATCCATGATGTCCTTGCTGGTGTCCGGATCGAGGTTTCCGGTCGGCTCGTCGGCCAGCAGCACCAATGGCCGGTTGACGAACGCGCGGGCGATGGCGACACGCTGCTGCTCACCACCGGAGAGCTCGTTGGGCAGCCGGTTGGCCTTGCCGGACAACCCGACCATCTCCAGCACGTCCGGCACGACGCGGTTGATCACGTCCGCGCGCTTGCCGATGACCTCGAGAGCGAAGGCCACGTTCTCGAACGCCGTCTTCTGCTGCAGCAGGCGGAAGTCCTGGAACACGCACCCGAGCACCTGGCGCAAGCTGGGGATGTGTCGGTTCGCCAACTTGTTGACGTGAAACTTCGAAACCCGGATGTCACCGTGCGTCGGGGTGTCCTCCGCGAGCAGCAGACGCATGAACGTCGACTTGCCAGAACCGGACGGCCCGATGAGGAAGACGAACTCACCCTTGTCGATCTTGAGTGAGACGTTGTCCAGGGCTGGCCGTGCCGAGGATTTGTACTGCTTGCTCACGTGGTCGAGGGTGATCATCACGGCACGCCAGTGTAGCGGGACGACGACCGGGTGCCGGACTACCCGGGCGCCAGTGGCGTCGTCGTCACCGGTCCCAGCCCTGGAATTACCGCTATGGTCGGGTTCGTCGTGGGCGTGCCCGACCTGTTGGGCACGGGAAGAAGCGGCGACGTCGAAGCCGTCGGGGTGAGGGTCGTCGCAGGCAACGGCCCGGGACCGTCGGGGTCGACGACGGTCGTCGGCGCGGTGTCGTTCGATGTCGGAGTCGTCGGCGATGTCGGAGTCGTCGGCGACTCGCTGTCCGTCGAAGTGGGCTCCGTCGTCGTGGTCGTCGTGGTCGTGTACCTCGGCCGCTCCTGAACGTTGGTCCGTGGCACCCATGTGTACTCGGGATCGGGTACGAACCCGGGCGGCACGACCTGTGCCGGTTCTTCGGCCGGGGCGGGTGCCGGTGGTTGGTAGTGCTGGTAGAGCCATGACGTGAAGAAGAACGCGACGATGAGCGCACACGTCGAGGTGCGCATCCGCCCCCAGAACAGGTACTGGGGCCAACCGCGGTTTTCGCCCGCTTTGCGCAACGTGATCTTCACTCGTCGCCCACCGGCCCCTGCGGCTCGACCGCGGCACTCGCGGACGCGGAGATCGCGCCGATCGTCGGAACGACCACACCCGGGCTGACGATGCCTGCCCGCCGCAGCGCGCGGACGACGAGTACGCGCAGTCGCCTGCCCACCTCGAACTGCTTGCCCGGCAACGTGCGCGCGACCATCCGCAGGTTGACGGTGTCCAGTTCGATCGACTCCACGCCCATCAGCTGCGGCGAGTCAAGCAGCAACGCGCTCATGTGCTCGTCGTCCATGGCGCTGTCGCAGACCTGGTGCAGCACGTCGTTGACCTTGTTGAGATCGACCGTGGTGGGCACCGGAATGTCGATGACGGCGCGCGCCCAGTCCTTCGACTGGTTGACGGTCTTAACGATCTGCCCGTTCGGGATGGTGAACACCTCACCCTCACTCGACCGCAGCTTGGTGACGCGCAGCGTGACGTCCTCGACGGTGCCTTCCGCGGGCAACGCGATGCCTGCCACGGTCAGCGAGACCAGATCGCCGAATCCGTACTGCTTCTCGGTGATGATGAAGAATCCCGACAGCAGGTCCTGCACGATGCGCTGCGCGCCGAAGCCGAGCGCGGCACCGAGCACCGCTGCAGGCGCAACCAGCGATCCGACGGGGATCGCGATGATGTCGGTGATCTCGACGAGCACGATCACCAGGAGCACCGCGATCGACACCCAGGAGATCACGGACGCGACCGCCTGCCGGTGCTTGGTGCTTTCGCTCCGGACCAGTTGGTCGCTCTCCGTGTACTCGGCGTCGATTCTGCTGGTGATCTTGTGGGCCGCCCAGCTGATGAAGCGGGCCGCCAGGATCGCCAGGATGATCAACATCACGATGCGAAGCCCGCGGGTGATGATCCACTCGCCTATGCCGCCCCGCCAGAAGTCGTGCCAGCGTTGCGCGAATTCGATTGCTACGTACGTTTTATTCGTCATCTTTCCTATTGCGCCAACGGATTCCCGCCTCCAGGAAGCCGTCGATGTCGCCATCGAGTACCGCGGCCGGATTGCCGACTTCGTATTCGTTACGCAGGTCCTTGACCATTTGATAGGGATGCAATACGTAGGAGCGCATCTGGTTGCCCCACGAACTGCCGCCGTCACCCTTGAGTGCGTCCATCTCAGCACGTTCTTCTAAACGTTTGCGTTCCAACAACTTTGCCTGCAGAACCCGCATCGCCGAAACCTTGTTCTGCAGCTGCGACTTCTCGTTCTGGCAAGTCACGACGATACCGGTGGGAATGTGGGTGAGTCGGACCGCCGAGTCGGTGGTGTTGACCGACTGACCGCCAGGTCCACTGGAGCGGTAGACGTCGACGCGGAGGTCGCCTTCCGGGATTTCGATGTGGTCGGTGGTCTCGACCACCGGGAGCACCTCGACCTCGGCGAACGACGTCTGGCGGCGGCCCTGATTGTCGAACGGGCTGATCCGCACCAGCCGGTGGGTGCCCTGCTCGACCGACAGGTTGCCGTACGCATAGGGCGCGTGGACCGCAAACGTCGCGCTCTTGATGCCAGCCTCTTCGGCGTAGGACGTGTCGAACACTTCGACGCCGTAGCCGTGCTTCTCGGCCCACCGGATGTACATCCGCATCAGCATCTCGGCCCAGTCGGCGGCGTCCACCCCGCCTGCGCCGGAGCGGATGGTGACGACGGCCTCGCGCTCGTCGTACTCCCCCGATAGCAGTGTGCGGACTTCCATCTGTTCGATGTCGGCGTGCAGCTTGGTGTGCTCGGCATCCGCGTCGGCGAGCGCCTCGGCGCCGGTGGTGCCTTCTTCCTCGGCCGCTAGCTCGTAGAGCACCGGCAGGTCGTCGAGGCGGCTTCGCAGCTCCTCGACGCGACGGAGTTCACCCTGGGTGTGCGACAACTCGCTGGTGACCTTCTGAGCCCGCGTCTGGTCGTCCCACAGCTTGGGGTCGGACGCCTCCTGCTCCAGATTCACGATCTTGGACCGCAGACCGTCGACGTCGAGCACCCGCTCCACCGTCGTCAGGGTGGCGGCGAGCGCGGCGATATCAGCTTGAAGGTCGGGATCCACGGGAGTTCAGGGTACCGACCGCACGGCGGGACGCTTAGCGCGTTGGCCGCGGATCCCAATTGCGGGGTTTAGCATCGGCGGGGTAACCCGCTCGGCGACGTCCGCGACAGCCCCCTTGCCACGTAGTCGGGCAGCGACAGAAGGCTTGATCAATGCGCCCATATCACGTGGCTATCGTCGGCTCCGGCCCTTCGGGGTACTTTGCCGCCGCATCGCTGTTGAAGTTCGCCGACTCATCGGAAGACCACGACGTGCGCGTCGACATGTTGGAGATGCTTCCGACGCCTTGGGGTCTGGTTCGGTCCGGCGTCGCGCCCGACCATCCCAAGATCAAGACGATCAGCGCCCAATTCGAGAAGACGGCACTCGATCCACGCTTCCGCTTCTTCGGCAACGTCCGGATCGGCGAGCACGTGCAGGCGGACGAACTCGCCGAACGGTACGACGCCGTCGTCTACGCGATCGGGGCGCAGGCGGACCGGCCGCTCGGAATCCCTGGCGAGGAGCTAGAAGGCAGCGTGGCCGCCGTCGACTTCGTGGGTTGGTACAACGCGCATCCTCACTTCGAGGAGATGACGCCAAATCTGACGTGCCGTCGCGCCGTGGTCATCGGCAACGGCAACGTGGCCTTGGACGTGGCACGCATCCTGGTCAGCGATCCCGACGAGCTTGCGAAATCCGACATCGCCGACCACGCGCTGACGTCGTTGCACGCGCGCGGCGTCGAGGAGGTCGTCGTCGTGGGCCGACGCGGTCCGCTGCAGGCCACTTTCACCACGCTTGAGCTGCGCGAACTGGGTGCCATGGAAGCGATGGCCGAGGTCGACGTGATCGTCGATCCGGCCGACTTCGCCTCGATCACCGACGAGGACCTCGAGGCGGCGGGCAAGACCGTCAAGCAGAACGTCAAGGTGATGCGCGGGTATGCCGAGACCACCCCGCCGGGAGCCAAGCGCCGCATCGTCTTCCGCTTTCAGACCTCACCGATCGAGCTCAAGGGTGACGGACGGGTCGAGTCGGTCGTACTCGGGCAGAACGAACTCGTCGACGACGGCGGCCGAGTGGTGGCCAAGGACACCGGCGTGCGCGAGGAATTGCCCGCGCAGCTGGTGGTGCGGGCAGTCGGATACCGCGGCATACCGACGCCCGGCCTGCCCTTCGACGACCGGTCCGGGACCATCCCACACACCGAGGGCCGCATCGACGGCAGCGCCAACGGCTACGTCGTCGGCTGGATCAAACGCGGGCCTTCCGGCGTCATCGGCAGCAACAAGAAGGACTCGGCGGCGACGGTCGACACGCTGATCGCAGATCTGCGGGGTCGGCCGTTGCCGGAGTTCGCGCCCGAACATTCCGAGGAACTCGTCGAGTGGCTGCTGTCGCGGCAGCCGAAGCTCGTCACCGACGACCACTGGAAGTTGATCGACGAGCACGAGCGGGGCGCGGGCCAGCCGAAAGGCCGACCGCGGGTGAAGCTGACCAGCGTGGCCGAGCTGCTGCGCATCGGCCACGGTTGATCAGTCGCGGGCCGGCGGGGTGACCTTGTCGGCTTCGATCGTGATGAGCATCCGCGTCTCGTTCGGATTGCCACTGAAGTTCGGATAAGGGATCCCGAGGTACTTCTGCGAGATCTCGTCGATGCTCTCCCGCGCACCTTCGGTGGTCGTGTCGATGACGCGGCCGCGCACGGCGTAGTAGCGGAACACCTCGTCGGGGTCGACGACGTTGATGGCGACGCGCGCGTCACGCGCCAGATTCCTCACCTTCTGCGACCCGTCGACGATGTTGAGCACGACGTGTTCGCCATCGGTCGTGACCCACGTCTGCGTCAGCTGCGGCGATCCGTCTGGCATGAGCGTCGAGATGAAACAGGGGCTTGGCCTGCGCAGTAGGTCGAGCAATCCGTCGGGAAGCGGTTGGGGCACGGGGACTCCTTGGGTCGGCGACGGTACTTGTCATACCCATTCTTTAGCATCGAACGTATGTTCGATGATTTAGACGAGGCGGCTCTCGTGGAACGCATTGCAGCGATGGAGCGGACGAAGGCGGCCGCCGCCGACCAGGCCCGCAGCACCGCCGCGCTGGACGCGAAGCGCCGAGCCGCCGAGGCCGCTGCGGGCGTGCCTGCAGCCAAGCGCGGTCGCCGGGTGGCCAGTGAGATCGCGTTGGCGCGCCACGACGCACCAGCGCGTGGCGGTCGGCACCTCGGGTTCGCGCGAGGGTTGGTGCACGAGATGCCGCACACGCTGGCGGCGCTCGAGGCCGGCGTGCTCTCGGATGGCGGGCGACTCTGATCGTGCGCGAATCGGCGTGTCTGGAAGTCGAGGACCGTCGCAAGCTCGACATCGAACTTTGCGCCGATCAAGCCGGGCTGGAGGGGCTGGGTGATGCGCGGATCGCGGCGGCGGCCAAGTCGATCGCCTACCGACTGGACCCGCAGGCCATCGTCGACCGCGCGGTGCGCGCCGAGACTGAACGCACGGTGACCATCCGGCCCGCTCCCGACACCATGACGTACGTTACGGCGTTGTTGCCGATGCCCCAGGGCGTGTCCGTGTATGCGGCGCTGAAGCGGGCCGCCGACATCTGCGGCGACGGACGGGGGCGCGGTCAGTCCCCCGCAAGCGGGGGTGCCCCCACATGGCTTGTGACACGCTGGTGGAGCGGGCCACCGGGCATCCCGCCGGTGCCCCGATGCCCATCGCGGTCAATCTGGTCATCTCCGACGAGACCTTGTTCGGCGAGGACACCTCGCCCGCCCGCATCCCCGGATACGGACCCATCCCTGCCGCGGTGGCGCTGCGACTCGCACGCGACGCCGTCACCGACGAACGGTCGAAGGCCACGCTGCGCCGGCTCTATCGGCATCCGAACTCCGGAACGTTGGTGGCTATGGAGTCCAAGGCCCGCCTGTTTCCGAAGGGTTTGGCCGGCTTCATCTCGATCCGCGACGACACCTGTCGAACGCCGTATTGCGACGCCCCAATCCGCCACACCCACCACGCCAAACCGCACCGTCGCGACGGTGCGACGACCGGCGTCAACGGGTTGGGCGAATGCGCGGCCTGCAACTACGCCAAGGAGGCTCCCGGCTGGCGGGTCTACACGGTCGGCGACCCAGAAGGCAGGCATGTCGCTGAATTCGTCACTCCTACCGGGGCCCGGCACCCATCGAAGGCCCCGCCGCTACTGGGCGACCTGGTCCTGGTCAAGGCCAGCGGTGTCGAGTCCCGCGTCGCCGAAGAACTCGCCCACGCCTGCGCCGCTTAGTACGCCGCGGGCGGCTCGTAGGGCTGCGGAGGCGCGGGCGGAGGGCCCGAAGGGGCAAAAGTCCAGTTGTCCGGATTCTTCGACGAGTACACGACGGGGATCAAGGTGCCCATCGACGGCCAGCTGTTCACGTCGACGGCCATCCGTTGATAGACGTGGTGCTCGTTGACGGTCGGTCCGGTGATGAGACCACTGATCGTGACAAATTGTTGCCCTTCGGCGTCCGGTCGCGGGCCGACGCCTGTGACCAGAAGCGTGCCGTGGGCCTGTTCGCCGCCGCGCGGACCACGACGCATCAACCGCGGACCTATCAAGAGCACGAGCGCCCCGACCAACAGCAGCACCATCACGATTTCGAACACCTGGCCATGGTAGGACTGCTGCCATGAGCTCAGTGGCAGATGACGTCAAGCTCGCCTTGCAATTGGCAGACGAGGCCGATGCATTGACGATGGAGCGCTTCGGCGCATTGGACCTGCGAATCGAGACCAAGCCAGACCTGACGCCGGTGACCGACGCCGACCGGGGCGCCGAGGAGGCGCTGCGAGCGATGCTGTCCGCGCACCGGCCCGACGACTCGCTGCTGGGTGAAGAGTTCGGCGGCACAGCGGTCTTCGCTGGCCGCCAATGGGTACTCGACCCGATCGACGGCACCAAGAACTTCGTTCGCGGCGTGCCGGTCTGGGCGACGCTCATCGCGCTGCTCGTCGACGGCGTACCCCAGGTTGGAGCGGTCAGTGCGCCGGCGTTGGGCCGGCGGTGGTGGGCCGGAGCCGGGGCGGGAGCTTTCACGTCGTTCGGAGGGAAGACGCGGCGAATCTCGGTGTCGGGTGTCGACGAGCTCGGCGCGGCGAGCCTGTCGTGCTCCGATCTGACCACGGGTTGGGACGACGGGCGTTCGAAGTTCCTCGACCTCAACGACGCGGTGTGGCGGGTGCGCGGATACGGCGACTTCTGGTCGTACTGCCTCGTGGCCGAGGGCGCCGTCGACATCGCCGCCGAGCCCGAGGTCAAGCTGTGGGACCTCGCCGCGCTGGACATCTTGGTGCGCGAAGCCGGCGGGCGATTCACCAGCGTCGAGGGCTCCCCCGGCCCGCACGGCGGCAGTGCGGTCGCCACCAACGGGCTCCTGCACGATCGTGTGCTGGCCAGCCTGTTGTGACCTTCACAACACAATCCGTTTACCTTACTCCAGAGTAAGATACGCTCATGGTGCACTGCCCCATCGAAGCGAGGCTGCGAACATGACCGACACTCTGCCGTCGAAGAACGGCAACATTCAGCGTCCACGGCGTAGCGGAAGAGAGAGCGCCGTCGGCCTCCGGCGCCACAAGCGGACAGCGACCGACGTCGGGTTGGCGTTGATCACCCCCCTGCTCGGCCAGGAGTTCCTGGATCGCTACGGGCTGCGCGATCCGCTCAACCGCGGGCTGCGCTACGGCGTCAAGACCGCGTTCTCCGCCGTCGGCGCGTCGACGCGCCAATTCAATCGCGCGCAAGCGGTCGGCAAGCCGGCCACCCGGCTGAAGGCGAGTGGCTCCGATTACTTCGACCTGACCCCCGACGACGACCAGAAGATGATCGTCGACACCGTCCGCGAGTTCGCCGAGGAAATTCTTCGCCCCGCCGCCTACGACGCCGACGTCGACGCCACGTACTCGCCCGACCTGATCGGCAAGGCCGCCGAGTTGGGCATCACGGCCATCAACGTCCCCGAGGACTTCGACGGCATCGCCGAGCACCGCAGCACCGTGACCAACGCACTCGTGGCCGAGGCGCTCGCCTACGGCGACATGGGGTTGGCGCTGCCGATCCTGGCGCCCGGCGGCGTGGCATCGGCGCTCACCCACTGGGGTAGCGCCGGTCAGCAGGCCACCTACCTGCCTGCGTTCGCGGGCGAGCAGGTGCCGCAGGCATGCGTGGCCATCGCCGAACCACACCCGCTGTTCGACCCCACCGCGCTGAAGACCACCGCGGTGCGGGCGCCGAGCGGCTACCGAATCACTGGTGAGAAGTCGTTGGTGCCCGCAGCCGCCGACGCCGAACTGTTCGTCGTCGCGGCTCAGCTCAATGGCAAGCCGGCGCTGTTCATCGTCGAATCGGATTCCGAGGGCCTGACCGTCACGGCCGACCCCAGCATGGGCGTCCGGGCGGCCGCGCTGGGCCGTGTCGAACTCGACAACGTGGCGGTGCCGCTGCACAACCGGCTCGGCGAGGACGAGGCGACCGACGCTGATTTTTCCGAAGCCATCGCCTTGGCCCGATTGGGTTGGGCTGCACTGGCGGTCGGCACCTCGCACGCCGTGCTCGACTACGTCATCCCCTACGTCAAGGAGCGCGAGGCGTTCGGCGAGCCGGTCGCGCGAAGGCAGTCCGTCGCATTCATGTGCGCCACCATCGCCACCGAGCTCGACGGGCTCCGGCTGGTTACCTGGCGCGGTGCGTCGCGCGCCGAACAGGGCCTGTCGTTCGCGCGAGAAGCCGCACTGGCCAAGCGAATCGCCACCGAAAAGGGCATGCAGATCGGCCTCGACGGCGTGCAGTTGCTCGGCGGCCACGGCTTCACCAAGGAACACCCCGTCGAACGCTGGTACCGCGACCTACGCGCACTCGGCGTCGCCGAAGGCGTAGTCGTTCTCTAACCGGTCGATACTCGCACCCAGGAACGGAAACTCAGTCATGGCAATCAATCTGGAAATGCCCAAGAAGCTGCAGGCGGTCATCGAGAAGGGCCACACAGGCGCGGCGGAGATGCTGCGGCCCATCTCGCGCAAGTACGACCTGGCCGAACACGCCTACCCCGTCGAACTCGACACCTTGGCCACCCTCTTCGAGGGCATCTCGGAGGCCAAGACCATCTCGTTCGCGGGCGCCGAGGCGTTCCGCGACGGCGAGGATGACGGCAAGAAGGTAAACATCAACGGCGGCAACATGTCCGCGGTGCTCAACGTGATCGAGGTCAGCTGGGGCGACGTAGCGCTGATGCTGTCGGTCCCCTTCCAGGGACTGGGCAATGCCGCAATCTCCGGCGTCGCCACCGACGAGCAGCTCGAGCGGCTCGGCAAGGTGTGGGCCGCCATGGCGATCACCGAACCGAGCTTCGGCTCCGACTCGGCCGCGGTGTCGACCACCGCGAAGCTGGACGGCGACGAATACGTCATCAACGGTGAGAAGATCTTCGTCACCGCGGGTTCGCGCGCCAGCCACATCGTGGTCTGGGCGACGCTGGACAAGTCGCTCGGCCGCGCGGCGATAAAGTCGTTCATCGTGCCTCGAGACCATCCTGGCGTCACCGTCGAGCGCCTCGAGCACAAGCTCGGCATCAAGGCGTCCGACACCGCGGTGATCCGCTTCGACAACGCCCGCATCCCGAAGGACAACCTGCTGGGCAATCCAGACGTTCAGGTGGACAAGGGCTTCGCTGGCGTCATGGAGACGTTCGACAACACCAGGCCGATCGTCGCGGCCATGGCCGTCGGCATCGCCCGCGCCGCGCTCGAGGAACTGCGCGTGATCCTCACCGCCGCGGGCATCGAGATCGACTACGACAAGCCCGCGCACGCGCAGAGCGCACCCGCAGCGGAGTTCCTTCGCATGGAGGCCGACTGGGAGGCCGGCTATCTCTTGACGGTGCGATCCGCGTGGCAGGCCGATAACAGAATCCCGAACTCCAAGGAAGCGTCGATGGGCAAGGCCAAGTCCGCCCGCGCGGCCAGCGACATCACGCTCAAGGCCGTCGAGCTTGCCGGAACGACCGGCTATTCCGAGCAGACCCTGCTGGAGAA
>JAOPVI010000370.1 GCA_025966225.1 Mycobacterium sp. | reverse complement strand
CCGCCATGACGGAATGCCGAACCCCCATCTCACGACGGTAGGGCACTGATGGCGATGAGGCACGAATTTGACATGAACCGACGGAGCACAGGCGAAAGCATGTCCTGATGGGAAGCCGCGACGTGGTGGAGTTCCGCTTCAACGTCTAGCAGCAAGAAGTAGAGCCGATGGCCGGAGCGCGCTCTCAACGAGTTGGCCGTCCCCGCTCAAGCGATCATCGACGCCGGCTATGACATCGTTGTCGCGACGCCCAAGGGGACGCAACCCGTGGTCGAGCAGTTCTCGGTCAAGGCCGACTACTTCGGCGACAGCGAAGGGGAGCCGCAAAAGGCCCTCGACTTCGTTGCCACCAGCCCCGGCCTGCGAATCCTGTTTCGAACCGTTCAGTGACCGACCAGGGGCTGGAGCACTACATCGGGGCATTCGCGCCAGGCGGTCATCCGCCGATGATCGACCTGATGCAAGATCCGGACCTGGGCGAGGTTCTCCGTCACTTCCACACCGAAGCCAAGCGCACAGTGGCCTTGGCGCAGCTGGACCAACACAGCGTGTCGACCAAGGTTCGGTGCGTCATGGATCCGGTCGTGCTGCCCGTGGCGAGCGACGTCATCAACGCCATTCGTGGTGCTACAGATCTTCGTCGGCGCTGGCGTCCGGCTGACCTCCACGCCGAATGCTGCCCGTGTCGATGAAGGAGATGACGAAGATCAGGGTGAGCAAGCTGAAGATCGTCAGTGCGGACAGGAGATCGCCCCACTGGAACGGGTAGAGCATCCCGTCGATCGACAGCACGAGCACCGTCTCGATGACGCCAAACACGAAGAAGCACACACCGACGAGGGCGCGGGAAAGTGTGCGATGGAGCGCGGTGCGTCGTAGCTCGACCATGAGGGTCAGCAGCAGCAGCGGGAGAATTTGCGACAGCGCCGAAGCCGTTGGGCCGTCGATGACTACGAGCTTGAAGACGTCTGGATTGCCCATCGCGCGCACACGCTAGCAGTCCATGCTGGGCGGCTCACAGCTGACGCGCTTCAGTCGACCGAGCTGATCGAGGCGCTGCAGATGGGCAGATCGACGTTCAGTATGCGATTGGACGTCGTTGGGCGGGGTGACGACCACCGTGCCCCAGCGTGCGCAGTCGTTACCCGTCGAGGTGTCGATCGCGTAGGACTGGATGTCTGCGTGGGCAACGTCGTTCGGGTCGAGCGTGAGTCGGTGCGTGGCCGCGGCGGGCCGCCGTGGGACGTTGATCAATACTCCGCCGACGGGGGTCACCAGGTCGGCTCCGGGATATCCGAAGAGCGTGCACGGGTGCGACGAGACGTTCATGAACGACACGACCACGTGGCGCTGCGTGTCGGCCGACTGCATCGTTCCGCTGATCACCGATTGGTCGCCGTCGGAACACTGGCGGACCGCCTGCGGGCTTGGCGCGGGTGCGGGCGCCGCGGTCACGTCACCGTCGCGGTGCTTGGGGCCGCCGACGGTGATGACGCGACGGGAGTTGTCTGGGGGGCCGAGCATCCCGCGATCAAACCGACCGTCAGGAAGGGCAGCATCCGTTTCATGTTCCGCTCCGTCAAGTGTGGCCGCGGGTCTCGCGGCCGGTCGCTGAACAGATTGCAGAACCCGCCTTGGCGGATTCTTGGACTCGCCAGCCGCTTTAGTCGCCGAGCCGAGCCCCGCCTGTGACCTTCGCGCGATGGCGATGATGGACGCTCGTCGTCATGGCCGCGTTCGAGGTGATCTGCACGCTGGCGGCGACGCTGTGGATCGGCTTCGTGGCGGTAGCGCTGGTCATCGGTTACCGCGTCATGGCGAAACTCCGCTCCAGGCGGCGGCGCATCAATCGGCTACTCGACGTCGTCCGCTCGCCACTCGGGCGCGGCAGACGCGATGCGCGGCATCTGCGTTGGCGTGACCGCGTGCTCCGGTACTACGGAGTCCCGCCGCGAAGGTCCGGGGTCGCAGGACATTATGGCGACCTGGTGGCGGCATTGCGTGGGATCAAGCCCGAGCGGTTGATTGCGCCCCTGGTCGCCCTCGAAGTCTCACGAAACCTGCAGCATCGCAAGGAATATCGCTAGCCGTCGTCCTGCCTAGAGGCCGCCGCAACGCGAGGGCGCCAGAATGGGCGACCACGGAGGGCAGTCCGCAGGCAGCGGCTGTGGAGGCAGCGGCGGCGCAGGGGGCAGCGGAGCCGGAACTGGTCCATTGTCGTGAGGCACGCCGTGCCACGGGTAGACGACGTTGGTGGCGATGTCGACGACCCCCTCCGAATTCCAGTACCAGTCGTGGCAGACGTTCCAGTCCCAGCTGATGACGCCGAACTCGCTGCCAGGAATTAGGGGGTCGCCCGGACCCAGGTCGTACACGTATTGCCGTCCGGGCAGTTGCCGCCGTTGTAACTCGGGCCGGTCTGGGCGGCCGCAGGAAACAACCCCAACCCGCCAGACATCAACAGCACCGCCTTCAACCCCGCCATTCCCAACTTCATGGCCGGTTCCCTCCGTTGTCGTGCGTAAGAGGTGGGCGTACAGGCTGCGGCCGGGGCCTTGGAGGATTCTTGGAATCGATGGGCGTGCTCGGGCTATCTTGTCGGTGTGATCACGGCATGACTGTCGACTTGGCCACCGCGCTGAAAATGGTTGCGGCCGCCCACTCCGAAGCGTTGCGACGATCGATTCTGGTGTCGGCGGCCGTGGTTGATTCCGGCGGGCACCTCGTGGCGTTCGGCCGGATGGACGGCGCGGAGATCGCTGGTCCCGTGCTCGCGGTCGACAAGGCCTACACGGCGGTGGCGAATCGCATTGCCACCTCCGAACTCGCCACACTGGCCGCGCCAGGGGGCGAACTGTTCGGCATACATGCCAACGGCGGCGGACGATTCGTCATCTTCGGCGGCGGCGTTCCGATCGCCGTCGGGGGGATCGTCGTCGGAGCCGTTGGCGTAAGCGGCGCCAGCGCGGCCGCGGACGAAGCGTGCGCCCGCGCGGCGCTCGCCGTCATCGGCTGAGGCTAGGCTCCGACGATGGCGGAATTCGTGCCAAACATCCGCATCGCTGGACTCGCGGCGTGCGTCACACTGGTGATCGCAAGCTGCTCATCGACCACGGAGCCGACGAACTCATCCTCGGCTACGACGACCGCGATCACCTCCGCGCCCAAGGCGTCGGCTCTGAAGATCATGGACCCCAAGGCATTTCAGGCGACGGTCCAGGGCCTCGCGACGGATCTGATGGTCGCCGGTGCGGTGGTCGTGTTGCGCACGCCGCAGGGCAACTTCACGGCATCGGTCGGCACGACTGAGCTCGGTGCGCAGACGCCACCGAAGACGAGCACGCAGTTCCGGATCGCTTCGAACACCAAGACCATGACCGCGGCCTTGATCGCACTGCCGACGCAGGACGGCAAGCTGAAGTTCGGCGACCCGGTCTCGGCCTACGTTCACCGAGTGCCGAACGGTGAGAACATCACCGTCGCAGAGCTTTTGAAGATGCGCACCGGCCTGACGGGTACACCGCCGACCCCGAGCTCGCGGCCATGATGGACGCCACCCCTTCGAAGTCCTGGACACCGCAGGAAGTGTTGGCGATCGCGTTCCGACACCCGGCTCAGTTCGCGCCCGACGCCGAATACGAGTACAGCAATACCAACTACGCACTCCTGGGGCTGGTCGCCGAGAAGGTCGGCGACCAGCCGTTGGCCCAGCAGTTCCAGGAACGCCTGTTCGGTCCGCTCGGCCTCGAGCAGACTTCGCTTCCCGCCGCTGACGACACCGCCATCCCCGCGCCTTACTCGCACGGGTACATGTACGGCGGAGGCTTTTACGCCCTCGCCGACGACCCGTACCCAGCGGACATGCAGACCGCCGCGAAGGCCGGAACGCTGAAGCCGATCGACTACACCAACCAGAACTCGTCCTACGCCACCGCCGCGGGCGGCGCGATCTCGACGGCCGACGACCTGGCCACCTGGATGAAGGCCCTCGTCTCGGGCAGGGCCTTCAATGCCGACTACCACGGCGAGGAATTGGCGCAGTCGCCCGTCGGGAGGACTAGCGTGTCACTCAAGATCGGCCAACGCGGAAGGGGCAGTCACGGTGGCGAACTTCGGCGAATCCAACACATGGATACAGGACAGCGACAAGTTCGAGCTCTACGCGGACGGCAGCGGCAAAGTTCGGCTCCGACCGGCGCCAGGCGAGCCCGTCGAGCCAGACGCATCGAGGGCTGGTGATGGAATCGGCATCACATCGGTTCCGATGAACACATTTGACGCCAGGCTGGTCAGTCCGACCGACCAAGTCCTCCACCACGTGGATCCCGATGCGGACGGCGACGAGTCGAGCTGACGCGGTGCGGCGGCCGAGTGGCGCGGCCCTGCTGATGGGCATCGTGGTGGGTTGTGCCCCCGCACCCAACATCGTCACGACGTTGGTGTTCGACGGCCAGAACCACACCATCACCACCAACCAGGTCAGCTGCACCAACCAGGCCGACGGCCGCTTGCTCATCCTGGTGGACGGTGGCCGCGCCCAGTCGGTCCGCATCGTGCTCGATCGGCGCGGGCGACTCGTCGTCGAGCGAGCCGGGCTGCGTTACCAGGACATAGCGGGTTTCGTCGCGGATCCGCAGGAGGTCGTAGCAACCAAAGTCGATGACACCTACAACTTCAGCGGACGCATGCCGCCCAAAGCCGGAGAAATTCAGTGGCACGAGTTCGAGATCGAAACGACGTGCCCCTCGTACCAGGATCAGGCGCCGCCACGGCAACCTGGGGTGAACACGTCCTGAGTGTTCCGAGAACGAGTCGACCCGCCACCAGCTATTGGTGGCGGGTCGACGTCGTCGAACTCAGGGGCTAGCTGAATGCATCCTTGACCTTGGAGCCGGCGTCCTTGATCTTCTCGCCGGCGTCCTTGAGGCCAGCCTTGGCCTGATCGGCCTTGCCCTCGTTCTCGGTGCTCTGGTCACCGGTGGCCTTGCCAGCCGCTTCCTTGGCGTGACCGCCCAGGTCCTCGACCTTGTTCTTCGCCTTGTCGACAGCACTCATGTCGTTACTCCCTTGATTGACGTACGGGCATCGATGCCCGAAACCCGAGAAATGAGTACCTCGTTGCCCAGACCTTGAAACACCCGTGTGCACCGTGTCACACGAAGCGATGCCTAGAGCACGACCGAGATTTCGTCGCTGAGCTCGTAGCCCTTCGTCATTGGCAGGTCGTCGCCGCTCCAGAACGAGCCCGGGTCGAACCAGTTGTAGTGCTTCTCGGTGGTGAGCAGTCCCATCTCGTCGAACGTCATCGCGACGGTCTCGGCGCAGTACGCGGTTTCCAGGCCCACGCCGCGGGTTTCGGCCTTCTTGCGTTCGGCCGACTCGAGAACCTTTCGGTGTAGGAAGGGCAGTCCTCGGGTGAAGTCGCTGACGACCGGCACCCGGCCCCGAATCCAGCGCCCCGTGAGCCGCGCGGTGGTGGGGAATGCCGTGCCATCCATGCGGGCTATGACCCGCAGCAGCTTGTCCTCCTGTTCGCGGGTGGCGTACGGGGTCAGCTGCCGTAGCCAGCACCGCTGACCGTAGGTGAGCATCCAGCGCTCGACGGACTGGCGCAGGTCATTGAGCTGCACGCCGCGGTGGTTGGTGCCGCTCCACAGGCATTGCAGCTTGTCCCCGAGCTCGGCATGCCAGATGAGCGGCGGTAGGTCGTCGATGGCGACCGTCATACCGACATGGTTGACCGGGGCGTTGGACATGGTCTGGATGGCGCGGTCCGGGCCGGAATCGCCGCGGAACAACCAGATGTCCCCCGTCCGGGTCTCGGCCAGCGCGTGTTCCAGCGTCACCGTATTCGCACTCACCAGGGCAGCTTAGGCAGACTAGGGCCATGCGAGGGATATGGAAGTGGGTTGGGCTTGCTGGTGTCGCCGGTGTGGTGGCAGGCGGTGTGCTGGTGGCACGCGATCAACGCAAGCGCAATTCCTATACCCCGGACGACATCCGGGCCCGGCTCCACCAGCGGTTCGCGGAGGCTGACCAGGCCGAGTAAGGCCCGGGCCGGAGCGGGCGCTGCTACTGGGTCACCGCGTACAGCCGGTACGTCCCACTGAACCCCTTGAGTTCGACGTCGTGGCCGTCATCGAAGCCGATGGCGTCCTGCGCGGAGGCTTGGCACGCGTCGCGCACCGGCTCACTGACGAGCACCTCGCCGCCATCGGCCTGTCCCGCCACCCTGGCCGCCATCGCCACGTTGCGCCCGAACAGATCGTCACCGCGTCGCACGGACTTGCCCACGTGAATTCCAATCCGGACGCGAATACCGTTGTGCCGCTTGCCGAGCTCGCGTTGGACGTCGATGCTGCACAACACCGCTTCCTCGGGCTGCGCGAACGCGATCATGAACCCGTCGCCCTGGCTCTTCACGACGTAGCCGTTGTGGCGCTTGACGTGTCTGCCGATCATCTTGTCGTGGCGGTCGATCAACCGGACCCACGCGCGGTCGCCAATGCGTTCGTTGAGCGCCGTGGACTCCTCGATGTCGGAGAACAGGATCGCGACACGTCCGCTCGGGGCGAGCCGGGCCAGGTCGGGCCGCTCGACCTCGGCCCAGTCGGCGAGGTCCTCGATCGAGGATCGCACCGCCGCACCGAACCCCTCCTTGCGCATGATCGTCGCGGTCTGCCACATCTGCTTGACCGCTTCGCGACCGCCCGACAGCAGATTGGCGCGCGTGTCGACCTTGCGCTGCGCTTCGGCGAGCTCGTCGGTCCGACGGGACAGCCGCTTGAACTGGACGAGGATCACGACGGCTTCGATCGCTGCGATGGCACCTAGCACGTAGATGGCGATCATGGTTCCCGTCACAGGACAAGTATCGGATGCTTGTTGGATGCTTGAGCCGTGATGCCCGTCGAACCCCCCTATTACGAGAGCCGTTTCGTGCGCGCCAACCATCCCGGTGCACCTCAGGCGTTATGGCTGCGCGAGACGTTGTTGCTGCCGATGGCGGGGGAATCGGTGGCCGACGTGTGGGTGATGGTGTTCGATCCCGACGGGGCAGGCAACCGCGCGATCAAGGTTGGGTATCCGCTGGACGAGTCGGATTACCAGTACGGCGAATGGACTGCCCGGATCGGCAATGCGACGATCGATGACGCATCAGTGCAGGGTGGGGTGTCCGCAGGCAGACAATCGGCGTCGTGGGACCTGCGCATCGCGCCGGGCGCCGCGCCGCCCGTGAAACTGCTGACCGACCGTGGCTACCGCGCGAAGTTCCCGACGGCCAAGACCATGGTCCGCGATCCGCTGGCGGTGTTCGACGGACGGCTGGACTTCGACGGTGGTCTCGACGTGAACGGATGGCGGGGGAGCGTCAACCACAACTGGGGTAGGCGCCACACCCCGGCGTATGCGTTCGGGCAGGTGTGCGGTTTCGACGAGGTGCCCGATGCGAGCCTCGAGCTCGTCACCGCGCGCGCCGCCGTCGGGCCCGTCATGCTGCCGCCGACGACATTGTTCGTATTGCGCCACGCCCGTGGCGAATTCGCGGTCCGTTCGGTGCTGGCGGCCCGCCGCACCCATGGTGAGTACCGGCCATTCACCTGGACGTTCGGCGGCCGGGTCGGGGCGGCGACGATGGAGGGGGAGCTCACCGCCGAGCCCCCGGACGTCATCGGGTTGACGTACTCCGACACCACCGGGCACACGAAGTTCTGCTACAACTCGGCGCTTGCCACGTGCCGAGTGATGATGCGGGACAGCGCATTCGGTAACATTGAACTCATCGCGTCGCGGCGGGCCATGTTCGAGATCCTGCTAGCCGAGCCCGTGGACGGGGTCCCGCTGCTTGCTTAGTGAGTGGCTCGGTACCTGCGACCGGCGGTCACCGTCTTCCAGCACCAGTCAACAAAGGATGACGGCCCGGACGAGAGTACTGCCGCAGCACTCCGGCGCTGTCATCCGCGCGGGGGCTAGCCGAATGCGGCGGTGACGGTCGCAAGGTCGAAGTAGTCCCGCCACACGGCGATCTTGCCGTCTCGCACCTCGAAGACGCCCATCACTGGCAGCGCCACCTCGCCGCCACCCTTCTTGCGCATGACGTCGGTGCGCTCGTTCATCACCACGTCGCCCGCGCTGACCTGACGGTGCACCTTGAAGTCGATGCCGTCGAACGCGCCCGTGAATCCGGCGATGAACTCCTTGATGGCTTCGCGACCTTCAGCCGGCGGCATCGGAATGTTGTGGTAGACCGCGTCATCCGTGAACCACGTCGCGAGTTCCTCGGGATCCGGATTCGCCCAGAGGCTGCAAAACTCGGTCACTATGTCTTCGGCTGAGCGCGTCATCACTTGATGCTCGGTCATACCTTCTTCCGGCGCAAGGATGCCGCGTAAATCAACCCCGCCAATGTGGCGGACCCCATGGTGCTGAGGTCCACGCCGCCGGCTAGCTCGGCTAGCGGCCCAACGTAGAGCGCAGTGTTCACGGTCAGCACGCCGAACACCGCACCCACCGTCCACGCCACGACCGCGGGGATGTTCCAGCCGCCGGTGAACCAGTATCGTCCACCACGGCGGTTCTGCGCGAACGCCTGCAGATCGACCGGGTCGTACGTGCGGGTGGTCAGTGCGCCGATCGCGAGAATCGCAACCCACGGCGTGATGACGGCGTTGAGTGCGATGGTCATCGCGGTGACCGAATCGACGGCGTTGAACACGAAGACGCCGAGGTACGACAGCACGATCGCAACGGCAGCGGTGATGACGGTGGTTTGCGTCCGCTTCAGTCGCGGTGTCAGACCCTCGAGGTCGAGGCCGCTGGCGTACACGCACAACACGCCCTGGCTCAACCCGCCCAGAAGCGAGATCACGATGATCGGGACGACGAACCACGCCGGCTACGCATAGACCAGGTCATCGAGGTAGGAGTCGGTGGGGTTGGCGAAGCTCAACGCGGTCACGGCGCCGAACGGGCTGGGCAGCATCACGCCGACGAACATCCCGATGCCGAGCGCGCCGCAGATCTGCTTGTCGCTGAACCGAATCGACGAGATCCGCCGGGTGTAGTCGCCGATCGTCGGGCCGTAGGAGATTGGCGCCGCGGCGAACAGCACCGCCGAGAGTCGCGACTGACCTTGGCGTCACTCCTGGCCTGGTCAGCCACTACTTCTCGTCAACGGAGCAGCTGATCGCCGCTGCCTTCCGGACCGCCGCCGACGCCGATCTGGACGGAGCGCGCGCCCGGGTGGGCGCGGTGCCGACGGCGACCGCCAAGGTCGGCGAGTTGATGGACTACCTGCTCGACGACGTCAGCGACGAGGCGAGCGCGCTGTGGCTCGATGCTTGGAGCCTCGGCAGGCGGAATCTCACCCTGGCGCGCGAGGCCGCGGCGTTGACCGACGACTGGTTGGACTTCATCGGCGGCATCGTCCGGGCAGGACGCGACTCCGGTGAGTTCACCGTGGCCGATGTCGACGTCTCCGCGCGCCGCCTGCTGATCATGATCGATGGCCTCGGCGCGCAGAAGGTCATCCGGGATGCGGTGAGGGCGAGGATCCGGCCCAAATTTCGCCACCACCGCACGTTGGACGACGTAGGGGGACTACCAGCCTTCGGTCAACACCCGATCCAGCGCGTCGACATAGAAGTCCGCACCGGCAACGTCAATGCACAACGGAGGCTTGGTCTTCAGGATGTTCATGTGGTCACCCGTCGGCTGGATGACGACGCCGAGGTCGAGCATGCGATCACAGATCGCCGCCGTCTCCTCTGGCGCCGGCGTCAAGGCGTCGCGATCGCGGATCAGCTCGACCCCCAAGTACAGCCCCATCCCGTGCACGGTGCCGATGATCGGGTGCCGATCCCGCAACTCGAGCAGCCTGGTCTTCAGGTGCCCGCCTACCCGTAAGGCGTTGCCTTGCAAGTCTTCGTCGGCGAGCACGTCGAGCACCGTCAGCCCGATCGCGCACGACAGTGGGCTGCCGCCCGTCGACGAGAAGAAGTAGCCTTGCGCGCTGAACGCCTCGGCGATGGCGCGGCTGGTGATGACCGCACCCACTGGGTAGCCGTTGCCGACGGACTTCGCGACGGACACGACGTCGGGCACCACGCCCTGCTGATGAAAGCCCCAGAACCATTCGCCGAGTCGGCCGTAACCGACCTGAACCTCGTCGGCGACGGCCAGTCCGCCGCAGGCCCGGACGGCGGCGTAGACCTGTGCCAGGTAGCCGTCGGGCAGGGCCATGCCGCCCGCATTGCCGTACACGGACTCGCAGATGAAGCCTGCGGGCGCCCGCCCGGCGGCGACCAGGTCTTCGATCTGACGCACGGCGTCGACCGCGTAGCTGCCGACGTCGGAGCCGCGATGCCTTCCCCGAAAGCTGTTGGGCGACTCCACCGTATGCACCCAGTCCGGGCGCGTGGAGGGCGCGTTCGGGTTGTCGGCCGTCGACGTCGAGACCGCGTCGGTCGCGTACGTCCAGCCGTGGTAGGCCTCGCGAACGGCGACCACGTCCCGGCGGCCCGTCGTCGCGATCGCCAGCCGGAGCGCCAAATCGCTTGCCTCCGAACCCGAGTTCACCAGGAAGACGGTGTCCAGGGGTTCGGGCAACGTGGCCGCGAGGCGCTCGCTGAACTCGACCACCGCTTCGTAGTTGAACCGCGAGTTGGTGTTGAGCCTGCGCAGCTGCCGGTTGGCCGCGTCGGCCACCCGCGGGTGGGCGTGGCCCAGCACCGTGACGTTGTTGACCATGTCGAGGTACACCCGACCAGACGTCGACATCAGGTAGTGCCGCCAGCCGCGCTCGATCTGCGGAGGGTCCTGGTAGTAGTGCTCCTGGACCCGCGCGAAGCTGTTGCCCCTGCGCGCCAACAGGTCTGACGCCGCCGTGGGAGCCAGCGCGGGCAGTCCCAGCAGTGGCCGCGGGTCGCGCGTCACCGCCAGCCACCCGGCGGCGAGTTCGATGGAACCGAATGCCGGGGCCTCTGGCGCGCCCGATGGGCGCACCGTGACCTGCGTCCAGCCGTCGGCAGGGGCCGACGCCAGCAGGTCGCCCGCTTCGACGTGACCCGCGGCGGCGGCGACGTCGGCGCCGGACACCGTCAGTTCGTTGTCGGCGCCACGAAGGGTCAGCCGCCCGCCGTCACGGGTGAGTTCACCCGGCCAAGGGGCGACCAATTCGGTGGCCGTCGCAGGCCACAGGCCGATGCCGGTGGCCACCACGTCGGGGCTGGCGGTGCTCAACGCGGGCGCTCGAGTCAGGCGCGGCTCCCCGAACCGGGTGACCACCAGCAATGCACCGTGATGCACTGCAGCCCTTGCCAGCTCGTCCTCGAGGTCGGACGGTAACCAGGCCCCCGGCACGAACGCGGCGTCGAAGGCCTCGGAGGTGGGGGACAGGTCGAGGGTGCTGACCGAGGCCGGATCGACCCCGACGACGAGTGGCCCGCCAGCAGGTCCATCCTGCGGCGCGGCCAGCCCGAGCTCGGCCCGGATCACGGCCATCATCACGTCGATCGGCACCGAGAGGGCCTGCTCGAACATGC
>JAOPVI010000349.1 GCA_025966225.1 Mycobacterium sp. | reverse complement strand
GCGGCAACGTAATTCGGCGTATTGCACGTTGAGCGCGCATCGCGCGCGCTGGTCCGGAGTGCGAGCTAGGCGGCCCCGATCCGGGTCGTATCGACTCGGAATGTCGCTCCTCGTGCCCACCGGCGTTTGGCTATCTCGACGAGGTGACGACCCGCTCACGCAACCTTAAGGGTGTATTGTGAGATGGGTTGGGCGACCAATCAGTCCGGAATGAACCAGCTGCAGGCCGCTGAGCTCCATGAGCAACCGCTCGAGCCGGACACCTCTGTGACAACCGCACGTCGGGATCGCTTTGACTTCCCTATCTCTCGGTAGATCTCTGATCAACCATGCTGTACCACAACACCATTCGGTGCCGCCGCGCTTTGGCGTGCTTGGTACGCACCCACCTGCGTTATGCGGAGTGGCTGGTTTCAGTGCGGCGCTCGTTGCTGGGTTGGAAGCCAACGGCGCCGACGTCACCGTGGTGCGGGTGGCCGACGGGTCACCGTCCTCAGACTCCCGCGTCGTCGGTGAACTGGTGAGTGGTTCGGCGACGTCCAGTTCGGCTTGTGCGGACTTGTTGAACCGGCGCGACATCGCGGTGATCCAGCACGACTTCGGCATCTACGGCGGTGCCGACGGTGGCCAAGTCATCGACGTCATCGGCGGGCTGCGCGTCCCGTCGATCGTGGTCGCTCACGCGATCCCCACCAATCCGACCGCGAGCGAGAGGTCGGTTTTCGAGTCGATCGTCGCGCTCGCCGATCACGTGGTCGTGACGTCGGACGCGGCGGCTCAGCGGCTGAACTCCAGTTTCACCGTCGAGCGCCACAAGGTCAGCGTCATTGCGCACGGCGCAACGATCCCGCTGGGCATCGCCTTGAAGCGGGCGGGCCGACCGACCGTGTTGACCTGGGGCCTGCTCGGTCCAGGCAAGGGTGTGGAGCGCGTCATCGACGCCATGAGTTCGTTGCAGGAACTCCGCGGTCGTCCTCAGTACGTGATCGCAGGTCCGACGCATCCGAAGGTGGTGGCCACCGAAGGTGAGGCATACCGCGAGGCTCGTATGGAGCAGGTCCGAAACCTCGGCCTGACGGGCTCGGTGGTCTTCGACCCGGCCTATCGCAGTGGGTCCGCGTTGGCCGCGATGGTCCAGTCCAGCGCCGTGGTGGTGCTTCCCTACGACTCGAGTCATCAGGTGTCATCGGCGGCCTTGGTGAACGCCGTCGCCAGCGGCCGACCCGTGGTCGCGACCGCCTTCCCGCACGCGGTCGAACTGCTCAACACCGGCGCGGGCATCATCGTCGACCATGACGATCCCGAGGCCTTGACCTCCGCGTTGCGGAGGGTGTTGTCCGACCCGCGCCTCGCAGGCAATATGGCTGCCGAAGGCCGCCGGTTGGCCCCGACCTTGGCGTGGCCAGTGGTCGCGACGTCGTATCTCACCCTCGCGCAACGACTTCTGCGTGAGCGCCGCGCCTTGGTGTGACAGCCGCGTTGCAGTCCCGCTCGTCGATCACCTGCTACCCGTCACGGCCGAGTGAAATCGAACGATTGGCTGCCGGGCAACGGGTTTCGTTGACACCGTGCGCCTGCCGTGTCGAGATCCCATACAGGTAGTTCCCAGCTTTCTCGGCGGGTGGTACCGCGGTTTGTTGCGTGCTATCACCCAGCGTGAGCCCAATTGACAGAAGACAGTTTGACGGGCTAGATATATGACACGCGAGGCTCTTTTTGTCACGCGTGCGGTCTCGCTTTGGGCCGATGGATGGCTTACCAAGGGGGCTGACGATGTGGACGCGACGTCGAGTCGGAGTTCGATCGCACGTCGTTGACTTGCGTCCTGAGCCGACCTGCTCGGGGAGCCCCGCATGAGCACCACGAGCACTGAGCGTTCGAAGATCGCGCACTTCATCCGCGTCATGGCCGTGCCGATCCTGCTCGGCTGGCTCGCGCTGACGGTCATCACCAACGTCGCGGTCCCTCCGTTGGAAAAGGTCGGCGAGGCCCACACGGTGGGACTGAGCGCCAAGGACGCTCCGTCGATGGTGTCGATGCGGCAGATCGGCTCCGACTTCAAGGAGTTCGACTCCGACAGCAGCGCGATGGTCTTGTTGGAGGGCGACAAGCCGCTGGGCCCCGACGCCCATGCCTATTACGACGGTCTGATTAAGAAGATCGAGGCCGACACGGCGCATGTCGAGCACGTCCAGGACTTCTGGAGCGACCCGCTCACAGCCTCCGGCTCCCAGAGCAATGACGGCAAGGCCGCGTACGTCCAGGTCTACCTGCGCGGCAATCAGGGTGAGGCACTCGCCAACGACTCGGTTACCGCACTGCGAGAGATCGTCGACTCGTCTCCGGCCCCGGCAGGGGTCAAGGCGTATGTGACGGGCGGCGCTCCACTGGTGAACGACGAACACCATGCCGGCGACAAGAGCATCCTCGTGGTCACGATCATCACGCTCGGGGTGATCGCCGTCATGCTGCTGCTGGTGTATCGGTCATTCGGCACCATGATCCTGATCTTGCTGATGGTGTTCTCCGAACTCGGCGCCGCCCGCGGCATAGTCGCATTTCTCGGCTATACCGAGATCATCGGGCTCTCGACGTTCGCGACCAGCCTGCTCACTCTCATGGTCATTGCCGCAGGCACCGACTACGCCATCTTCACCATCGGCCGATATCAGGAAGCGCTGGGTGCCGGTGAGGACCGCGAATCCGCCTTTTACACCATGTTCCGTGGCACCGCCCACGTGGTGCTGGGGTCTGGCCTGACGATCGCAGGCGCCATGCTCTGCATGAGCTTTACACGGCTGCCGTACTTCCAAACGATGGGCGTGCCGTGTGCAGTCGGGACCCTCGTCGCCGTCATGGCTGCGCTCACCCTCGGGCCCGCGGTGATCGTCATCGGCAGCCGGTTCGGGCGCTTCCAACCGAAGCGCCAGATCCGGTCGCGCGGCTGGCGCCGCGTCGGCACCGCGGTCGTGCGTTGGCCGGGTCCGATTCTCATCGCGACCATTGCGTTGGCCCTCGTCGGGCTGGTCGCCCTGCCCAGCTACCGAACGAGCTACGACGCGCGCAAGTACGTGCCGAGCGACATCCCGGCGAACGTTGGTTACGCCGCGGCGGAGCGGCACTTCCCGGCTTCGCGGATGAATCCCGAACTGCTGATGATCGAGAGCGATCACGACCTCCGCAATTCGGCCGACTTCCTGGTCATCGACAAGATCGCCAAGGCCATCTTCCGCGTGCCCGGCATCTCCCGGGTCCAGACGATTACCCGGCCCGAGGGCAAACCGATCAAGCACTCGACGATTCCCTTCGGCATCAGCATGCAGGGCACCACGCAGACTATGAATCAGAAGTACAACCAGGACCGCCAGGCCGACATGCTCAAGCAGGCCGACGATATGCAGACCACCATCGACACGTTGACGCAGATGTCGGCCCTGACCGAGCAGATGGCGGACACCACCCACTCGATGGTGCAGAAGACCAAGGGCATGACGGTCGACATCGCCGAATTGCGCGACAACATCTCCAATTTCGACGACTTCTTCCGGCCACTGCGCAACTACTTCTACTGGGAGCCGCACTGCTACGACATCCCGGGCTGCTGGGCCATCCGGTCGGTCTTCGACACGCTCGACGGCATCGACACCATGACCGACGACATTCAGCAGCTGCTGCCGGATCTGGAACGCCTTGATCAGCTGATGCCGCAATTGGTCGCGCTGATGCCGTCGCAGATCGAGACCATGAAGTCGATGAAGCAGATGATGCTGACGATGTATGCGACCCAGAAGGGTCAGCAGGATCAGCAGGCGGCCGCGTCGGAGAACTCGACCGCCATGGGCGATGCGTTCGACAAGTCGATGAACGACGATTCGTTCTATCTGCCGCCTGAGGTCTTCGACAACGCCGACTTCAAGCGCGGCATGAAGAACTTCATCTCGCCGGACGGGCACTCGGTGCGCTTCATCATCCAGCACGAGGGCGACCCGGCCACCGTCGAGGGCATCTCGCACATCGACGGCATCAAGCAGGCCGCCAAGGAGGCGATCAAGGGCACGCCACTCGAAGGGTCGAAGATCTTCCTAGCGGGTACGGCTGCCACGTACAAGGACATGCGCGACGGCGCCTTCTACGACTTGCTGATCGCCGGAATGTCCGCTGTGGCACTGATCTTCATCATCATGCTGATCATCACTCGCGCCCTGGTGGCAGCGGCGGTGATCGTGGGTACGGTGCTGCTGTCGCTGGGCGCCTCGTTCGGACTCTCGGTGCTCGTGTGGCAGCACCTCCTCGGACTCGAGCTGCACTGGATGGTGCTGGCGATGTCGGTCATCCTGTTGTTGGCGGTGGGCTCCGACTACAATTTGCTACTGGTATCTCGGTTCAAGGAAGAAGTCCCCGGAGGACTGAAGACCGGCATCATCCGCTCGATGGCTGGCACCGGGTCGGTGGTGACCTCGGCGGGCCTCGTCTTCGCCTTCACGATGGCGTCATTCGCATTCAGCGATCTCGTCGTGATGGCGCAGGTGGGTACCACCATCGCGCTCGGGCTCCTGTTCGACACCCTGATCGTGCGGTCGTTCATGACGCCTGCGATCGCGGCGCTGCTGGGCAAGTGGTTCTGGTGGCCGCAGGTCATTCGCACCCCTGCGGCGATGCGCCGACTCAAAGCCCTTAGGCCCGATCCGGATTCGGAAGCGGAGGCCGACACGGCGCCGGTTCCGACGCACGTCTGACGAGGGCGCTCCGTCGCTACGGCTGAACCCGTTTCCGTGTTGCGTTGACGGGGAGCCTTCGGACCCAAGCTGGGCCCGTTGGCGACCGAGCGCGCCAACATTGGCGCCTAGCGCCTTACTTACCTGCCGCCGCGGATGGCGATGCCCCGTAGCACCGTGTCGCGGGAATGGATGAGCGACTCCCTAGTGCCCAACTCGCGCAGGATGTTCTCCGGGATCCACTGCACACCAATGACACAACGCGCCAGAATGTCGGTTGTCGGGGTATCGATCCTGATCTGTCCGGACTTGATGCCGTCAGATAACAATGCCTTCATCTGCTTCACGCGAGTGCTGAACGACCACCCCGGTTCGTCGATGTCGGGCGGGGTCCGCCGCAGCCACGCGAGTTGAATGCGGAACTCGTCCGGGAAGCGGTACAGCGCATTGATGTTCAGCCAGCTCAGGGCGTCCAGCTTCCCGATCAGGGTTGAGTCGGAGCGAAGGATGTCGGTCCACGCGCCACCCACCTTGTGCCCGAACGACTGCATGATCGACATCAGCAGTTCGTCCTTCGAGCCGATGACGCGGTAGACCGTCCCGGTCCCGAGCCCTGCCGCGGCGGCGATGTCGCGGATGGTGGTCATCTCGTAGCCACGGCGTCCGAACTCGCTGCGGGCGACCGCGCGCACGTGGGCGGCCTTCTCGTCGCCCTCGTCGTCGCCATCGCCCCACGTCTCGATGACGGCGTTGGCTGCGGCGAGGGCCTTGGACCTGTCCAGGGTGGTGTCGCTCGGTTCGCGTTTCGCGAGGCCGGCTAGGTGGATTCGGCACAGCACCGTCGCGACCTGGTCGGTGGATGCCTTGTGCCGGATCACGTCGAGCCCGACGTGAAGCATGCTCTGACACATGCGATCGGCGAGCGTGGGCAGGTCGAGCTCCGGTCGGATGTATCCGCTCCACCGGCCGGCGCGAAGCAGTTGCAGCATGGCGGCCTGAATGGCGGCGGGGCGGCGCTTGGTCAGCTCCATCAATTCGGGATCGGTGCTCGGGCCCTCGAAGAATGACATCTGCAACGCTGCGCGGTGCTCGACCGCGCAACGAGCGATGGCACAGCCGAACTCGATGATCTGTTCCGATACGGGACGAGCGTCTGGTTCGTCGAGCCGGGACAGTGCTTCTTCACCAACGCGATCCAAGGCGGCGTGGTAGCGCCGGATCAGTTCGACGAGGATGGCTTCCTTCGATTCGAAGTGGTGATAGAGGCTGCCCGCGAGGATGCCCGCGGCGTCCGCGATTTGCTGAAGAGAGGTGCGCAACCCCGACGCCGCGATGACGGAGTTCGCGGTCTGGAGGATCTCGCTGCGGCGGGTGGCCTCACTCGGCGGCTCATCGCCCCCACTGATGGTCCGGACGGCTTTGGGTCGGCTCACGTGCTCCGTCACTCCCGTCATCCACCGGCCACATTTGCCGTGCGACTGCACGAGAATGTGAACGTTCTGAGAGGCAGAGTCTAGCGACCTGGAACGCAAATAGGGTGCGCCTCACCAAACGGTTATTCCTGGCGTTGTCGAATAGGTCCGCAGCGCTGCCGCTTTCTGATTGGAGCGCGTGCGGAGACCGTCTATTCTCCCAAACATTTGTTCAGTGGGTCGCCACGACCAACGCGCCCAGGTAGGACGGGTCGGGATGGGTCTTGGCCGGAGTTGGTCACGTGGTTGGCCGGTTCACGGTCGGTTCCGGCGAACAGGGAGTACGTCTCGGCGTGCGCGGTGTCGCCGGTTATCTCGGCGGCGGTGTGAACGCCCGTCGGTGAACTCGTCGATTGGTCGCCGTGGAGCGGCCTGCAATCCGATGCCGAGGCAATCGCGGATCACCTCGATGTCGACGGAGCGTCGACGTCGAGCGACTTGCGTGCCGATCTGGTCGCCCTGAGCAGTCGACGAATGTCCACGACGATCAAACTCCTACTGCTTGGTGGGCTCTGGGAACGCGACTTCGGCGTTGTCCGGCATGGCGCTGATGCCAAGGCGCCCACACACTTCGAGCACTTGGTCGACGATGGTGTCCGGCACCAGATACGGGTCGGTGGCCGACACCTCGTCGAGGTGGGCGAGGACGTCGTCCGCGGTCGGATCACCCGCGACGTCCGCCATCCAGCCCTTGCCGAGGCCGACGAAGACTCGTGCATAGCGTCCGGCGCACGCTGAGTAGTTGCGGTGGGTGGAGCCGCATGCTCTGCTCGCGAGGAATACCACCAGCGGTACCACGAGTTCAGCACGGATGTCCCGCATGAACCCGGACTCGGCGAGGAACTTCTCGTCGCCGACGGTTTCGGTGACCATGCGTGAAAAGCCGGTGGGAAGGACCGTATTCGAGAGGATGCCGTGTGCGGCACCCTCGATCGCGATCACGTTGGACAGCCCGACCAACCCGGTCTTGGCGGCGGCGTAGTGCGCCTCCATCGGCTGCCCAAAATTTCCCGCCGACGACGAGATGAACACGAAGCGGCCGTAGTTCTGTCTGGCCATCACCTTGTAGGCGGGCTGACTGAGGTAGAAGCCGCCGTCCAGATGCACTCGCAGCATCTTCCGCCAGTCGTCGGGTGAGATCTGGTCGAAGGGAATGCTGTTGAAGATGCCCGCATTGCTGACCACGGCGTCGACTCGACCGAACGCATCGACCGCCGCATCGACGATCGCCTGGCCGCCTTCGGGGTTGTCGACCGAGTCGTGCGAGGCCACCGCGGATCCGCCCGCGGCGCGGATCTCGGCGACCACTTGGTCGGCGACGGAGTTGTCCGAACCGTCGCCGTGCATCGTCCCGCCGAGGTCGTTGACGACGACCGACGCTCCCCGTCGCGCCAGTTCGAGCGCGTACAGCCTGCCGAGCCCGCGGCCCGCCCCAGTGACGATCGCGGCCTGATCGGTGAAGTCGATCACGTTGTGCTACCTACCATTTCGCGTCCAACCCGTTCCTGATAGCTGACGGGGTCCCGAGGAAGCTGCTGAAGCTCAGCAGCCGCTTGAGGTAGAGGTTGTGGGTACGAGAAGTCCACTGTGCTCCATCGGCGGTCTGGCCATCGAGTCTGCTGGGAGATCGCAATCCGAATCCGAAAGGCGAGCTCACCGCAGAGTCGCGGGAGGACGGCTCGCACGATTGACTGCGGCTGGCACCGGACTCTACGGTGGAACAGATATTTGGTCAATGGGGTGATGGCGCCCCCGGGGGTGGAGGTAGTGCGTGACGGAGGTCGTCGACGACGGTCGCCTGCCTGGCCTTGCCATGGTGGCGTCGGCCCTTGCCGGGCGCCCCGTCGCGGTGGCCGCGCTCGAAGCCGGCGAGCCGCCCTGGACCGACGGTCAGACGGTGTTCGTGGACCTGACCGAGCGGTTTGCCGCGCTCCAGGCGATTGCCGCTCAGGCGTCGCTGCTCGCGGCGGGCAGCCTCGATGCCGACCTGGTGCGACGCATGTCCCGCCGCCCCCGGGTCGCCGAGCGGTATCTCACGCTCGAGGGGTATCGCGCGCTGGTGGCGAACGCGGACCTACTGCCCGAAATGCTGGCCTCGCTGGCCGATCCCGTGCTCTCCGTGCGCAGTGACTCGCCCGAGTCGTCCCTGGCCATCGCGATGGGAAGGGATGTGCTCGCGCAACCACTCCCGTCATTCGGCGTGATCCGGGTCAAGAACATTCTGGCTGCGTGCGAGCGCGCGGCCAGCCAGGTCGACCACGACACCGTGGGCCACGCGCCGCGGCGGGAGGGCAAGCGCGAGTTGGAGGAACTCGACGACGGTGAGGTCGCGGATCCCGACAGCGTCCCGGCCCTCTTCACCAGCCCGGTCGGTGGTGGCGGGTTCATCGGCAAGTGGCTCAAGAAGATGCTCGGCGCGACCCGACAGTCCGACGGAAGCGGCCGCGGGCCACCTGGCGCCGATGCCCCGACCCACCGCACGAACTCGGCGAACCGCGGCGCCCAAGCGGTGTCGTCGACGGCCTCCGTCTCGTCCAATGACGACCTCGACCCGAAGTCCGGCGGCGTGAAGTATCCCGAATGGGACACCAATCGGAAGTGCTACCGCAACGACTGGTGCACGGTGCGCGAGGTGGATTCGCGCGTCAAGGCCTCCGCGCCCGCGGTCATCGACGACGCGTTCACCTTGCGGCGTCCGCTGGCCCGGCTCGGGATGGGCCTTCACCGCCGACGCCGGCAGCCTCAGGGCGACGACATCGACATCGACGCCGCCGTGGAGGCGCGGGTGGAACTCGCTGCGGGGTCGGTGCCCGACGAGTCGGTCTATCTGGACAGCCTGCGCCGCCGCAGAGACCTGTCGGTCCTGGTGCTATTGGACGTCTCGGGTTCGACCGCCGAGCCAGGCACCGTCGGACGGACCGTGCACCAACAGCAACTCGTCGCGGCAGCCAACCTCGTGGTCGCACTGCACGACCTCGGAGACCGAATAGCGCTCTACGCCTACAACTCGCAAGGGCGCGCGGCGGTGAATCTGGTGCCCGTCAAGCGCTTCGACGAACGTCTCGACGCGCAGACGATCAAGCGGCTCAACAGTCTGGAGCCCGCCGCGTACTCGCGGCTGGGGGCGGCCATCCGACACGGCTCCGCCGTCCTGGAGGATCGGGGCGGCACGTCTCGCAGGCTGCTGGTGGTGCTGTCCGACGGCTTGGCCTACGACCACGGCTATGAGCGCGACTACGGCGCGGCCGACGCCCGGCGGGCGCTGACCGAGGCTCGTAGACGAGGGATGGGGGCGGTCTGCCTGACGGTTGGGGCCAGCACCGACATCGCGTCGCTCCGAAAGGTGTTCGGTAGCGCGGCGCACGCGACAGTCGGTCAGCCGGAAGGCCTCGTCGGTGTCATCGGACCGCTGTTCCGGTCGGCGATCCGCTCGGCAGAGGTCCGACGGCGGGTGTCGTGACTTTGGCCTCCTTGAACCAAACATCTGTTCCGGATAGGCTTCGCTCACTGCAATGTCGCAGAATGGAAGGAAGTCATGCCTGATGCGCGGGTGCCGGTGCCTCGACTGCGGGCGAGGTTTCGTTGAGGGATGAGCGGGTGAGCAGCCCGAACGGCGCCGTCGCCTCACCGGCGGAGCGTCCGTACTACGCGTCGGTCGGCAATGAAGAGGCGGTCTTCAAGGCGGCGTACCGGCAGGGACTTTCGTTGTTGCTCAAGGGTCCCACCGGGTGCGGCAAGACCCGGTTCGTCGAGGCCATGGCACACGACCTGCACCGGCCGCTGATCACGGTTGCGTGCCACGACGACCTGTCGACCGCGGACCTCGTCGGCAGGTACCTGCTCAAGGGCAGCGAGACGGTCTGGGTCGACGGTCCGCTCACCAGAGCAGTCCGCGAGGGGGCGATCTGCTACCTCGACGAGATCGTCGAGGCCCGTCAGGACACCACCGTGGTGCTGCACCCGCTCGCGGATCACCGACGGCAACTGCCCATCGAACGACTTGGAGTCACGCTCGACGCGGCGCCCGGCTTCGGGCTGGTGGTGTCCTACAACCCCGGCTACCAGAGCGTCTTGAAGGACCTCAAGGATTCGACCCGGCAGCGAATGGTCGCCATTGAGTTCGGCTTTCCGTCGCCGGAGGTCGAGGAGGGCATCGTCAGCCACGAAGCCGGCGTCGACCATGCGATTGCAGTCGAGCTGGTGCGATTCGGCCAGGCGATACGTCGCCTCGAAACCGGCGGACTGCGCGAGGTGGCGTCCACCCGCGTGCTGATTTCGGCCGGTCGATTGGTGGCCGAGGGGCTGTCCATGCGGGCGGCCGCCAGTGCAGCGATCGCGGGACCACTCACCGACGACGTGACCGTCAGCCGCGGACTCGACGAGCTGATCGACGTGTATCTCGGTGCGGCCGGACGGTGAGTCGTCATTGACGATGGGTCGATCCCGGCGCTATCGTCTGAACAAATATTAGGTCGCCTGTTTGTCGGGCCTATGTTTCCAGGCCAATGGAGGTCGGATGTCCTACGAGAGCACCGCCGAGCCCATCAAGGTGGGCTACCTGATGGACTTCACCCTGCCTTCGGGCTTTCCCCCCGAGTTATTCGCCTCCTTCACCCAGTGCTTCGACCTCGTCTTCTCCGAAGCTCTCGAGCAGAGCCTGATGGACCGACCGGTGCAGATGATCTACCGCGAGGTGGAAGGTCTGCCGAAGGGTTCGGTCAAGGCGGTGATCGATGCCTACGGCGAACTCGTCGACGAGGGTTGCCTGGTGGTGTTCGGACCGAACATCACCGACAACTGCGTGCCGGTGCGCGAGGCCATCGAGGATCGCTTCAAGGTGCCTGCCATCAGCGTGACCGGTACCGACGACTGGTTGGGCGAATGGACCTTTGCCTTCCCGCAAGGCTCCATGACCGACGAGCCGATATTCCTCGCCGACCTCATGGCGAAGCGGCGGTTGGCCGAGATCGGCGTGCTGGTCGAGCAGAGCCTCATCGGGGAGAGCTACCTGAAGAACTTGCGAAGTGCGTGCGCTCGCAAGGGTATTCGCATTGTCGCCGAGGTGGCGATCGCCCAGACCGCTCAGGACATCAACGCGGCCGTGCAGACCCTGCACGAGGCGAAGGCCGAGGCGATCGTGCACCTGGGCTTCGGATTCGGGATCGTCTTCATCAATCCGGCGCTCGAGACCCTCGGTTGGGATCCGCCGCGATTCACCACCACCGCGTTCCAAAACGCGTGGGTCAATCCGATCATGTGGAACGCGTTCATGGGCTGGATCGGCGTCGACCAATACGACGAGGCGAACCTGGTCGGGCAGAACTTCCTGGATCAGTACGCCGAGAAGTACGACGGCAGTCGTCCCGAGTTCTGCGTGACGGTAGTGAACCGCGACGTTGCCGCCACCCTGGTCCGAGCGTTCACCGACGCTCATCCGCTGAGCCCGCGCGGCGTCAAGGAAGCGTTGGAGCGGGTCAAGATGCTGCCCGCAGCCTCGGGCGCGCCCGGAACCCGTGTCTCGCTTGGCAAGTGGACCCGGCGCGCGTGGATGGGCTCCGGTTACCTCGTCGCGCGCACGCTCGATGCCGATGGCATCAACTCGCACCTAGTCGACCGCTTCGGAGAGGAAGGCTGATTCGATGACCACGCAGGAATCCACACCACCACCCGATACACAGGTCGATTCGGGTTCGGCGCGAACCCGCCCGAACTGGGGCCGGGTGATTTCGCTGTTTGCGTGGCTCGGCTTCCTTGGGTTCTTCGCCGCCGTCGCGCGGACGGACGTCGACCCGCGGGTTGCCAACCCGAACGTCGAGGGGCGGCCCCGTCCGGTCGGGTTCCTGACCGGTTTCGATCACTGGCAGGTCATCCCGCAGGTCGGCGCCTTGATCATGGTCGGGGTGCTGACCATCGTCTTCATCCGTGGCTGGCGGAAAAACCCCGGCAGCCCGGTGCTGTTGATGGTCCTGGTGACGACGCTGATCGTATGGCAAGACCCGATCATGAACTGGTCGCCATACGCGGTGTACAACCCGGCGCTGTTGCACTGGCCTGAATCCTGGCCTCTGATCATGATGTCGCCCACCGCCGAACCCTTCATCGTCTTCGGATACGTGACGTTCTACTTCGGCCCGTACTTCCCGGCGATCTGGATTCTTCGCAAGCTGCAGGCCAAGCGCGGACCGGAATCGTTCGTCGCCCGCCATCCGCTGCTCAGCCTGGGTGCTCTGGTGCTCGTGATCGGCTTCATCTTCGACGCGGTGCTGGAGATCAGCCTGGTGCGCACGGGGCTCTACATCTACTCGCAGGCGATCCCGTTCGGCACGCTGTTCGCAGGCGACACCTTCCAGTTCCCGTTGATCTGGGAGTCGCTGTCGGTGACCTTCGTGATGATCCCGGCGGCCATCCTCGTCTATCGCGATGACACGGGAAAGTCGGTGGCGGAGAAACTCGCCGCGAAGGCCAAGCTGTTCCCCACCAAGCCGGTGCTGGGCACCTTCGCGGTGATGTTCGCGATCATCAACGTGTCGTACTTCGCCTACGGTGGGTGGTTCTGGGCGATCAAGGCCAGCGGGCTGGCCACCTCGGTCGCCTGCCCGTGGCCGTACCCCGAGGCGAAGGTGTTCGACCCGCAGGGCTACTACGAGAAGGCCGGTGCCAAAGGGCCATTCTCGGTCGGTAAGTGGTCCACCTGGCAGTACGCTCTGCCGGACGGCCGCCCCGACGTCGAACCGCCACGGCACGGCCAGGGAGCCTGCGTACCCGAGCAGCCGAATGGGTGAGCCCACGGCTTCCGATGAGCGCAGTGTCGTCATCACTGGCGCGGCCCGTGGGCTTGGGTACGCGTCAGCGGTGCGGCTCTATCGCGAGGGTTGGCGCGTGGTCGCCGCCGTGCGGACGCTCGACCGCGCCATGCCGCTACTGCGTGAGGCGACCGGAGCGAATGAGGACGACGACAGGTTGGTCGGTGTCCAGCTCGATTTGATGGATGCCGCGTCGATATCGGCCGCCGCGAAGGCGATCGAAGAGTCGGTTGGCGCGCCGTACGCGCTCGTGCACAACGCAGGGATCTCCGCCACGGGCATGGTGGAGGAAACCGATATGCAGTTGTGGCAGAACATGTTCGCCACCCATGTGATGGGTCCGGTCGCGCTGACCAAGGCGTTGTTGCCCGTCATGCGGGCGGCGGGCGAGGGCCGGATCGTGCTGGTGTGCAGCTCAGCGGGCGTGCGCGGGCAGCCGGGCACTGGACCGTACTCGGCGAGCAAGGGCGCCATGCAACGCTGGGGCGAATCGCTGGCGGGGGAGATCGCCCCGTTCGGGCTGGGTGTGACGGTCCTGATCACCGGAACCTACGACACCGACATCATCACCGATGCGGGCACCACCGACGACCGTGACTTCAATGGGCCTTATGCACGTCTGCACCAGACGATGAACAGTCGCGGCCGCTTCGCGATCAAATTCGCCCGTCCACCGGAACGTTTCACCGACGGGCTGGTGAAGGCGCTGGACGACCGCGGAGCCTTCCGCCGTCACGGTGTTGGACCGGACGCGTCGATGTTGCTGGTGTCCGACAGGTTACTGCCGTCCCCGGGGATGCATCAGATGTCACGACTCGTGCTCGGCATTCCCAGACACGGCGCCATGCGCGGGGGTGCCTGGCCGTTGACGGGGGCTCAGCGGGCGATGGTGCTGGCCACCAAGGTGATTCCTAAACCGCTGATGCAGCGTCTGGCTGACCGCGCGGCGCGACGAGCAGCCTCCAAACAAGGGAGCGAGAGCAATGAGTGATGCCACCACGGGCGCATACGAGTCGAGGATGCTGATCGACGGCAAGCTCGTCGATGGCGAATCAGGCACGTTCACCAACGTCAATCCCGCCAATGAAGATGTGCTTGGCAAGGTCTCCGACGCGTCGAAGGCCGACATGAATCGTGCCATCGACGCTGCCCGTCGCTCGTTCGACGAAACCGACTGGTCGACCAATCATCAGCTCCGCAAGCGGTGTCTGGAGCAACTCCACGACGCGATCGTGAGCGAGCAGGAGGAGTTGCGCGAGGAGCTCATCCGCGAGGTGGGTGCTCCGCGCGCGGTCACTCACGGCCCGCAGCTGGACGCACCGCTCGAAGACGGGCTCAAGTACCCGGCCAGACTGATCGACTCGTTCCCGTGGGAAACCGATCTCGGTGACATGGTCGTTTCCGTCACCGGCGTGAACACCACGCGAAAGGTGTGGCACGAGCCGGTCGGAGTGGTCGGCGCCATCACACCGTGGAACTTCCCCTTCGAAGTCACCATCAACAAGCTCGGGCAGGCCCTGGCGACGGGCAATACCGTGGTGCTCAAGCCCGCGCCGGATACCCCGTTCAATGCCACGCGACTGGGTCGGCTCATTGCCGAGAAGACCGCCATCCCAGCGGGTGTGGTCAACGTCGTCACCGCATCAGATCACTTCGTCGGCGAGGAACTGACGCTGTCGCCGAAGGTCGACATGATCTCGTTCACCGGCTCGACGGTGGTCGGCAAGCGGATCATGGAAAAGGGCGCCGCGACCATGAAGCGGCTATTCCTCGAACTCGGGGGCAAGTCAGCGACGATCGTCTTGGAGGACGCGGACTTCAACACCGCCTGCCTGATCGGCATCGGTCCGCTGATGCACGCCGGCCAGGGCTGCGCCGCGCCAACCAGGATGTTGTTGCCCCGCTCCCGATACGACGAGGGCGTGGCGATTCTCAGGGCCATCTACGAGAACATCCCCGCCGGTGACCCGCAGGACCCCGGCACGCTATGCGGACCGGTGATCTCGGCCAAGCAGCAGGCCCGCATCCTCGGCTACATCCAAAAGGGTATCGACGAGGGCGCCACGATGCTCGTCGGAAGTACTGAGCCGCCCAAGCAGTTCGACAAGGGCTTCTGGGTCAACCCAACACTTTTCACCGACGTCGACAACAAGATGACGATCGCGCAGGAGGAGATCTTCGGACCGGTACTGGTCGTCATTCCGTACGAGGACGAGGACGACGCGGTCCACATCGCCAACGACAGCGTGTACGGCCTCGCCGGAAACGTGATGTCGAGCTCGCTGGACCGTTCACTGGCCGTTGCGCGGCGGCTACGCGCGGGATTCATCGGACTCAACGGCACCGCGGGCTACGGCGCGGACACGCCGTTCGGCGGTTACAAGGACAGCGGCGTGGGTCGGCAGAACGGCCTCGTGGGCTTCAGTCAATACACGGAAGTGAAATCGGTGGCCTACCCGGCCCAGTGAAGTAGGAGTCAATCTTGTCAGAACTATTCGACGACCTCGAGGACTTCGGGTCGTTCGACGACGCCGTTTCCGGCGACGTGCGGGATCCCTACCCGGAGTTGGCCCGGCTTCGGCGGGAAGAGCCGGTCCAGCGGATCGACACGTCCGCCATGCCCGGCGAGGCGGGCAAGCCCGTCTTCATCGTCTACCGCTACGAGGATGCGCAGCAGATGCTGCGCGACAACCTGACGTTCTCGTCGTCGGGAGTCATCGCGGCGTTCGGCCCGGTACTCGGTGAGCGCGTGATGCTCGGCATGGACGAACCGGTGCATGGCCGACTGCGTGGTCTGGTGTCGAAGGCTTTCTCTCAGAAGTCCTTGGCGCGCTTCCAGGATGAGCTGGTTTCTCGTGTCGGCAACGAGCTGATCGACGGGTTCGCGGCGAATGGCAAGGCCGACCTCGTCAAGGAGTTCACCTTCGACTACCCGAGCCGAATCATCGCCGGTCTGTTGGGACTGCCGGAGCAGGATTACCCGCAGTTCCAGCGGTGGTCGATCTCGCTGTTGAGTTGGATCATGAACCCGGAGCGTGGATTGGCGGCGGCGGCGGCGCTGTGCGACTACTTCGCTCCGATCCTCGAGGCCCGTCGTGCCGAGCCGAAGGAGGACATGATCAGTCTGCTCGCCGAGGCCGAGATCGACGGGGAGAAGCTCACGGACGAGGAGATCTTCTCGTTCCTGCGGTTGCTGCTGCCAGCCGGTGTGGAGACCACGTACCGGTCGCTGGGGAACCTGCTCTTCGCCCTGCTCTCGGACACGTCGCAGTTGGACGCAGTCCGGGCCGACCGCGCGCTGTTGCCGCAGGCGATCGAGGAGGCGGTGCGGTGGAATCCTCCGCTGCTGACCATCACTCGGACCACCACGTGCGACACCGAGCTTGGCGGGGTGCCCATTCCCGAGGGGTGTTCGGTGCTGCCGATGCTCGGCTCGACGAATCGGCAAGAGGACCGGTGGGAAGATCCGGACGAGTTCAACATCTTCCGGACACCAAAGGGAAGTCTCGGCTGGGGCCACGGCGTTCACGTCTGCCTGGGCATGCACCTCGCACGCTTGGAGATGCGCACGGCCATCAATCTGTTACTTGACCGACTGCCAAACCTGCGCATGGATCCCGACGGGGACGATCCGCACATTCGCGGACAGGTGTTCCGTTCACCGACGTCGCTCCCTGTGTTGTTCGGTTCGGTCGCGGTGAAATGACGCACGACTTCGAAACGGTCGACTACTTCTTCGATCCGGCACTGGTGCCCGACCCATACCCGTACTACGACTATCTGCGCGCGCAATGCCCGGTGCTACCGGCAACCCCGCATGGCGTCGTCGCAGTGACCGGCCACGCAGAAGCGCTTGCCGCGTACAAGGATCCCGCCATGTCGTCGTGCGTCGCGGTCGCGGGACCCTTCCCGCCGCTGCCGTTCACCCCGGAGGGTGACGACATCAGGGCGCAGATCGAGGCGCACCGCTCGGAGATTCCGATGGCGGAACACGTGGTCACTATGGACGCGGACGTTCACGCGAAGACCCGCGGGCTGTTGAGCAAGCTGATCACGCCAAAGCGGTTGAGCGAGAACGAAGAGTTCATGTGGCGGCTGGCCGACCAACAGCTCGACAAGTTGATCCACGAGGGCTCGTGCGAGTTCATGGAGGACTACGCCAAGCCCTTCGCGACGCTCGTCATCGCGGACCTGCTCGGGGTTCCGTTGGAGGACCACGCCGAATTTCGCAGAGTGCTGGGCAACGAGGTCGTGGGCGAGATCGGCGCCGAAGACACCGTCGCGCACAACCCGCTGGTGTGGCTCGACGACAAGTTCCGCGAGTACATCAGCGACCGTCGCCACGAGCCACGGGAGGACGTGCTGACCGAGCTCGCCGCCGCGACCTACCCCGATGGCGCGGTCCCCGAGGTCGAGGAGGTCGTCAAGTTGGCGACGTTCCTGTTCGCCGCGGGCATGGAGACCACGACGAAACTATTGAGCACCGGCATGCGGGTGCTGGGGGAGCGACCCGACATCCAACGGGCGCTGCGCGATGACCGGGCGAAGATTCCTGGCTTCCTCGAGGAAGCGTTGCGGACGGAGAGCCCTGTCAAGAGCCACTTCCGGCTCGCCAGCGCGACGACGAGCATTGGGGGAGTGGACATCCCGGCGGGAACCATCCTCATGATGCTGCCTGGGGCCAGCAACCGCGATCCGCGGAAGTTCGAGAAACCCCATGAGTTTCAACACGATCGCCGCAACGTGCGCGAGCACGTCGCCTTCGGACGTGGAGCGCATTCGTGCCCAGGAGCACCGTTGGCGAGGTCGGAGGCGCGAATTTCCTTCAATCGGATCCTCGACCGGATGGTCGACATCCGGATCGACGAATCGGCGCATGGTCCGGCGGAAACCCGCAACTACACCTACGATCCGACTTTCATCATGCGCGGGCTATCGGAGCTACACATGAAGTTCACGCCCGTCGGCTAGCGCGCTGAACGACTGCTGGCGGCGCTGAGCAGCTCGTCAAACGCCTTTTGCATGCAGTCGGCGTAGTGGGCGGGATCGGGTAACGCGCTGCGGTCTGCGGTCGCTCCGATGGAGATGGTCCCGTGGTAGCTCGCCACGACGTGGAACAGGTTCATGCCGCCGATCAGGGGGCCTAGCCCGGTAACGCGGTGAAGTCGAGCACCGGCAAAGTAGATCGGCTCCGTTGGCCCCGGCACGTTGCTCACCGTGGTGCTGGCGACGGTCGGCGCGGAGAACGGCATGACACTGGCAGCCTTGACGGTCAATCCGAGCAACGTGGTGGGCACCACGCCAACCAGTTCCATCAACCGGGCGCTTCCCGCGGAATCGGCGTTGTCTCGGAAGGCCGAGGTCTCTTCGACGATCGCCGCCAGCCGGTCGAGTGGGTCGACGATCGAGGTACCCAGCGGGTGCAGCCTGCCGAAGAGTCGATTGCCGCCCGCACCGCGCTCGTCAGAGGACCTAATGGACGCCGGGCAGGCCGCAACGAGGCTCTCGTCGGGCAGTTCACCGTGGCCGTCGAGATAGTGACGGAGCGCGCCGCCGACGTAGGCCAGCGTCACGTCGTTGATCGTCGCCTTGGGCACGCAGCCCTTGATGCGCTTGAAGTCGGCGAGGTCGTGGAAGCGGGCCTCGAACACCCGGTGCGGAGTCGCCGACCCGTTGAATCGAGTGGCCGGGGCGAACAGCGAGCCACTCCCGGGGGTCAGTGTCGAGGCAACTCCGGAGGCCAGCGCGCCGGGCAACGAGTGCAGATGACGAAGTGCATTGAAGGCGCCCGGAAGCAACACCTTGCCCGCGCGCAGCGGATACAGCGCGATGTTGGTGGCCGTGCGCGCGACCAAGTCTGACGTCGACGGCAGTGGGCCGGGCTGGAACGGGCGCTCCGGCGGCGCCGGGCGGGGACCGTCGGGGGCCAGGTCGTGCATCGCGGCCATCAACTCGACGCTTTCCATTCCGTCGACGACGCAGTGGTGCAACTTGAGAGAAATCGCGAAAGATCCCTTCGGCACCCCTGGGATGGCGTTCAAGCCTTCGATCACCGTCAGCTCCCACGGCGGGCGGCGCAGGTCGAGCTGGCGCCCGTGAATGCGCGCGATCTGGATGCACAGTTGGCGCCAGTCACCGGGTTGCGGCAACGCGATGTGACGGACGTGGTATTCGAGGTCGAAGTCTGGATCGTCGACCCAGTACGGCATGTGCAGGCCGCCGGGCAGCTCGGTCAGCCGGCGCCGGAAGGTCGGCGCAAGGTGCAGGCGCGCGGCGAGCTCTTCGAGGATGCGCTTGAAGGTGACCCTGCCGTCGGGGGCAGTCGTCTGGTCGTAGATGAGCAGCATCTGGATCTGCATGGGGGTTTCGGGCCGTTCGGCACGCAGCATCATGTCGTCGGTCCAACTCAACTGCTCCACGTGCCGCTCCGTTCACCTCGACCCGAACCCCAGTCGACACTCTTGGCGCGCGGTACGCAGCGGTTCGCCGAAACTCTTCACGTTGTACCAACCTCAAAAGTCTTACGGCGTGGCCGATTCGCGGTGATCAAGGGTTAGCGCGCCGTACGCTACGTCGATGCTCGGATCGGGAGGCCCGCAAGTCGCCCGCATGGTGCGTTCGTATACCCGTTGGGTGACCAAGGCCAAACCAGGCGACTACGTCATTGCCCTCAGCGGCGCGTCGGCCTCGGTGCCTCTGATCGGGCGTCATTTGGAAGTGCTCGGTGGCTTTGCGGCACTCGGCGTCGGCGGTCGACGCTACGTATCAGGCATCGTCGCAGGCATGGCGCAAGCCCGGTTGAGCCCCGGCAGCGCAGAGCAGCGGGCCGCTCACCGGGCGTTGATGCCCAGCGTGCTGACGGCGGCCTTGGACGGCATCGTCGGCGCCGAAGCCCTCGGCCAGCCATGGCCCTCGCACCGGGACCGGGCGCCGCTGTGGAAGGCCTCCGGGCAGCGGCGGTACGTACACCGCTCGTCGGTGCGTTACGGCGACCACCCAAGCCAGCTGCTCGACGTCTGGCGAAGCAAGGACACTTTGAACGAACGGGCCCCCGTGCTCGTCTTCATACCCGGCGGTGCGTGGGTGTTCGGCCGTCGGGAACTGCAGGGCCACACGCTGATGGCCCACCTCGCGCGGCGAGGGTGGGTATGCCTGTCAGTTCAGTACCGGTCCAGTCCGAGACACCGTTGGCCCCGCCAGATGACCGACGTCAAGGCTGCGATTGCTTGGGCCCGGGCCAACGCACAGCAGTTCGGCGGCAACCCCAATTTCGTTGCAGTTGCGGGCTGTTCGGCCGGCGGCCACATGGCAACCTTGGCTGGCCTTAGCGCCAACGACCCGCAGTGGCAAGCCGACCTCCCGGCGGAGGCCGATACCTCGGTGGATGCCGTCGTCAGCGTGTACGGCCTCTACGACTGGCACGACCGCTCCACGCCGGAACGCGACTGCTTCATGGAGTTCCTCGAGCGGGTAGTCGTGAAGCGTTCGCAGGCTCGACATCCCGAGGTCTTTCGTGCGGCGTCGCCGATGGAACGCGTGCACTCGTTTGCGCCGCCATTCCTCGCGGTGCATGGGAGCGCCGACGGCCTCATTCCCGTCGGGGAGGCGCGCTCGTTCGTCGACCGGCTGCGGGCGGTATCGGACGCCACGGTTGCATACATCGAATTACCCGGCGTGGGACACGGTTTCGACCTGGTCGACGGTGTGCGGACGGCGCCCGTCGTGGCCGCGATCGGCCGATTCCTCCACCACGTGCACCAGGAGAACTTGCTCGGCCGGGTCAATTCGGCGATTTGAGCGCGAAGGTCAGCGATCGGGGAGTACGTCGAAGACCGCGGCGCACGTGGTGACGGGGCGGTCGCCATTGCCCTCGTCGTGGACGAGCACTCGTACGCCGACCTTGCCCGGACCGCCGTGATACGCCGTACCTTCGGCGCGGAACGGTCCGACCTTGCCGCGGGCCATGAACATCACGTGCCAGCTGGACACCTGAAGCATTGGGGTGTCTGCCAATTCAGCAGCGAGCTCGGTGGCGGCGGTCTCGAGCAGCACGTGCTGCGGTCCGATGTGCAGGGCCGCGTCTGGGGAGGCCAACTCGACGGTGAGCGGCGGTAGCACCCAATGGCCGTCGGCGCGTTGGGTCGCGCCGAAGGCCTCCCACAAAGGGGGCAAGTCGGGGGAGTCCTCGATGACGATTTCGGTGCCGGAGACGTCCATCTTGTCCAGCCCCGCGGGTGGGATTCCGATGACCGCGCCCTGGCCCTCGATGAAGGCGATGACGCGATCGGGGCGGTCCGCGTCGACGATGAGGCAACGACCGTACCCCATGGTGCGGCCCTGGTGGACGACTCCGGAGCCGATGACCTCGATGGTGTTGACGTCGAAGCCGGGATCGATGATCTGGACGGACGAGATCACCGGGTTGGGCACCGCCACCATGTCCGTCTGGCAGCCTTCCGGCGAGGATATGGCCAACGGCGCCACCATGATTCCACCGGCGGCAGTGCGCATGTCGCGGCGAATGCGGACGGTGTTGTCGGCCTCGCCAAGGTTCATGCTGTCGTGGTTTCGCCCGATGTAGCGGTAGCTGAGCAGCCCCGTCCACCGCCGCTGGAGCTCGTCGCGGTAGGCGTCGGTGTCGTCCGTCAACTCGCGGATGTCACGCAGTTGGTCTGCCATCGCCGTCACTCCCGTTTCGTCGAACCCTCCATTGCAACGTACTCGCCGACGTGCGCGTCCGAGTGATGTTGTCGCCACTGGAAATCGCTCACTGGGCGGCCCGGAACAAATATTTGGGGAACGCGCTGTTGAGTCCTTGACTGCGCGACTTGACTGCTGCTAGACATAGGCGACCCCGCATGCTGGGCGACTGCCCAACACCGATGGTCACGGCGGATTCGAGGACACCAATGGCTGGACGGGTCGAGGGCAAGGTCGCATTCATCACCGGCGCGGCCCGCGGCCAGGGGCGCAGTCACGCTGTGCGATTGGCGCAGGAGGGCGCCGACATCATCGCCATCGACGTCTGCAAGGCGTTCGACGGGTCGCCGGCGCCGGGAGCCACGCCCGAGGATCTCGCCGAGACCGCCGACATGGTCAAGAACCTCGACCGGCGCATCGTCACCGAGATCGTCGACGTCCGCGACTTCGACGCGCTCGAGGCGGCCGTCGACAACGGCGTAGAGCAATTCGGACGACTCGACGTCATCGTGGCCAACGCGGGCATCGGCTCCAAGGGCGTCAAGCTGCACAAGATGGACGAGCCGACCTGGCAGGAGACCATCGACGTCAACTTGTCCGGCGTGTGGAAGACGGTCAAGGCGGGCGTCCCGCACCTACTGGCCAGCGGTCACGGCGGTTCGGTGATCATCACCAGCTCAGTCGGCGGCCTCAAGGCCTACCCGCAGGTCGGTCACTACATCACGGCCAAGCACGGTGTCGTCGGGCTGATGCGGACCTTCGCGGTGGAACTTGGCCAGCACTCGATCCGGGTCAACACGGTGCATCCCACCCACGTCTGCAGTCCCTTGTTGATGAACGAGCCGACCTACCGATTGTTTCGGCCCGACCTCGAAAACCCCGGCCCCGATGATCTGGCGCCGATCTGCCAGTCGTTCCACTACCTGCCGATCCCATGGGTCGAACCAGTCGACATCAGCAACGCAGTGCTGTTCCTCGCCTCCGACGAAGCCCGCTACATCACCGGCGTCACCCTGCCCGTTGACGCCGGTAGCCTCCTGAAATAGAGAATTCATGACGACCGCAAGCGACACCGTCGTTTACTACGACCCCTACGACCTCGACATCTCCTCGGACCCATGGCCTACCTACGCACGGCTGCGCGAGGAAGCGCCGATCTACTACAACGACGAGTACCGCTTCTGGGCCATTTCCCGGCACAGTGACGTAGACAAGGCGTTGGCGGACTGGGAGACGTTCTCGAACTCCCGCAGCGACATCCTCGAACTCGTCAACTCCGAATTCGACATGCCCAAGGGCGTGATGATGTTCGAGGACCCGCCCGTGCACACCATGCTGCGTGGCCTGATGGGTCGGGTCTTCACCCCGCGTCGGATGGCTGAGATCGAAGACCAGATCAGGGCATTCTGTGTGAAATGCCTTGACCCGCACGTGGGTACCGTTGGCTTCGACATCATCGCCGAACTCGCCGCGATGATGCCGATGCGGGTGATCGGCATGCTGCTTGGCATTCCCGAGTCCGAGCAGATCATGGTGCGCGACGCCAACGACGCGAACCTCCGCACCAAGCCCGGCGCCCCCATGAAGGTATCGAACGCCGACAAGATCGCCGACGGACGGATCTACGCCGAATACGTGGAATGGCGGTCGAAGAATCCGTCGGACGATTTGATGACGGCACTGCTCAACGTCGAGTTCGAGGACGAAGAGGGGGCGACGCGGAAGCTGCACCGCAAGGAGGTGCTGCACTACACGCAGGTCGTCGCGGGCGCGGGTAACGAGACGACCGGTCGATTGATCGGTTGGCTGGCCAAGGTGCTCGCCGAGCACCCGAATCAGCGCGCCCAGGTCTACGACGACCGCTCGCTGCTGAACCGCGTCGTCGACGAGACGTTGCGATACCAGCCCACCGGTCCGCACGTCGCGCGATACGCGCTGAGGGACTTCGAGCTCTACGGCACGACGGTGCCCGCGGGCAGTGCGGTGCTGCTGCTGTTCGGCGCGGCCAACCGCGACCCGCGCCGCTACGCCGATCCGGACACGTTCGACATCAACCGCGAGAACATCAGCCACCTCACGTTCGGCAAGGGCCTGCACTACTGCCTGGGCGCCAATCTCGCCCGCCTGGAAGGTCGGGTGGCCGTCGACGAACTGCTCAACCGCTGGCCCGAGTGGGGAATCGACTACGACACAGCCGAGATGGCACCGACGTCGACCGTTCGGGGCTGGGAACACCTCCGAATCGTGTTGCCCTGAAATGACCCAACTGCGCTTCGACGTGGATATCACAATCCGGCGCTGTCGGTAGAGGATGTCGCGGCGAATCTGGACGCCATCC
>JAOPVI010000343.1 GCA_025966225.1 Mycobacterium sp. | reverse complement strand
TGGAGTTCGATTCGGCGGACCCCAGCGACGCTGCGCTGATCTGTGTGCCGCCGTACCACATCGCCGGGGTCAACGCGGCGATGTCGAATTTGTACGCCGGCCGAAAGATGGTCTACCTGACCACCTTTGAAGCTAGCGAATGGGTGCGCCTGGTCGCCGACGAAAAGGTGACTACCGCGACGGTCGTCCCCACCATGCTGGACCGCATCGTCACCGAGCTGGAACGACAGCCACTGGACCTACCCTCGCTGCGCAACCTGGCCTACGGCGGATCGAAGGTCGGACTCCCGTTGGTGCGCAAGGCGCTCGACCTGTTGCCCGGGGTCGGATTCGTAAATGCCTACGGCCTGACCGAAACCAGTTCGACCATCGCCGTACTGACTCCCGATGACCACCGCGCGGCACACGGCAACCCCGACGAGCACGCGGCCAAGCGGCTCGGCTCGGTCGGCCAGCCGGTGCCCGGCATCGAGGTGCAGATTCGCGACGACGACGGGAACGTCCTCGGCCCGGGGGAGGCCGGTGAGTTGTTCGTGCGCGGCGAGCAGGTGTCCGGCAAGTACACCGGCATCGGATCGGTCCTGGACGACGAGGGTTGGTTCCCCACGAAGGACATCGCCACGCTCGATGAGGCGGGTTATCTGTTCATCACCGGACGCTCCGACGACACCATCATCCGCGGCGGAGAGAACATCGCCCCCGCCGAGCTCGAAGACGTCCTCGTCGAGCATCCGCACGTGCACGAGGTCGCCGTCGTCGGTGAGCAGGATGCGCAGTGGGGCCAGGCCATCGTCGCCGTCATCGTTCCCACTGCGGGCGTCGACCCGGATCCCGAGGAACTGCGCGAGTACGTTCGGAAGGTGCTCCGGGGATCGCGGACCCCCGATCGGATCGTCTTCCGCGACGAGCTGCCGACCAACGCCACGGGGAAACTCCTCCGTCGTGAGATCGTCGCGAGTCTCAGCGATGCAACCGTCGAAAAGTAAGGGAAAGCAACGTGATCAAGAACGGAACGCGTCTCCAGAGTCAGGTGTGCGATACCCAGGTGATCGTCGTCAAGGCCGCTGACAGCCTCGACGAGCTGCGTTGTGGCGGTCAGCCGATGACGCCGGTCGGCTCCGAGAAGTCCGAAGGAGCAGTGCCCGACCCGGCCTTCGCCGACGGCAACGCGATGGGCAAGCGGTACGTCGACGAAGGTGGTGCCGAGGTGCTTGTCACGAAGGCCGGTGCGGGTTCGCTCAGCGTGGGCACGACCGCGTTGGCACTCAAGGAGGCCAAGCCGCTGCCCGCCAGCGACTGAGTCGCGGTCGTTTCGTCGCGTGCCGCGTGGATCACCGTCTGCACCCTGACTGGCCCGCAAGTCGTTCGCCAGGGCGCAGGGTTGCCTCAGGCGTTGGCGAACTCCGGCGGCCGCACGGCAGCTGGATCGGGGTTGGCAAGCGGCAGGCCCATGAACCGGCGGGCGTTGTCGCCCATGAAGTCGTAGGTGCGGCGCACGTCCATGCCCTCGGCGTACTTCCAGTAGCCCGTCGGGGTTGCGAGGCCCTCGGGATGCGGCCAGTCGGAGCCGAACATCACCTTGTCCCATCCGACGGTCTGCACGACGTCGGCCACCGAGCCCTCCCAGAATGGGCTGACCCAGACGTTGCGTCGGAAGACCTCGTGCGGATGCTCGGGGAAGTTCTGCGGCATCTTGTCGTAGGTCGACTGCAGGTCATCGAACAGCGGCTTGATCCAGGCGCTGCCGTTCTCGACGCTGGCGATGCGCAGCTTCGGGAACCGGGTCAGGGTGCCGTGGCAGATCAGGCTGGTCAGCATGTCGGCGATCTCGCGGTGGCCCAATGCGGTCCACTTGAACGCCGACATCTCAAACGCGCTGCTGGTGGTCGGTGGCTCCCACTTGTCGATGTACTCCTGTAGCGGCGGCTGGCTGGCATGCAACACGATGGGGAGACCGGCGTCCTCGACGTCTTTCCAGAACGGATCGAACTCGGGCAGCGCGGGGGAGCGCCAGCCCTTGAAGCCGTACACCGGGGCCGGCTTGATCAGCGCGACCTTGGCGCCGTTGTTCAAGATGTATTCGAGCTCGCGGCGGCCTTCGTCGACGATGCCCAGGTTGATGACCGGCGTCGAGTAGACGCGGTTGGCGTGGCTGAAGCCCCAGTGCTCGAGCATCCACTGGTTCAGCGAGTGGATGATGGCCGCGGTCAACTCGGGATCCTCGGCCGAGGAGTGCTCGACCAGGTTGGCCAGCGTGGGGTAGTTCAGACACGCCTCGACCCCTTGGCCGTCGAGTTCGGCGATCCGGTCCTCGGGGTTCCGGGCGCCCGGCGGGGTGTCGATGCCACGCCCCGACATCTCCCGCATGGTCAATCCTTCGGGGTTCTGGCCGGAGTAGAACTTCTCGTGGGCGCCGGGAGCGGCGACCCGGTCGAACGTCGGGTTCGGCATGTAGTCGGTGATCTTGTTCAGTATCGCGATTCGCGTGTGCTTGCCGATCTGGACGAATTGCACGGCCTTCTGGTACTGCTCCGGCAGGTATTTCAGCAGCGCGTCGGGCGTCTCGTACATGTGCTGGTCGGCGTCGAAGATCGGTGCGTCGGTGAACTGGGTCATCGGTGTGCCTCTCGGTGCTCTACATGGCTCGGGTACGAGCTTGACGCAACTTGACAGTTGTGTCAAGTAATCTCCGTAGTAATCGACAGTAGCGCACTGAACTGTAGGTATTGCGCTTGACAATATCGTCATATATGGTCGCCGCATGACGGTGACCTCGGGTGCTCCCGCTGGAGCGCAGGGGGACACCGGTCGCGGTGAGCGCACCCGGTTGGCGATCCTCGAAGCAAGCCGTCGGCTGTTCCTGGCACGCGGTTACGCAGGCACGCCGATCAACGCGATCACCGAGGCGTGTGGCATCTCGCGGGCCGGCTTCTACACCTACTTCAAGGACAAGCGGGAGATCTTCAACGTCCTCGGCAAGGCTGCCTATCGTGAGGCCTTGGCCGTGATCGCCGAGTGGGCCGACGCCGACGCGGCGTTCGGTCCCGACGAGGTCGAGGCGTGGGTCGGCCACTACTTCGACTACATGGATCACCACGGTGCGTTCGTGCTGGCGTCGGTGCACTCGGCACCCGACGACGATGCGTTCCGAAACTCGCGCAGCCGCATGGTGACTCGGGCGTCGTGGAAATTGGGTCAGGCCATCGCCGGCGACGGCGTGCACTCACCGGACGTCATTGGCGTCACGGTGATGGGCCTGTTGGACCGGGCCTGGCACACAGTGGATCGGCAGACCGTGGCCGTCGGCCGCGACGAGATGATCGCGGTGGTGGCCGAGGTGATCGTGGGGATGTCGCGTCGCTGACCGCGCGTGGTCGCTCGGGGTCGCCGAAGGGTCTGCAACCAGCTGCCGATCCGTTTCGGGAATGGTATTCCCGAATTATTGTGTCGACCAGAATGCCATTCCCGGCGCGAGTAACGCCGATCGCGCTCACCCGGCTGCGATTCCGGACGGGTCGGCATGCACGGTAGGTGCGGTGAGCCCGGTCAACATCAGCGCCACCACCTGGTCGCGCACCTCACGGAAGTCGGTGTTCAGCCGCCCACGGATGCGTGCCTCGAGGTGCCGCACGGTGACCGCATGGATGGCGAACGAATCGAGTTCGGGGCGTGCGTTGGGCAGGGTGCCGTCGGCCAGGCCTGCGACCAACGCATCGATCAGCGGTTCTCGGTGTCTTGCATAGGTGACCTCCAACGCCGCGGCGATGCCTGGCGCTCCGGTGACTTCCGCGGACATGAAGGCCAACGCATCGCGAAATCTTGCCTTCTGCCAGCCGATACTCAAGTAGTGCTCGATCCAGGCGGCGACCGCACCGGCGGGCGTGTCGGTCGCGGCGACTGCCTTCTGCAGGTCGGCCATGATCAGGTCGCCCGCCCACGCCTGCATCGCGATGATCAGGTCGTCCTTGCACGCGAAGTGCCGATAGAAGATCCGCCGGTTCACTCCCGCTGACTGCAGGATCCGCTCGATCGACGTGCTGCCCGCGGTCGAGGTGGCGCTGTCGCTGATCAACCGGTACGCGGCCCGCATGATCGCATCCCGATCCGAAAGTCGACCGTCGTCCATCATGCCACCCCTCCAATTCCCGGGAATACGGTTCCCAAATTAGCATGCAAGTTGTGCGGGAACGTCATTCCCGTTACCGTAGACGAATATCAAGCCGATGTGCATTCCAAGTGTCGAAGGAGTAACCGTGAAGGGCCTGCCCAGCATGCAGCCGACCGGATGGTTCCAGGTGGCCTGGAGCGCCGACATCGCCGAGGGCGACGTGATCGGTTTGCGCTATTTCGGCGCGGAGCTCGTCGCCTTCCGCGACCTGCAAGGCGAGGTGCACGTACTCAACGCCCACTGCCAACACCTCGGGGCCAACCTGTCCAAGGGCGGCTGCGTCGTCGAGGACGGTATTCAGTGTCCGTTCCACGGCTGGGTGTGGAACGGGGACGGTCGCAACGTCCGGATCCCGTACGAGAACCGTCCCAACCGCGGACGCAAGGTGCGGTCCTGGCCGGTGGCCGAACTCAACGAGTCCATCTACCTCTGGCACGACGCGTCCGGTCGCGCCCCGATGTGGCAGGTGCCCGACGGTCTCGAGGTGCTCGGCGACCACATCCACGACCGGGCCTACCTTCCGGTCGGACCCGAGGCGCGGATCAGGTTCGCAGGCATCCACGTTCACCCCCAGGTCATCGCCGAGAACGCCGTCGATCCCCATCACTTCCGGTTCGTCCACAAGACCCCGGTGAGCCCGACCGTGCTGCGGGAAGACACCGATGAGGTCACCTGGTCGGCGAAGGTGGGTTTCGGTCGACGGTGGAGCGACGGAGTCGACCAACCGGGGGAGACCACCAACACGTTGGAGATCTACTGGTCGGGTCTGGGCATCGCGTTCAACGGCGAGCACACCCGCGAGGGATTCCGGGTCATCGCCATCAACGCCACCCCGGTCGACGATGCGACGTCAGACATCTTCTCCACGTACTGGATTGACGAAGCCAACGGTAGGTACCAGGAACGCCTGACGGCCGCGCAGGCGGCGCTGCCGGACGACATCGCGATCTGGGATAGCCAGGTTTACATGGATCCGCCGGGCCTGACCACCTCAGAAGCCGCCGGGTTCAAGCAGTTACGCAATTGGGCGCGCGGCTTCTACCCCGACAGCGAATCGGCCGCATCGGAGCCGGCGCCGTCGGGCGTCCGCTGAGCACTAGACGCCGACGACGGCAGTCCCGCTGCCTTACGACATCTCGCTGCAGCGCGTGAAACCCCAAGCCCAGGAGGCCTGACGCTGCCTTCGACGCTACGCGCGCCGCACCCGTTCGATCAGCGCCTCGGCGTCGGCGACGCTGCGCAGCAGGTCGTTGAGATGGGTGCAGGTACTCGTCCCGAACAGTTCCTGTCGAACGCGGAAGTGTAGTTCGCGCAACGTCATTCCGGTGATTCGCTCGGCACTGGCGATTGCTCCCGGACACTCCTGCCACGGCAGTACCCGTGGCGTGGCGTGTGACTCGACGATCACGCCCGTGTCGGCGTCCACCGCAGCCGCCAGGGCGTACTCGTGGATGATGGTCTCCACGCCATCGGTCCGCACGTAGGTATCGCGGAACATCGCGTCGATGCCGATTCGCTCGGCACCGTCCTTGAAGACGTCGATCCGGCGCCTGCGTCGCATTCCGTGCAATGGCAACGACGCCACACGGTGCCAGGCCCAGCGGTCGTCGTCGTGATCGAGGTCCGGAGCCTCGGGCCCGGTGACGACGACGGGATCGCCGGCCTCGAACGAAGTCATCAGCAGCCCGCCGGTCGCAAAGCCCGCGCACTGATCGGCCACCGGCAGGTATCCAGACTTCGTGTACTCCCCGAGCGCGCCCGACGCGGACAGGGCGTGCCCGGAGATCAGCGTCGCGACGGGCACGTCGTCGAGCAGCGTGTAGCGCAGGTCGCGGCCCGCTCGCAGTTCCGGGGCCGCCTTGTCGGCCGCGGCGCGGAATCCGCTCATTGCCGGAGCGCCAGAAAGATGGGACACCCCTGCGACCGGAGGTACCACCTCGACGTGCCGGACGACGCGAGCGATGAGCTCGATGGTGGCCGACAGGCCAGCCTCACCGAGCACGGACACGGTTCCGTCGGGCGCCGTCCACACGTCGCGCGCGCGACCCTCGAGGTGAACGGGGTCGAGAGTGCCGTCGTCGCGGGTCATGTCGATGGAGCTCGTCCGCCGAACCGAACCCGGTCGCCGCGGTGGATTGCCGGTCGTCGGTTCGTGCACGCCGTGCAGAGGGTGAAGCTCGAACGACGGCATGCCCAGGTCGGTCACACGGTGGACCCTACGTGGCAGGCTGAAATGCGAAGGTCACCAGCGACTTGCCGTCCTCGGTCTCCAGCGTGGTCGTCGTGGACACGAGGGCCTGGCCGATCTTCAGCTGACCGGCGGTCGCACCGACGATCAGCGACTCCACCAGCACGCCCTCGGCCAACTCTACGAAGCCAACGACGTACGGCTGGAACGTCTTCGGGTCCCGATTGCCCTTGTACGGCAGCGGCGGCGCGAACTCCTGGGTGGTGTAGGTGTACAGCGTTCCCTCGGTGGACAATTCGATGGCTTCGATGTCGTCCTGGATCTCGGGGTCGCCGTCGAAGAGCTCGGGCCGCTCGGCGGGAAACTTCACGACACCCGACGAACGCCTGCGCGACGCGAACAGCACCGCGCGGTCACCGTCGACCCGGAACAGTCCTTCGGTGATCAATGTGCTCATCTCACGCCACCTCGATGACCATCGCGGCACCCATGCCGCCGCCCGCGCACATGGACAGCACGCCGATTCCTCCACCGCGCCGGCGCAATTCGAAGATCGCCGACGTGACCATCCGCGCTCCGGTCGCCGCGATCGGGTGGCCAAGGCTGATGCCCGAGCCGTAGACATTGACGATTTCCTCGTCGAGTCCGAGTTCGCGGGCGCACGCAACCGCCTGGGCGGCGAACGCCTCGTTGATCTCGAACAGCGCGACGTCCTCGAGCTTGCGGCCCGCCAGTTCCAGTGCCTTCGGGATGGCCTTGATGGGTCCGCTGCCTGTGCGGGTCGGGTCCAGCCCCACCTGTGTCCACGACAGCACGCTGGCGAGCACGTCCCGTTGGGTGTCGGGCGACGCAAGAGCCACGACCGCGGCCGCGTCGTTGATGCCCGACGAGTTGCCCGCGGTGACCGAGAAGCCTTCGATTTCGGGATGCAACACCTTCAGCCCGGCCAGCGATTCCATCGAACTGCCGCGCCGCGGATGCTCGTCCTGGGCGAAGGTGATGGTGCTTCCATCGGCCTGGGGAACCTGGATCGGGACGATCTCGTCGACGAACGACCCGGCGTCGATGGCCTCGAGCGCGCGCTGATGGCTACGCAGCGCCCACTCGTCCTGGTCCTGGCGGGTGATCCCGTACTGGACGTTGCAGTTGTGCGCGACGGTGATGGACATGTCCATGGCCGGCGCTTCGGCAGTCGGCGGGTGCGACTCGGGGAACCACTGCTCGTAGTCCTCGGCCGACTTGCCCGCGGTGAAGAGCTTGCGCTTCTGCATGATCGGTCCGGTGGACAGCGACTCCATGCCGCCGGCCAGGATGGCGCGGCTCATTCCCGACGCGATCTGGCCCGCGCCCACCGCGATGGCCGACAGGCTCGATGCGCACTGACGGTTGACGGCGAGTCCGGGAATGTCGAGCAGGCCGAGGGCCACCGCGATGTAGCGGGCACTGTCGCCGCCGCCCTGCATGCTCTCGGCGAGGACGAGGTCGTCGAAGTCGGCGGCGTCCAGTCCGGACCGTTCCACGACTGCGGCCACGACGGGCTTGGCCAGTTCGATCGCGGGCACGTTGGCGAGCGTGCCCTTGCGAGCGGTTCCGATCGCGGTGCGGGCAGCGGCCACGATGGCTGCGCGGGACGTGGAGGTGGTGGCCATGTGTCTCCCAAATCGTCGGAGTGGGCTGTTGCCCCCTGAGCAGGGCTAGTCTATACGGTTAAATAGATATCGGTATTTTCAGGTCGACGACGGGAGCATTCAGTGCAAGTGATCGGGTCGATAGACGACGCGGTGGCGATGATCGGTGCGGAACTCGGAGTCAGCCGGTGGGTCGACATCGACCAGGCCCGAATCGACGCCTTTGCCGACACCACGATGGATCATCAGTGGATTCACGTCGACGTCGACAAAGCCAAGGCTGAAAGTCCTTATGGCGCAACGATTGCTCATGGCTTCCTCACGCTGTCGCTCATTCCCGGGGTGAGCAAGGACAACTACATCGTCAAGAACGCCAAGATGGGCATCAACTACGGCCTGAACAAGGTGCGCTTCCTCGCCCCGGTCACCTCGGGCAGCCGCGTCCGGGTGCGATCCCAGCTCGCCGACGCCACCAGGGTCAGTGACGACGCCGTGAACTTGACCGTGCGTCACACCGTGGAGATCGACGGAGTCGAGAAACCGGCCGCAGTCGCCGAACTGATCGCCAGGTTCGTGTTCTGATGGCGGTTACAGGCCAGGAGGCGGTTCAATGACCGGCGAGCGAGAAGCGGAGCGGGATCGCGCATGAATAGAGGTCCATTCGAGGGAAGGGCCGTCCTCACCGGTGCGGGCAAGTCTCAGGTTGGCCGCCGGCTTGGCCGGACTGGTCTGGACCTCACGCTCGAGGCGGTGCTACGCGCGATCGAGGATGCCGGACTGAGCGTCGACGACGTCGACGGGATCGCCAGCTACCCGGGTCCGGGCATGCCCGATCTTGGCTTCTCCGGGGCGACGATCCACGAGGTCCGCAACGCCCTCGGACTGCGCTCCCGCTGGTACATGTCGGGGATGGAGACCGCGGGCCAGCTCGGGCCGGCGATCGAGGCCTGCATGGCCGTCACCCTGGGGCTGGCCAACCACGTCGTCGTCTACCGATCGGTGTGGGAGTCGACAGCGGCGCAGCAGTCCGGTGGGGGTCGGGCCTCGGTGCTGTTCTCCGGCGGAGACCTGCCGCCGCACCTGGAGTGGGTGGCGCCGTTCGGCGCGCTGTCGGCAGCGAACTGGCTGGCGATGCCCGCCCAGCGCTACATGCAGGACTTCGGGTTGACCCGCGAGCATCTCGGCCTCATCGCGATCAACGCGCGCACCAACGCTGGGCTCAACCCCGATGCCGTCTTCCGGGAGCCGCTGACGATGGAGGACTACCTCGGTGCGCGGATGATCTCCGAGCCCCTGTGCCTCTTCGACTGCGACATTCCGTGCGACGGCGCCACCGCGGTCATCGTGTCGCGGCGTGACGCCGCAAACGGCCTGCCCCACCACCCGCTGACCGTGGAATCGGTCGGGCCAGGGATGTTCGAACGCTCCACCTGGGACCAGCGTGCGGACATCACGACGATGGCGGCCCACGATTCTGCCGCCACGCTGTGGGAGCACACCACGTTGACCCCCGCTGACGTCGACATGGCCCAGCTGTACGACGGCTTCACCTTCCTGACCGTGATGTGGTTGGAGGCGTTGGGCTTCTGCGACCACGGCAAGGTCGGTGAGTTCCTGGGGGATGAGGCCGATGGTTCGCCAATTTCCTTGGACGGCTCCCTGCCGATCAACACCAGCGGTGGCCAACTCTCCGGCGGCCGGCTGCACGGCATGGGCTTCCTGCACGAGGCCTGCGTCCAACTGTGGGGGGAAGGCGGCGAACGGCAAGCCCCGAAGACGCCCGAGGTGGTGGCCGTCGGTGTCGGTGGTGGACCGGTGGCCGGCTCGATGCTGCTGAGCAGCCGGTAACGGTCGATGTCGGCCGACGACATGACGCTCGGCGACGTCGTCACCGACAATGCGGTGCGCTTTCCGGACGTCACCGCCTACCGCCACGGTGACCGCACCATTACCCACGCGCAGTTGCGGGCCCGCGCGGTGCGGCTTGTGTCGGCGATGGCCGCGGCCGGCGTGGGGCGGCAGGATCGCATCGCAGTCCTGAGTCGTAACGGCGTCGAGTTCGGCGAGCTGCACGCGGCCACCCAACTCAGCGGAATCATCATGGCCACCATCAACTTTCGGCTCTCGCGTCCCGAGCTCGAAGACGTACTGCGCCGCGTCGAGCCGTCGATCGTGTTCGTTGCCGACGAGTTCGCTCTGGTCATGGCTGAACTCGTGGCGCAGTTGCCGACGCCACCGGTGCTGGTGGCGATCGGCGGCCTGGCGCCGTCCGGGGCGGTCGACTACGAACGGTTCGTCGAGGGCGGTCGCGGTGGCGAGCCCGAGTTTCTCGCCCGGCCCGAAGACGTCGCCTACCTACTGTTCACCAGCGGCACGACCGGCGCCTCCAAATGCTGCGTCATCGGGCAACGCGAGCTGCGCAACGTCATCTTCGCGATGAACGACGAGCTGCGCTGTGGCAGCACCGATCGCGGGCTGATCAACATGCCGATGTTTCACGTCGGGGCGCTTGCCATCGTTGGCGGACTTCATGCCCGCGGCGGAACCGTAGTGCTTCAGCAGCAGTTCGACGCCGCCGATGCGGTCCGACTGATCGCCGACCAACAGATCACGGTGCTACACCTCGCGCCGGTGATGCTCAAGGGCTTGCTCGACGAAGTGCGGGACGAATCATCGATGAATTCGGTTGTCACGGTGGTCTATTCGGCAGCTCCGATGACGGCGCCCACCCTCCGGCGAGCGCTGAACGTACTTCCGGGTGCGGGCTTCCTCAACCTCTACGGCCAGACCGAGGTGATCGTGTCGGGATTGCCGCGCGAACTACACGACCTCGGCGCCCCCGATGCGGAGCAGCGGCTCCGCTCGGTGGGTTTCCCGTTCCCTGGCACCCGCGTGCGCATCGTCGACGAGGATGGACGCACCGTGCCCAACGGCGAGGCCGGCGAGATCGTGGTGCAGTCCGATTCCGCGTTCCGCGGTTACCTCGACGACCCAGCAGCAACCGAGGCTACGCTGCGCGCCGGGTGGTGTCACACGGGCGACGTGGGTCGATTGGACGAGCGCGGGCTGCTGTTTCTCGTGGACCGCAAGAAGGACGTGATCATCAGCGGCGGCGAGAACGTCTACTCACCCGAGGTGGAGGATGCGATCAGCGCGCTCGACGGGGTGGCGGCCTGCGCGGTGGTCGGGGTGCCCGACGATCGGTGGGGCGAGGCGGTCTGCGCCGTCGTCGTGCCATCGGCCGGAGCGACGCCGACCTTGGAGGCGTTGCAGGACGGGGTGCGCGCACGACTGGCCGGCTACAAGGTCCCGCGCCGACTGGTGCTGGTCGCCGAACTGCCGGTGCTGGCCAGCGGCAAGGTGGACAAGAAACGGGTGCGCGCCGAACTCGCCGCGGCCGCCTCGTAGAACCTTGCGACCGTAACGCCGTGGCGGAGCACGAGTCGAAGAATCGCCGCGGCGTTACGCTCGCCGAGCTCGTGCTGCCGCTACCCGGGCGACGATGACTCCTTGGGTGTCGAGCACAGTCACCCGGATCACGATCCAGCCTTGTTCGAGCAAGGTGTCCATGCGCCTGATGTCCTTATTGAACTGGTTCCGATTGGTGCGATGGTGGTCGCCCTCGTACTCGACGGCGATCTTGAGGTCTTCCCATCCCATGTCCACTTCTGCGATTAGCACGCCGTATTCGTTGTAGACCCGAATCTGCGTATCCGGTCGTGGAAAGCCGGCTCGGATGAGAAGTAGCCGTAGCCACGTCTCACGTGGCGACTCCGCTCCAGGATCGACCAATTCAATTGCGGCGCGGGCCCGCTTGATGCTGGGCCGCCCCGGGTGGCGCCCCGCTGCCAGCTCGAGGTCGGGCATCTTGAGCCGCGTCGCGCGGGCCAGTGCGTCGATGGCTGCGACCGCGGTGTCGATGGAATATCGGCACGCGAGGTCAAGCGCCGTGCGGGCGGGCGTCGTCAGCCTCATCCCGTCGATCACGCATATCTCGTCGTCGTCGATGGCGCTGGCCCACGCTGAGATACCCGGAGTGCGCCGCCGGTTGGTATCGATGATGGTGGCGGGGCGGGCGGCGTCGATCCAGCGGGCCCCGTGTAGGGCGGATGCCGAGAATCCGGCGAGCACGCCGTGACCCCTCGATCGCAGCCAGCAGGCCCTCGCCCGCACGATGGCCGAGAACTCGGTGTCCTTCGACACGTACACGTCGTGGTGTATCGCGACGTAGCGAGTGCGCAGCGTATGGCGAGTGAGCAGTCCGGCGGCGACGGCCGCGCTACCTATGAATGGGTCCCCCATGGCGCGAGTGTGCCGCGAGGATCCGACAAACGCGCGACAGTAACGCGGTGGCGGAAGGACGGCCGCGGACTCGCCATGGCGTTACGCACGCAGCGGGCTGAGCTAGAGCGCGGGCTGGCCGTAGACCGCGACCACCACGGAACGGCTCAGGCTGTTCGCCGACCACACTCCGATGGCGGTGTTCGCGCAGTCCTGCATGGCGGCCCGCGATGGTGGGTCGTACCACCACTGGCCGAGGATCTCGATGCCGCTGATCGCCAGTGCCGGGTTGATCGCGACGGTCTCGACGACCTTGCCGTTGAAGCCTGCCGCGTTGGCTCGGTCCTGCGGGTTGGATCCGTCGGAACCGATGTCGCCGTTGATGTCCGGGTTGTTGAGTACGTCGTCGGTGTGGCGTTGCGCCGCAGCCACCAGTCGGCCGTCCAGCTTCGGCTCCGTCGGACATCCGTTCTGCTTCTGCGCTGTGTAGATGTTGACGAACACGCTCTCGTTCAGTCGCTTGTTGTCGGCCGCCGCAGACGGCGTCGCGATGGCGGGAGTCAGCCCCGCCATCAGCGCGAGCGTCAACGCGCAACGGCGCGCACCGCGTGTGAGCCTCATGGCCGAAGAGACTACCCGCAAACAGATAAATGAATTACGCTTTCACTACTGATGAAGCGCCTCGGATTCGCCACCGGCCTGATGATCGCCACGTTCGCTGCTGCGGGCGCGGTCACGACGGGCATGCCGACGGCGAAGGCTGACCAGGTGGCATATCTGGTCAATGTGACCGTCCGGCCGGGCTATAACTTCGCCAATGCCGATCAGGCCCTGGCCTACGGTTACGGCGTGTGCGACAAGTTCGCCTCCGGCCGGACGTATCCGCAGGTGATCGGTGACATCAAGTCCGACTTCAACACCACGAACGAGTTTCAGGCGTCGTACCTGATCGCCCAGTCCGCGCAGGAATTGTGCCCCGCCCAGATCTGGGCTGTGCGCAACTCGGCGGCGGGCTACGTGGCCCCGCCTGGCTGAGCCGCTCCGCGCAGGAGTGACCGTTGCAACAGGTTCACCATGAGTGCGGCGGCGCCCTCGTCGCTCTCCGTGGCGTCGGCTCCGGTGGGTTCGGTCATCCGGCCCAACACCGCCATGAACACCGCGCCCGCTACCTGCCCGTCGATGCCCGCAGGCAGGTCGACGGTCTCCAGCAGTGTTTCGACTGCGCGGTGGATCGCACCGATGCCATCGTCGACCGAGGCGTCGGAAAGCTGCTCGGCGACGGTGCCGTCGAACCACGCTCGGATGACGCCGCGGTACGCGCGATGGAATCGGACGTAGCCCACTGTCCACTCGCCCAGCGCACCGGCGGCCAGCTCCTGCAGCGCGACCGCCTGTCCTTCGATCTCGGTCACGGCCCGACGGGTGAGTTCGGCCAGTATCTCGGCCTTGGTGCTGAAGTAGCGGTACAGCGTGGCGCGACTGAGTTCGGCGGCCGCGGCGATTTCCTCCATCCCAACGACGTAGTAGCCGCGTTCGGCGAACAACGCCGAACTAGCCGCCAACACGTCCTGTGCGATCGGGGACAGCGCGACCCCGGCGACCACGGCCGTCGATTCGGGCGGTTCGACGACGACCGGTGGCTGGCCGGGGGAGTCGTCGATGCCTGACGGCGCGGCGCCCTGCAGCGCCTCGTCCGGGGTGTCCGGAAAGAGCATCAGCTGGAGGGCGACGGTCAACGACCACGACACGGCGGCACGGTCTGGCAGCGGGAACATGCCCCGGTAGCGATAGAGCTGAACCATGTGTGGGATTCGCCCCAGCACCGCGGCGGCATCGTGGAGGTCCAGCCCCCTCAGTGGTGCCCGCCCCAGCCGTTCGGTCACCGTGAGTCGGAACGACTCGGCGACAGCGCCCGCATCGATGACCGCCAGCCCGGTCGCGGTGCCGATGCCGGGGAACTCCGCGAACACCACCGCGTGGGCGTCGTAGATGTCAGCCCAGTCGACCAACCACCGGTGCAGCGCGTCGACGCCGGCGACCGTCTGGCCGAGTTCGCCGAGCCCTTCGCTGTGCTGGAGCATCTCCCGTTCGGCCGCAGCGCTCAGTTCGCGGAAGATGTCCTCCTTGCCCGCGAAGTACTGATAGACCGTCGCGCGGGAGGCGTTGGCCGCCTTGGCGATGGTGTCCAGCGAGCTGCCGTGGAAGCCGTTGGCCAGGAACACCTCCGCCGCGCACGCGAGTATGCGGTCGCGGGTGTGGAGGCCGCGGCGTCCGACGCCGACATTGGTTTCCGGGGCGTAGCCGGGACGACGCACCTTGTCCGGACTCGACCTCATGGAAGCAGTATCCGGGTTGGCCCGCGCCGATGCGCGGCTCACGTCCCCGACGGGCCCGGCAGGTTGCGCTTGGCCTTGCCGGGATAGCCGAAGAACTTCTCGAAGTTGGCGTCGTTGATGGATTGTGCGCTGTTGCGGGTTGCGGCGGAACGCAGAGCCTCGAGCCGGCCCTTGGCCTTCTTGAGTTGATCCGTCGGCCCGTCTTGCTGCAGGCGGCTGACCTCCTGCGCCGCCGCGGCGACTTCGAGGCGTAGCCGTTCCCCTGCTTCGCCGAAGGTCAGGAGGTCGTGGTCATCCTCGTCGACCTTCTCCCGGCTGCTGTCGTCGGTCGGTTCCATGTCCTGCCTCTCAACTGCTAGACGAGTGTGGCATGCGTCATATAGTATATGAGACGAACCGTCAGAAAACGAGACGGTCTGTCAGAATTTCAGCCCAATCATGAGAAGCGAGGAAGTGGATCATGCCGCTTCAGGATCAGCATCAGATCGTGTCCGTGGACGACCATCTGGTCGAACATCCCCGCGTGTGGCAGGACCGACTACCGCAGAAGTACCTCGAGCAGGGCCCCCGCATCGTTGAGCAGGACGGCATGCATCTGTGGAGCTATGACGGCCAGATCTTCCCGACGATCGGGCTCAACGCCGTCGCGGGCAAGCCGCCGGAGGAGTGGGGCATGGATCCCGTCCGCTACGAGGACATGATCCCCGGCTGCTACGACCCGGTCGCGCGCGTCGCCGACATGGACACCGATGGTGTGCAGTCCGCACTGTGCTTCCCGTCGTTCCCCGGTTTCGGCGGCGGCACGTTCCAGCGCGCCGAGGACAAGGACCTGGCGCTGCTGTGCGTCAAGGCGTGGAACGACTTCTACATCGACGAGTGGTGCGCCGTCGCACCGGAGCGCTACATCCCGCTGGCCATCCTGCCCACCTGGGACATCGATGCGTGCGTGGCCGAGGCCGAGCGCGTTGCGGCCAAGGGTGCGCGCACGATCTCCTTCCCCGACAGCCCGGTGCCGCTGGGCCTGCCGTCATTCCACTCGGATCACTGGGACCGCCTGTGGCAGGTGTGTTCGGACGCCAAGATGCCCGTGTCGCTGCACTTCGGCTCCGGATCGTTCGTGCCCGGGTTCTCGTTCTCCACGATCAAGCCCGTCCCCGGTCAGATGGCCGTGCCAGATGCACCGTTCGCGGTCGCGACCGCCCTGTTCTCGACGAACCTGATGTGGTCCACGGTCGACCTGCTGTTCTCGTGCAAGCTGCAGCAGTTCCCCGAACTGCAGATCTCGCTCGCCGAGGGCGGCATCGGCTGGGTGCCCTACATCCTGGAACGCACCGACTACGTGTGGGAGCGGCACCGCTACTACCAGAAGATCGACTTCGACACGCGCCCATCGGAGCTGTTCCGCAAGCACTTCTGGGGCTGCTTCATCGACGACGAGCACGGCTTGAAGAACCGCCACTCGATTGGCGTCGATCGGATCATGCTGGAGATCGACTTCCCGCACAGCGACTCCAACTGGCCGAACTCGCGCAAGCGGGCCGGCGAGGTGCTCGCCGACGTGCCCGATGACGAGTGCTCGCTGATCGTCGAGGAGAACGCCCGCCGGATGCTGAACTTCCCCCGGGTCACCGCAGGTGATCGTCATTTGGCCGCGGTCTAGCGAGAACGAGGACACAGCGGGATGGGGACGAACGTCATCGTGCGCCGGATCGCACAAGGCATGGTCGTGCTTTGCGCGGCCGGCTGCGCGTTGGCCGCCACCCGGCACGATTGGCCGGACGCGGCGTTGATCGGACTGCTCGGCGCGTGGGCAGTGGTGACGGCCCGCAAGATGGCGTGGAAGTTGCGCCTGGCTGCTGGCGCCGACACGACTTACTCGGCGTGGCCGGACTTGGCCTCGTCCTCGCGGGTCAGCCCCGCCGCACCGATGAGTTCTTCGTGCAATTCGAACCACACCGTGTGAAATGAGTCGACGATCGGCCGGGTGACCCAGGTGGTGTCCCCTGCGTGAATCTTGTCCAGTGCTGCCGACAGCTTGGCGGCGTACGCGTGTAGGCGGGGCAAGCGTGCGGCCGCCGCGGCCAGCACGGGCAGCACCGCATGGTGAACGTCGTCGAGCCGGCCGAGTATGTCGGCGTCGTACGTGGGGTCACTGTGATCGTTGGGTTCGTCGTCCTTGAGCTGCCATTGAGTGACGAGCGCCTTGAAGTCGCGGTTGACGCCACGGAACTCGTCGTAAACCCGAGCGAATGCATCGCCGTCGAGCCGACCGCGTTCGTCGGCGAGCAGCTGGATCAGCCGCGCCCGTCCCTCCGGGGACAACCGAACGGCCTTGCCCTC
>JAOPVI010000295.1 GCA_025966225.1 Mycobacterium sp. | reverse complement strand
TCGTGGGCCGGCCTGCAGACCATGCGGTCGTACGCGTTGGCGACCATGGACGTCGAAGGAGGCGGCCAGGCCGTCGGGAAAGACAATGTGTCGAAGCTGTTGTGGGCCAACTGGCACCGCGACCTCGGCGAGCTGGCGATGGACATCGTCGGGAAGGCCGGGCTGGTCGGGGAGGCCGGCAAGTTCGACGAGTGGCAACACCTGTACCTGTTTACCCGCGCCGACACCATCTACGGTGGGTCCAACGAGATCCAGCGCAACATCATCGCCGAGCGCGTGCTCGGACTACCTAGAGAAGTGAAGGGCTGAAATGAGTCTGGCCATCGCGCCCAAGGAGATCGACGGACACGGTCTGCTTACCGGCAAGGTCGTGCTCATCACCGCCGCTGCGGGCACTGGCATCGGATCGTCAACGGCCCGTAGGGCGCTGGCCGAAGGGGCCGACGTCGTCGTCTCCGACTACCACGAACGGCGGCTGGGGGAGACCCGCGACGAGCTTGCCGCGCTCGGGCTCGGCCGCGTCGACGCCGCGGTCTGCGACGTGACGTCGACCGAGGCGGTCGACGCGCTGATCGAGACCGCCGTGCAGAAGATGGGCAGGCTGGACGTGCTGGTCAACAACGCCGGCCTCGGCGGCCAGACGCCGGTCGTCGACATGACCGACGACGAATGGGACCGCGTGCTCAACGTGACCCTGACGTCGGTCATGCGGGCCACGCGGGCGGCGCTGCGCTACTTCCGCGAGGCCGGGCACGGCGGCGTCATCGTCAACAATGCCAGCGTGCTCGGCTGGCGCGCGCAGCACGCCCAGTCCCACTACGCGGCGGCAAAGGCCGGCGTGATGGCGTTGACGCGTTGCAGCGCAATCGAAGCCGTCGAGTTCGGGGTGCGCATCAACGCCGTATCGCCGAGCATCGCCAGGCACAAGTTCCTCGAGAAGACGAGTTCAACGGAGCTGCTCGATCGGCTGTCTTCCGACGAGGCGTTCGGCCGGGCGGCCGAGCCGTGGGAGATCGCGGCCACCATCGCCTTCCTCGCCAGCGACTACTCCAGTTACCTGACGGGCGAAGTCATCTCCGTATCGAGTCAGCGCGCCTGAGCTTTGGTGGCGCCCCCGGATACGCTGGGCTGCATGAATCGAACAGCGGTCGTGGCAGTAGCCGTCATCGGCGCGCTGGTGTTGGGCGGCTGCGGAGGCGCCGGAAACGACGGAGGCGACACCACCTGCAAGGCGTTCCTGGCCACCAGCGACAACGACAAGGACGCGACGGTGGCCAAGATGCTCAAGGGGCGCAACGCCAGAAACTCGTCGACCGGTGACGTAGAACGCACGCGGATAACCCTCGTCAGGCTCTGTCAGCCTGCCGACAAGCAGTCCGCCAAGATCGGGCAGCTGGCCTGACGGTCCTGGATTCCCCACGGTTTCTTCACAATCACTGCCCAGAAGCACCACAGCCTGCACCTACAGTCGGGGTGTGAAGCGAATTCTGGTGGTCGACGACGAACCGACCATCCTGGCCGCAGTAGCCACCGAACCGGATCTGGTGGTGCTCGACGTCATGCTGCCCGGATTCGACGGTCTAGAAGTGTGCCGACGGATCCAGGCGGTGCGATCGACGGTGCTGATGTTGACGGCCCGAAGCGACGAGACGGACATGCTGGTCGGCCTCGGCATCGGCGCCGATGACTATCTGACCAAACACCGTTCAGCATGCGCGAACTCGTCGCCCGCGTCCGCGTGCTGCTGCGCCGCATGGATCGCGCAGGCGATGCGACGCCACTATCGTTCGGCGACTACCGAATCGACCTGCAGCCCGCCGGGTTCACCGTGCGGACGAGGACTGCCCGAAGAGCTTCAGGAGTGCGCGCTCTACCGGCTCGAGGACCCCAACGCCTGGTACGAATTCAACCTGTCGCGCTCGCGGGCACCCCGCGACGGGGCCCTGCCGACAGATGACTGCGCGGAGTATTGGGACGACGACTACGCGCGACCATAGCCCCGCTAGCCGAGCAAGCGCTTGGTTGATAGTCTGATCGGGTGGACAAGGCGCTTCCGACCCGCCGCGACGAGCTGCTCGACCTCGCCGCGTCGATGTTCGCCGAGCGCGGCCTGCGCGCGACGACCGTGCGCGACATCGCCGACTCGGCGGGCATCCTCTCGGGCAGTCTCTACCACCACTTCAAGTCCAAGGAGCAGATGGTCGAAGAGGTCCTGCGCGACTTCCTCGATTGGCTGTTCACGCGGTACCAGGAGATCGTCGAGGGCGCGGCCGATCCGCTCGAGCGCGTCAAGGGCCTCTTCATGTGCTCGTTCGAGGCGATCGAGCACCGCCACTCCCAAGTCGTCATCTATCAGGACGAGGCCAAGCGGTTATCCGCACTGCCGCAGTTCGCCTTCGTCGACGAGCGCAATCGTGAACAGCGCGGGATGTGGGTGGACATTCTGAAGCAGGGGATGGCCGACGGAGCCTTCCGCACCGGCCTCGACGTCGACCTCGTCTACCGCTTCATCCGCGACACCACTTGGGTTTCCGTCCGCTGGTATCAGCCGGGCGGACCCCTCACGGCCGAACAGGTCGGCAGGCAGTATCTCGACATCGTCCTCGGCGGAATCACCGTCGGAGACGCATAACTCAAGGAGACGATTCATGGCTTCAGCCTCGCCGGCGTACGTCATCGACGCTGTGCGCACCGCAGTCGGCAAGCGCAACGGAGGGCTGGCGGGTCTGCATCCCGTCGATCTTGGTGCGGCGGCGTGGTTTGGGCTCTTCGAGCGCAACGACGTCGACCCCGGTGCCGTCACCGATGTGATCGCTGGCTGCGTCGACGCCATCGGTGGTCAGGCGGGCAACATCGCGCGACTGTCGTGGCTGGCCGCGGGCTTCCCGGAAGAGGTGCCCGGCGTCACGGTCGATCGGCAATGCGGATCGAGTCAGCAGGCGATTTCCTTTGGTGCACAGGCGATCATGTCAGGCACGGCGGACCTCATCGTCGCGGGCGGCATGCAGAACATGAGCCAGATTCCGATCAGCTCGGCCATGATCGTCGGCGAGCAGTTCGGCTTCACCTCGCCCACCAACGAGTCGAAGAGTTGGCTGCACCGCTACGGCGACCAGGAGATCTCGCAGTTCCGTGGCTCCGAAATGATCGCCGAGAAGTGGAACCTCTCCCGCGAGGAGATGGAGCAGTACTCACTCACCAGTCATCAGCGGGCTCAGGAGGCTATTCGCTCCGGGTACTTCGAGAGCGAGATCATTGCGGTGGACGGCTTCGTCACCGACGAGGGCCCGCGCGACACCTCGCTGGAAAAGATGGCCGGGCTGAAGACCCTGGTCGAGGGTGGCCGGCTGACTGCCGCCATGGCCAGCCAGATATCCGATGGCGCCAGCGCCGTACTGCTCGCCTCCGAGCAGGCCGTCAAGGACCATGGGCTCAAGCCGCGTGCCCGCATCCACCACATCAGTGCGCGCGGTGCTGATCCGGTGTTCATGTTGACGGGGCCCATCCCGGCCACTCAGTACGCACTGGACAAGACGGGGTTGACGATCGATGACATCGACACCGTCGAGATCAACGAGGCGTTCGCACCGGTCGTGATGGCGTGGCTGAAGGACACCAAGGCCGACCCCGCGAAGGTCAACCCGAGCGGCGGCGCGATCGCCCTTGGTCACCCGCTGGGAGCAACGGGCGCAAAGCTTTTCGCCACGATGCTCAACACCTTGGAGCGCACGGGCGGGCGGTACGGCCTGCAGACGATGTGTGAGGGCGGCGGCACCGCGAACGTCACCATCATCGAGCGGCTCTAGTTTCCCACCCACGCCGCCATTTCGGAATCCGACGACGTGCTCGCGCCGCGTCGCGTCGCCAGATTCCGAAACGACGGGGGTGACGTTCAGCTCGCCACCTCGGCGTCGGTCTGCGACTCCACGACGGTCTTGGACGGAGCGTAGCGCTCCCACAGCACCGCACCGACGCACGCCGTGATCACCCACCCGGTCCCGACCGCACCGCACCACGTCAGCAGTGCCATCGCGACACCGATCGGCCCAAGCTCCTCCCAACCGTTCAGTACGGGTGGGAAGAGCCAGCGTGAACCGAGTGGCAGCACGATCCCGTCGATCACCGCACCGGCAAGTCCGGCAAGCACCAGGTACTTGCGGCCGCGACCGCCGTCGCGGACCAGCAGCGCTGGGGTGAGCGACCAGAAGATCCAGACCGGCAACAGCGAGCTCGCGAACCGCACCATCCGTATCCCGGCATGGTGGTCACCGCCGAAGGCGATCCGGTCTCGCAGGCCGATCATCAACAGGTACAGCGCGAACCATGTCACCCCCCGCCACAGGCGGCCGAGCATCCCGAACTGCTCACGGCGCCAGGCCTTGGCGAAGATTCCCGCGATCATGATGCCCATCGGGATGCCCCAGACGAGGAAGCCCGCAACGCCGAGGAACGTCCAGCTGGACCGCAGCGCAGACGAATGTCCGAAAGCCGAGCGCACGTGGTCGGCCGCGGGGTGGACCAGCCCGAGTTCGCGAATGACCAGCGTGCCAGGGCTGGCGTTGTCCGCGAATCCCCTCATGTAGGAAAAGCCCATGATCATCAACGGGATGACGGTGGTGAACAATTGCACCGACACCATCGCACCCAGTGTGCCACCCTCGATTTCGTTGAAGCGCGCGATGATCGCCGCGATGGGTCGTAACCGGCGCGCCTCCGCAAGTCGCCGGTAGCGGCCCGCCAGGCGCAAACGCACATCGGATGAACTGGTGCCATCGCTCATGGGTCAGCGACGTTACCCGGCGCGGCTGAGTGCGCCCGTCATGCCTGTGGATAACTGAATCGGAGGTCCCCGCTTCCGTCGGTGGACGCTCGCACCATTGCGGCGTGACTGGCTTGCCATGGCCGTTCATCGGCGCCGAGGTGTTGGCTGCACGCGCCATTCCCGAGCGCGCGATGCTGGTGCTCTACGAACCGGTCTATCCCGGCGTGTACGTCCCGTGGGGCGTGGCCCCCTCAGCCGTCGAGCGCGCGAAGGCCGCATGGTTGTGGTCAGGGCGCCGCGGAGTGGTGGCCGGCCAGTCGGCGGCGGCGATGCTGGGTGCCAAGTGGGTCGACGGAACGCAGCCCGCGGAGTTGATACATCGCAACCAGAAGTCACCTTCGAATTTGATCGTGCGCGCCGAGACGCTCTCCGCCGGTGAGGTTCTCGACGTGGCGGGCACACCCGTCACCACTGCCGCGCGCACCGCGTTCGACGTCGGTCGCCACACGCTCTCCCGGCTGCGTGTCCTGCAGCGCCTCGACGCGCTCGCCAACGCCACCGACGTCAAGGTGGCCGACATCGAGGGGGTCATGGCGGCGCACCCCGGCGCTCGCGGACTTCCCCGATTGCGCGCCGTGCTGCCGCTCGTCGACGCCGGCGCGGAGTCTCCGCAGGAGACGCTGGCGCGGCTAGTGCTGATCGAAGCGGGACTACCCGCGCCCCGCACGCAATTCGAGGTGTTCGGCAGGTTCGGCGAGTTCATCGCTCGCGTCGACATGGCCTACGACGACGTCAAGATCGCCATCGAATACGACGGCCCGCAGCATTGGACCGATCCCGCGGTGCGTCAGCGTGACATCGACAAGCAGGTCGAGTTGGCGGACCTCCACTGGAAAATGATCCGGGTGAGCCGCGACCTCTTGAAGTTCCGACGCTCCACCTACGTTCACCGCGTGGCCGCTGCGCTGCGGGCGAGCGGTCGTATCCGTTGATCATTTCTGAATCTGGCGCCGAGACACTCCGCCGACATGCAGCCAGCTTCCGAAACGGCCGGGGTTATGAAACGTAGGCGGACGCCGACTGTAGGTGCTTGATTGCGTCGCCGACGATCGACTCGATGAGCTCCGCACACGACGGCAGATCGTCGAGAATCCCCGCGACCTGACCCGACGCCAGCACGCCTGCATCGGTGTTGCCCTCGACCAGGCCGGCTTTGAGCAGCATCGGCGTGTTGGCCGCCATCACGACCTGAGCCCACGTCAGTTCCTTGCCGTGACGCATGGCCAGTCCGTCCTTGACCATCGACCGCCACGTCATGCCGGACATCTTCTTGAACTTCTGCGCGTTGAGGATGGCGGCGCTGAAACCACGTGCGCGCGAGCCGCTTTCCAGCTTCTCGACCAGCCCCGTGCGCAACACTCTGTGTGGCATGCCGTCGACACGGGTCGACACGACGGTGCCGTCCAGCGCGGCGCCCAGGTAGCGCTGCTTGACCGCGTCGGGCACGGTCGAGTCGGACGTCAGCAGGAATCGGGTGCCCATCGCGACGCCCGCGGCGCCGTAGGACAGGGCAGCAGCAAGGCCCCGTCCGTCGAAGAACCCGCCTGCGGCGATGACCGGCATTCCGGTGTCCGCGACGGCGTCGAGCACCGACGGCAAGAGTAGCGTCGTCGCGACCGGACCGGTGTGACCACCGCCCTCACCGCCTTGCACGATCACCGCGTCGGCGCCCCAGCCCGCGACCTTCTTGGCATGCTTGGCCGCCCCGACCGACGGAATGACCACCACGCCCGCATCTTTGAGCTTGGCGATCAGTTCCGGCTTTGGGGCCAGCGCAAACGAGGCGACCTTCACGCCCTCGCGGATCAGCAGGTCGCAGCGGTCGTTCGCGTCGGCCGCATCGGCGCGGATGTTGATGCCGAACGGCTTGTCGGTGGCCGCCTTGACCTTGCCCACCGCGGCGGTCAACTCGTCGAGCGTCATGGTGGCCGACGCGAGGATGCCGAGGCCGCCCGCGTTGGACGTCGCCGACACCAACCGCGCACCGGCCACCCAGCCCATGCCGGTCTGCACGACGGGATGCTCGATGCCGACGAGTTCGGTGAGCGGCGTCCTGAGCTTGCTCACTGCGTTACCTGACTTCCTTGTCCCGCAGTGACTTCGGGTCGATGACCTCACCGATCAACTTTTGCTCATCTGCGGTGGGCAATCGGGATTCTTCGGCGGTGTCCAGGCCGTGCACCTCGAACGACGTGTTCTCCGCGACCTGCTCGGCCTGGACGCCCGGATGCAGCGACAGCGCTCGCATCTGGTGCTCGGGTCCGTTGAAGTCGAAGACGCCGAGATTGGTCACCACCCGGTACACGTTGACGAATCGGTAGGCCGGGTTCGCGGGATCAACCTTGTCCCAGCCGATTCCGGACACGATGTCGACTTCGGTGCCGAACACCCGCTTCGAGTGGCTGCCGACCCAGTAGCTGGTGGTGTGATTGACGGTGTTGCCCGGCGCACCGCGGACGCCGAACATCTGGCGGGTCGGCTGCTGCAGCGCACCGAACGCCGAAAGGTTCTGGTTGCCGTACCGATCGATCTGGTTGGCGCCCATCACGACGTGGCGACGGCCCCAGGCCAGGGTCTCGAAGACCCGCCCGAATGGCATCCAGCCTTCGATCGCGGCCGCCGCGCCAATCGCGGGGGTGTCGGCGATCAGCCTGGCCTCGCCGTCGGTCAGCAGGATGTCCGGCGAGAAGGTCAGCCTGGCCAGCCGGGCTCCGATGGACACGATGGTCGTCATCGGGCTGACCATGATTTCGCCTGCATCGCGGAACAATTCGGCGCACGCTACCGCGCACACCTCGGCTCGGGTTGCGGAGCTCATGCTTGCTCCTCCTTGAACTTGCGCACGGCCGCCTGGTAGTCGGCCTCGCTGCCGGACAGATAGGTCGCGACGAACTCCTGCCACGTCTCGTCGGAGCGTGCGGCTTCGGCGTAGTGACGTTGGAACTTCTCGTCGCGCTTGTAATCGGGTTCCGCCGTGGTGAAGTGAGCGCCGCCCAGGGCCTCGACGACGGTGTCGACCATCATCCGGTTGATCAGCAGCGCCTGCGGGGGTACCGCCTTGACCAACTCCTCGGTGGGCACGACGCGCTCAACGGACAGGAAGCGTTTGTCGGCGGCCATCAGGAACAGGTCGTCGAAGTACGGGTCGATTCCGGTGTAGGCCGCATTGCCTTGAGCATCACCGAGATTCAGGTGGACGAATGCGGCGTCGAGCGTGAGGGCGGGCATCGCGATCAGCTCTTCGTAGCCACCGGACGGAGCGGGATAGGGAGACGTGACGGTCTTGAGCTCGTCGCCCCAGAAGGCCCGGACGTCGCTGCCGAGGCCCGCCCGGATCGGCAGGAACGGTAGCCGCTGCGCCGCCGCCTGTAGCCCGCACCTCACCATGCCCTCGTCCATCTCGCGGGCCTCGATGGCGCCGGTCGTGCGGGCCTTGGCGAACCAGGGGTCGTAGAAGGGCGGCGAGTCCAGCGACACGAAGCCGTAGTAGACGCGCTTGACCTTGCCCGCCGAACAGAGCAGTCCGAGGTCCGGTCCGCCGTAGGTGACGACGGTGAGGTCGGTGACGTCGGTACGGAGCAATGCGCGTACGAACGCCATCGGCTTGCGCCGCGACCCCCAACCACCGAGGCCGATGGTCATGCCGCTCTCGATCGACGAGACGGCCTCGTCGAGGGTAGTTCGCTTGTCGGTCACGCCTGCTCTCCCTTGGCCGTGCCCGCGAAGGCATCACGATGTTCGTCGGCCACGCCCGCAAGGTTCAACTCGAACGTAAAGCCTTGCTCCATGCGGTAACTGGAGTTCACCCGCTGGACGTCGATGAGGTTGAGCGCCTCCTTGGCGGCCCGGATCACCCGGGTGTCCTTGACGGCGATGTCGCGAGCGACGCGCAGCGCCGACTCGTCGAGGTCGGCCCGGGGCACCACCTCGTGGACGGAACCGAACTGGTGCAGCGTCGCGGCGTCGACCGTCGCCGCGGTGAAGAACAACCGGCGCATCATGTGCTGTGGCACCAGTCGCGAGAGGTGAGTGGCCGCGCCGAGTGCGCCGCGTTCGACCTCGGGCAGTCCGAACTTCGCGTCGTCGGAGGCGACGATGACGTCGGCGTTGCCGACCAGTCCGATGCCGCCGCCGACGCAGAAGCCGTTGACCGCCGCCACGACGGGTACCTCGCACTCGTACACCGCGCGGAATGCGTGGAAGCAGCCGCGGTTGGCGTCGATGAGCGCGGTGAAGCCCTCGGTGTTCTGCATCTCCTTGATGTCGACCCCTGCGTTGAAGCCGCGGCCCTCGGCGCGCAGGATCACCACGTGGGTGCTGTGGTCGCGGCCCGCGGCGGTGATCGCGTCGCCGAGTTCGAACCAGCCCTTCGACGGGATCGCGTTGACGGGTGGGTAATCGACGGTGACCGAGACGATGCCCGGTTCGATGGTCTTGGTGGTGATCGACATGCGGATACCTCAGCTACTCCTGGGGGCGGCTACCTAAGCAAGCACTTGCTTGGTACGCTAGCACAGTGACCGACGACGCTGACAGTGCCGGAATCAATCTCGCGTTGCACGGTCGCGTCGTCCTGGTGACCGGCGGCGTGCGTGGAGTCGGCGCAGGTATCAGTGCCGTCTTCGCCGCTCAGGGCGCGACCGTCGTCACCTGCGCGCGTCGGCCCGTCGAGGGACTGCCATACGAGTTTCACTCCTGCGACGTGCGCGACGACGACTCGGTCAAGGCGCTCATCGAGGCCGTCGTCGCCAAGCACGGCCGACTGGACGTCGTCGTGAACAACGCAGGCGGATCACCCTACGTACTCGCCGCGGATTCGTCGGCCAAGTTCAGCACCAAGATCCTCGAGCTCAATCTCCTTGGCCCGCTGTCGGTATCGACTCACGCCAACGCCGTGATGCAGAACCAACCCCAGGGCGGATCGATCGTCAACATCGCCAGCGTGAGTGGCCGTCGACCTACCCCCGGCACCGTCGCGTATGGCGCGGCCAAGGCGGGCATGGAGAGCATCACCAGCACGCTGGCGGTCGAGTGGGCCCCCAAGGTCCGGGTGAACAGCGTCGTCGTCGGCATGGTCGAGACCGAGCAGTCCGAACTCTTCTACGGCGACGCGGATTCCATCGCGGCGATCTCGGCCAACGTTCCGCTCGGCAGGCTCGCCAAGCCCGCTGACGTCGGGTGGGCCGCGGCGTTCCTGGCGTGCGACGCTGCGTCATACATCAGCGGGGCATCCCTCGAAGTGCACGGCGGCGGCGAGCCCCCGCACTATCTGGCCACCACGACTGCAATCAAATAAGCAAGGGAGACAAAGAATATGGGACTGCTCGACGGCCGCGTGGTCATCGTGACGGGTGCGGGTGGTGGCATCGGCCGCGCACATGCGTTGGCGTTCGCCGCTGAGGGGGCGCGCGTCGTGGTCAATGACATCGGCGTTGGCCTCGACGGATCCCCCGCGGGCGGCGGAAGTGCGGCCGTGGGCGTCGTCGACGAGATCGTCGCCGCCGGAGGAGAGGCCGTCACCAGCGGGGCCAACGTCGCCGACTGGGCGCAGGCCGAAGGCCTCATCCAGACGGCGGTCGATTCGTTCGGCGGCCTCGACGTTCTGGTCAACAATGCGGGCATCGTCCGGGACCGGATGTTCGCCAACACCAGCGAGGAAGAGTTCGACGCCGTCACCGCGGTTCACCTCAAGGGCCACTTCGCCACGATGAAGCATGCGGCGGCCTACTGGCGCGCGAAGTCCAAGGCCGGGGAGACGGTGGACGCCCGCATCATCAACACCAGCTCCGGCGCCGGCTTGCAAGGCAGTGTGGGACAGGCGAATTACAGCGCCTCCAAGGCCGGCATCGCCGCATTGACTTTGGTCGCCGCCGCCGAGATGGGCCGCTACGGCGTCAGCGTAAACGCGATCGCGCCGTCGGCCCGCACCCGTATGACCGAGACCGTCTTCGCTGACATGATGTCGACCCAAGATTCCGCATTCGACGCCATGGCGCCGGAGAACGTCTCGCCGCTGGTGGTGTGGCTGGGCAGTGTGGAGTCGCGCGACGTCACCGGCCGCGTCTTCGAGGTCGAGGGCGGCATCATCCGCGTCGCCGAGGGCTGGGCCCGCGGGGCCGAGGCGGACAAGGGCGCCCGTTGGGATCCGGCGGAACTCGGGCCTGTCGTCACCGACCTGCTGGCCAAGTCGCGGACGCCGTTGCCTGTCTTCGGCGCCTGACCGCTAGGGCTCACAAACCACTAGTGGAATTACGCGATCCGTCGCATCGCGGTAGTTTGCGTACGGCGGGTAGATCTTGATCAGCCATCGCCAGTACCGATCCCGCTCCTCGTCGGTGGCATCGCGGGCGGTCAAGTCCAGCTGTTCCGAGCGCACCTGCACGTGGACCTTCGGATCTGCCTTCAAGTTGAGGTACCAGATGGGGTTGCGGTCCCGGCCGCCGAACGACGCGGGCAGGATGACGCGATGGCCGTCGCGTAGGTAGAGCGTGGCCGTCGTGCGGGGCAGCCCGGTCTTGCGTCCCGTCGTCGTTACCAGCGCGGCTGGGAACCAGAGCAGCTTTGCGCCGAGCCGACCGTTGGTGCGGCGATAGACCCAGATGTGCGCCCGGGCAAAGTGCTTCAGCAACCAGGCGGTGAGCCCAGCATTCCGGATCAGGTGGGAGTCGCGGGCCATGCACGGTAGGTAGCCGGTGACCGCGCATGGCAAACGCTTCAGTTGGGGACATGTTTGGCGACGACGTCCCACTCGTTGACGTCGGTGCAGTCGCCGCGGTAGCTGTACCGCTGCAGCCCGGTCAGGGTGTCGATGGGCACCGTCGCGGGGGCGGGCATCACGAACTCTAGGTAGGTCTCCCGTGCGGCCTTCCCGCCGCGTGGGCACGTCACTTCTCCGCCCAGGTAGGTCATCGTCCATCGGCCGTCTGCGAATTCGAGCGCGTTGACCGACTCGGAGCCCGACGACCCGGTGAACCGTTCGAGCGCGACGCACGTGTCGGTGGTGCGCACGCAGTACGACGTGAATTCGGCAGGGAGCGTTGGCGGTTGGTCACCAGATTGGCAGTTTGAGTGGGGCTTGGCTTGCCGTTCCAGACCTGCTGGTCGCCTGCGTAGTTGGCGCGGTAGACGCCGTGAAAGACCGCCGCGCCGAGATCGGAAGAGC
>JAOPVI010000243.1 GCA_025966225.1 Mycobacterium sp. | reverse complement strand
CGAAGGGACGGCACTGACCAGCACCCCACGTGTGCCGGTGAAACCAGCCCGAAAGACGCGGGAACCGACGTTCACACCGCACCAGCGGCCTGAACCGACGACGCCCGAGAAGGGCGGTGCCGACCAGACAAATGGGAGACACGCTTTAGCCCGGATCCTCTTCTGGTCGCCCACCGCGTGTGACATCATGCGAGGCAGCAAGTGATCTCCCGTCGCTGCGCTCGCCCTGGATGGAGGAACGATGCGCTGGTTGATGTCCATGGTGGCGGCCATGGCGATCGTCGCCGGATTCGTCACGGCACCGCCCGCGGCCGCCGCAGGTACCCCCATCGGCAACCTCGGTGACACGCTGCGCGTCGAGTTCAAGGGCATCGTCGCCGACGTCACCGTCAGAGACGTGGTGCCGACCGACCCGCCGCCGGGGTACGCGCCGAACGGTTCACCGCGGTGGGTCAACGAGGGCGGGCCGTGGAAGGCCGACGTGACGGTGCACATCGTCCAGGCGCCGAACCCGTTCATCGCGTCGGTCGCGTTCTCGTTCAACGGCGTCACGCCTTACGCAGACGCGTACGCCCCGAAGAACACCGATGCCCCGGATGCGTTGCAGTACAAGCTGCTGAACGCGCCGCCAGGCGCGACGGTCGACGGCGCGGTCTACTGGCAGGTCTACCGAGCGCTGGTCACCAATGTCGTACTGCTCAATCCGCAGACGGGTACGCACCTGGCGCAGTGGAACATCTGGCAGCCCGGCGCACCGCTACCCTGACGCGGGATGTCCGTCGTAGTCACCGCAGCGACCGAGTCCGAACTCGACGACCTCGCCGACGTCGCGGCGGTCACCTTCCCACTGGCGTGCCCACCGTCCGCCACCCCTGAGAACGTGGCGGCCTTCATCGCCGAGAACCTGTCGCGCAGGCGGTTCGCCGAGTACCTCACGGACCAAGAGCGGGTGGTGCTGTGCGCCCACGAGCACGGGCGAATGCTGGGCTACGCCATGCTGATTCGCGGCGTCATCGCCGACGCCGAGGTCCAGCAGGCCGTCCCGCTGCGCCCTGCCGTCGAATTGTCGAAGATGTACGTGCTTCCCGACGCACACGGCGCGGGCGCCTCCGCCGCCTTGATGACGAACGTGCTCGACCGGGCCAGGAGCCTCGGCGCCGCGTGCGTCTGGCTCGGCGTCAACCAACAAAACCAACGCGCCCAACGCTTCTACGCTAAGCACGGGTTCGCATCCGGCGGCACCAAGACGTTCCGGCTCGGCGAAGCCCTCGAACACGACTACGTGATGGTGCGTCCCCTGCCGGAACCTATCGAGCCCGTACCCACCCCGGCGGGCTGAACAAGTAGTTGCGGAACTGCACCGCAACGACATCGACCTCACGCCAATTACCGCTGTCCCACACCGACATTCGGTAGCCCCGCGATGTGAACCAGTCGGCGATCTGACCCGAACTCACACCGAAGCGCTCGAGGTGACGGTCCTCCACCTCGACCATCACCAGCGGCTTGAGCGTGGCGATGGCGGACTGCCCGCCTCGGAGCACTTGCAGCTCGGCACCCTCGACGTCGATCTTCACGAAGTCCAGCCGGTCGATCCCCAGCCGTGCGCAGAACCCGTCGAGGGTGTCGCCGTCGACCACCACCCGCAGGTGTTCCTCGAACTCGGCGTTGGACCCCAACCCATTTGCGTTTCGCGTGACGAATGATCGGCCGGTGATCGGAACGCCGTTGCGCAGCGGCACGCTCATCACCAGTTCCTCGCCGCTCTCCCCCAGCGCCACGCTGTGCCGCACGATGTTTCGGCCGGCGCGTAGACCGAGCAGGCGCGATGCCGTCGCGTGCGCGAAGCGCAGGGGCTCAACGCTGTGCACCACGCCGCCGTCGCCGACCAGCCGGGCCAGTTCCGCGGTGTAGAAGCCTGCCGCGGCACCGATGTCGATGCACACGCCGCCCTTGGGGATGACCTGGGCCACCCCGACGAGCTCGCTCTCCATCCACGGCGTGGTGCGGGCCAAGCCACGCAGACCGCTGACGACCAGCGCTTGGCGCAACTCACCCAGCGACGAAGTCTTCGGCATCCTCGGTGACATTTCCCACGCTCCTCGACCTGATGGGCGGGGCTAGCTTAACCGTGGGCTGAAAGCACGCTCACGCGGTCCGACCCGCGTGGCTGAGCGCCAACAACCTCGAGGTGGCACGAAGGTACTTCTTGCGGAATCCGCCTGCCAGCATCTCCTTGCCAAAGATCGTGTCCAGCTTGGCCCCCGAGGTCACCACCGGAATTCCCGCGTCGTACAGCCGGTCGGTCAGCGATACGAGCCGCAGCGCGACACTCTGATCGTCCAGTTGATGGACGCCGGTGACGAAGACTTCCGTGACGCCCTCGATCAACGCCAGATACCGCGAGGGGTGCATCGTCGCGAGGTGAGCGCACAGCGCGTCGAAGTCGTCGAGCGTCGCCCCCTCCACCCCAGCGGCCCTGGCCCGGACTTCGGCGTCCAGTGGCGGTTCCGGAGCGGGCGGCAGGTCGCGGTGCCGGTAGTCGGGGCCTTCGATGCGCACGGTGGTGAAGATGGCTGCGAGCGTGTTGATCTCGCGCAGGAAGTCCTGTGCGGCGAACCTGCCCTCGCCGAGTTGTTCTGGCAACGTGTTCGACGTCGCCGCGATCGACACCCCGCGCTCCACCAACTGCGACAACAGTCTGGAGATCAGCGTCGTGTTGCCGGGGTCGTCGAGTTCGAACTCGTCGATGCACACCACGACGTACTCGGCGAGCAGGTCGATGCATTCGACGAAGCCGAAGACCCCGGCGAGCTGGGTCAGCTCGCCGAACGTGGCGAACGCCACCGGGCCGGCGTCCGCGGCGGCCAGCCGGTAGTAGATCGATGCGAGCAGGTGGGTCTTGCCGACGCCGAACCCGCCGTCGAGGTAGACGCCCACCCCCGGAAGCACCTCGCGCCTGCCGAACAGCTTCTTCTTGCCGGCCCGCTGCGTCACCGCCTCGTCGCAGAACCGCAGACACGCCTGCACGGCCGCGGCTTGCGACGGCTCGGCCGGGTCGGGTCGGTAGGTATCGAAGTCGACGGTCGCGAAGGTCGGCGGCGGGACGAGGCCTGCGATGAGCCGCTCCGAGGTGACGCTCGGATGTCGATCGGTCAGATGCGCGACACCGCTGGCCCCAGACATGAACGCACTTTATCGACGTGCTGAAATTGAGTTCGTGCCCGATGCCGATGCTGCGACAGAGCTCACCGAGCTCGGCGCGGTCGGCATGGCCTTCGATCCCGACGACGACGCGCGGCTGGCGGCCTACTACTCCTATCCCGAGCGCCTCGAACGCTGCTGGGTACGGGCCAACATGATCTCCAGCCTCGACGGTGGCGCCACCGACGAGGGGAGCTCGGGCGGCCTCGCAGGGCCCGGTGACCGCGCCGTGTTCACACGCATGCGCGAGGAAGCCGACGTCATCCTCGTCGGGGCCTCGACGGTCCGGATCGAGAACTACTCCGGGGCGCAGATGTCGTTGGCCCAGCGCCAGAATCGTCAGCGCCGTGGTCAGGCCGAGGTACCGCCGATCGCCGTCATCACCCACTCCGCCGACTTCGCGTACGACGCCAAGTTCTTCACCCGCACCGAGGTTCCGCCCTTGATCCTGACCAGCCGCGAAACCACATCGGAAGCGCGCCACCGACTCGGCGCGGTTGCCGAGGTGATCGACGCGTCGGGACCGCAGCCGGACCGGGTCGACGCGGGCGCGGTACTCGACATCCTCGACGGGCGCGGGCTACGACGGGTGCTCACCGAGGGCGGCCCATCGCTGCTGAGCATGTTCATCGAGCGGGACCTGCTCGACGAGTTGTGCGTGACGATCGCCCCGATCCTGGTCGGCGGCCATGCCCGACGCATCGCCACCGGACCCGGAGAGACTCGTACGAAGATGCGACGCAGCCACCTGCTCAGCGACCGTGAGGGCTACCTCTACACCCGATACGTGAAGGAAGACTGAAGTCGGAACGCTCCAGCAGATCGCTACTGTGGTCAGCATGCGTCGGGATCGTCAGCTACTCCGGGCTCTGAGCCTGTCCGTCGCGGTGTCGGCGGTGCTCGCCGGATGCGCGCCGGGATTGGCCGCCAACCCGCGCTACGCGACCGACTCCGGCGGTGGATCCCGAGCGCAACCGGAGACCGCGCCCCCGCCGTCGGGTCCGCCGCCCATCGAAGCCCCCAAGAACGACCTGAAGTGGCGAGATTGCACCTCGCAGGTGTTCAGCGACGCCTCCGTCCCTGCGATCCCCGGGGTCACCCTGCAGTGCGCCAGCTACGACGCCGACCTCGACCCCATCAGCGGTGCGACCGGCACGGTCAGCATCGGCGTGGTCAAGGCCACGTCGACGGCGACGCCGTCCGACGCGGGCCCACTGGTGATGACGACGGGAGCTGACGTGCCAACGTCGGTGCAGCTCCCGGCGTGGCTCAGCCGCAACGGCGGCGACCTGCTGAAGACCAACCCGATCGTCGCCGTCGACCGCCGCGGGACTGGTATGTCGGGTGAGCTCGACTGCCGCGACGTGTTCGACCGGCAGGAGATCGCCGACCAGGCGCAGTTCGAATCCGGCAACGACCCCGTCGCCAACCTGGCCGCCGTCGTGCAGACCGCCACCACCAGCTGCACCGACGCCATCGCGCCCGGCGATTCGTCGTACGACAACGCGCGTGCCGCCGAAGACCTCGAACGGCTCCGCAGCAAATGGGACGTGCCGACGCTGGCACTGCTCGGCATAGGAAACGGCGCTCAGGTGGCGCTGGCCTACGCGGGCGTCCATCCGAACAAGCTCGCCAGGCTGATACTCGACTCTCCGTTGCCACTGGACGTCGCCTCGGAGGCGGCCGCCGAACAGAAGGTCAAGGGTCAGCAGGCCGCGTTGGACGTGTTCGCCGCGCAATGCGCCGCGGTGACCTGCGCGCTCGGCCCAGACCCGAAGGGCGCCATCGACTCGATGCTGTCCGCTGCCAGGGCCGGGCGCGGACCAGGAGGGGTGTCGGTCGCCGCCCTCGCGGACGCCATCACCACCGCGCTTGCGTTCCCCTCCGGCGACCGGGTCAGCGCGACCAACAACCTCGCGACCACCCTCGCCGCGGCCCGCGGCGGTGACACCACCCAGTTGAACGCATTGATCGCCAGGGCCGAGGCGTTGCGTCAAAGCGACGGCCAGTTCGTCAATTCGTGCAGCGATGCGCTCAACCGGCCCACCCCCGACCGGGTCCGCGAACTCCTGGTGGAGTGGGGCAAGCTCTACCCGCAGTTCGGCGCCGTCGGCGCACTCAATCTGGTGAAGTGCCTGAGTTGGCCCAGCGGCAACGCTCCGCAAGTCCCCAAGGACCTCACGGTTCCGGTGTTGCTGCTCGGCGTGCAGAATGACCCGATCGTCGGAATCGAAGGGGTGGCGGCCGTCGCCGCGACCGTCATCAACGCGGGCGCAGCCAACCGTCGGGTGATGTGGCAGGGCGTCGGTCACGGCGCAAGCATCTACACGCCATGTGCGATGCCACCCCTGCTCAGCTACCTGCAGTCCGGCAAGCTGCCAGACACCGACACGTACTGCCCCGCCTGACTTGCCGGTCCGGACCGCCGGTGTACGGTGCGCTGGTGGCGGTATCAAAGTCTCCCCCGTCGCTTCGCTCGCCCCGGAACTCTCTGCTGAGCGCCTTTCGACCCCGTACGTCCCAGCCGAGCACCGCGTCGGTGCTGCGGTCGGCGCTGTGGCCGGCGGCCATCATCTCGATAGTTCATCGCAGCTACGTGCTCGGGACCAACGGCTACATCACCGACGACTTCGGCCCCGTCTACCGAGCCGTCGTGAACTTCAAGCTCGGCATCCCCATCTACAACGAGCACTTCAACCAGGTTGACCCGCACTACCTCTATCCGCCAGGCGGCACGCTGCTGCTTGCCCCATTCGGATACCTGCCCGTCGACGCCTCGCGGTACTGGTTCATCACGTTCAACACCATCGCGATCGTCGTCGCCGCGTACTTCCTGCTGCGGCTGTTCAAGTTCTCGCTGACGTCGGTCGCGGCCCCTGCCCTGCTGCTCGCGATGTTCTGCACCGAAAGCGTCACCAACACCTTGGTTTTCACCAACATCAACGGCTGCATCCTGCTGTGCGAGGTGCTGTTCTTCCGGTGGCTGCTGGACGGCAAGGTCAACCACCAATGGCTCGCGGGCGTCGCCGTCGGGTTGACGTTGGTGATCAAACCGTCGCTGGCGCCGCTGCTGCTGCTGCCGCTGCTCAACCGCCAGTGGCGAGCGCTGGTGACGGCGTTCCTGGTGCCCCTGTTGTTCAACGCCGTGGGCTGGTTCATGGTCAGTGACCCGATGAACTTCGTGCGCGGCACGGTGCCGTACATCTTCAGCGTCCGCGACTACTTCAACAGCTCGATCGAGGGCAACGGCATCTACTACGGGCTGCCGACGTGGCTGATCCTGACGTTGCGCCTGCTCTTCCTCGTGCTGGCCATCGCGAGCCTTTGGCTGCTGTACCGCTACTACCGGGAGCGCGACCCCCTGTTCTGGATGGTGACGTCGTCCGGCGTGCTGCTCATCGCAACGTTCCTGGTGACGTCGCTGGGCCAGGGCTACTACTCGATGATGCTGTTCCCGTTCCTGATGTCGGTGGTGCTGCCCAATTCGGTGCTCCGCAACTGGCCTGCGTGGCTGGCGATCTACGGGTTCATGACGATGGACCGCTGGCTGCTGGGTCATTGGCCGACGACGGGCCGGTATCTCGAGTACATGAAGATCACCTACGGGTGGTCGCTGATGCTCATCGTCGTCTTCTGCGTGCTGTACTTCCGATACCTCGACGCCAAGGCCGACGGCCGCCTGCAGGACGGCATCGACCCACCCTGGATGAAGCCGGTCGAACAAGAACGTGTCCCGGCTGCCTGAGTTCGGCGACCTTCGCGGGAATGAACCGACCCGATCAGGGAGTTGCGCTTCTCGATAGCTGAGTTTTGTCCACTGAACCTAGGGGTATTTGCGATGTCGACGTACCGCGCCTTCCAAGTGACCGGCCAGCGCCAATTCGAGCTAGTGAAACGCGAGGTCGTCGAACCCGACTCCGGACACGTTCGCGTTCGAGTGCTCACCTGCGGGGTGTGCCACAGCGACTTCCTTGGCGTAGAGGGGATTCGGCCCGATCCCAGCCGACCCGTAGTCCCCGGTCACGAGATCGTCGGCATCGTCGACGCGGTTGGCCAGGGAGTGACCGCATGGAGCGTCGGCGACCGCGTCGGACTGGGGTTCCTCGGCGGACACTGCGGCGAATGCGCCCAGTGCAGGCGGGGCGACTTCGTGAACTGTCTCAATCAGCCCCAGCCGGGAACCACCGAGGACGGCGGCTATGCCGAAATGGTGTACGCCCGCGCCACCGGGCTTGTCAGGGTCCCCGACACGATGGATCCGATCGAGGCGGCGCCACTGCTGTGTGCGGGCATCACCACCTACAACGCGCTACGTCACGCCGAGGCGCCTCCCGGTGCGATCGTGGCCATCCAGGGCATCGGCGGGCTCGGTCACCTCGGCGTGCAACATGCGAAGCAGCTCGGCTACCGGACGGTGGCGATCGCGCGCGGTCGTGAAAAAGAAACACTTGCAATGTCATTGGGCGCCGACGACTACATCGACAGCGCGGCCACCGATCCAAGCGTGACACTGCAGCAGCTGGGCGGCGCCGCGGTGATCGTGGCGACCGCCGCCAGTGGCGCCTCGATGTCGCCGCTGCTGGCCGGGTTGGCTCCCCGAGGCAAGCTCGTGGTCGTCGGCGCCGCGCCGGACCCCATCTCGGTGCAGACCAGCGACCTGATCTTCGGCGGTCGGTCCATCGTCGGAAGCCTGACCGGCACACCGGTCGAGAACGAGGACAACCTGGCGTTCAGCCTGAGCCACGGCATCCGGCCGATGACCGAGGTCATGCCGCTCGACGACGCGCCCGCGGCGTACGGGCGGATGATGTCCGGGGCCGCGAGGTTCCGCGTGGTCTTGGATGTCGCTAGCGTTGACGCATGACTACCCCCAAAGTCGAACTGACCGACGACGAGTGGCGCAAGAAGCTCACCCCGGACGAGTTCGCGGTGCTGCGCCAGGCCGGCACCGAGCGACCGTTCACCGGGGAATACACCGACACCAAGACCGAAGGCGTTTACGAATGCCGGGCGTGTGGCGCCGAGTTGTTCCGCAGCTCCGAGAAATTCGAATCCCATTGCGGTTGGCCGTCTTTCTTCGACCCGAAGGACTCCGACGCGGTCATTCTGAACACCGACGACTCGCTGGGCATGCGCCGGGTCGAGGTCATCTGCGCCACCTGCCACAGCCACCTGGGCCACGTGTTCGAGGGCGAGGGCTACCCGACGCCGACTGATCAGCGGTACTGCATCAACTCGATCTCGCTGAAGCTGGCGCCCGCGACTTAGCCCGCGGCAGCAGCTCGCGCAGCTCCGCGGCGGCGAGTGGCGGACTGTAGTGGAACCCCTGCGCCACGTCGCAGCCGTATTCGCGCAGTCGGGCCGCGGTTGCGGCGTTCTCGACGCCCTCGGCGACGGTCGTCATTCCGAGCACGTGCGCGAGGTTGACGACGGCACGGACGACCGCCGCCGCGCGCGAATCGATGAGTATTGGCGCGATGAACTGCCGGTCGAGCTTCACCTCGTCGATCGGAAGCTCGCACAGGTAGCCGAGCGTGGAGTAGCCGCTGCCGAAGTCATCGATGGCGACGCGCATCCCGCACGCCCGTAGGCGGTCGAGCACCTGGCGGGTCCGGTCCAAGTTGTCGAGCAACAGATCTTCGGTGATTTCGACCGTCAGCACTTCCGGGCTCAGCCCGCGGTCGTCGAGCGCCCGCAGCATCCGGTCGGGCAAGCTCAGGTCACAGAGCGAAGGCGCGAACATGTTCACTGCTATCGGCACCGGGAAACCGCCGGACTGCCATTCCGCGGCATCGTCGAGCGCCTGGCCGATCACCAATTCCGTGACCGACCGCATGAGTCCGTGCTCCCGGACCAGGGGGAGAAACTGGTCAGGACCCAGCAGCCCGCGTTCGGGGTGGGGCCATCGGACCAAGGCCTCGACGCCGACGAGCGCTCCGTCGCGGAGGTCGAACTTGGGTTGATACACCAGGCTCAAGTCGGCGTGATCGATCGCGCGGCGCAGTTGCCCCAGCGTTCGCACCGTGGCCGCCCCCCTGCGTCTGCCACTTCCCATCGACCTGCCCGCGCGTTCGTGCTCGGCAAGATCGACGACATGCATCTCGGGATCGAACGTGTGGACACCACCGGTGCGCGAGCGCTTCGCGGAGTACATCGCCACGTCGGCCTGCTTCAACAAGGCATCGGGCGAGATCTCCGTGTCGTCGGTGGACGCCACCGCGAGCCCGACACTGGGGCGAAGCAACAGGTCGTGTCCATCGATGAGGAACAAATCGTCGAACGCTGCCATCACCCGGTGCGCCACCAAACGCGAGTGCTCGGCCTTGCCCTCCATGAGCACGGCGAACTCGTCGCCGCCCAGCCGGGCGACCGTGTCGCCCGTGCGGACGCATCCGAGGATGCGTTCCGCGGCGAGCACGAGCAGGGCATCGCCCGCGGGGTGGCCCAGGTTGTCGTTGACGAGCTTGAAGTCGTCGAGATCCAAGCACAGCACCGCCACTGACTGGTTCTCCCGCTGGTGCAGTTGCATGGCGTGCGTCAAGCGGTCGTTGAACAAGGCGCGGTTCGCGAGCCCGGTCAAGGGGTCGCGCATGGCCTGATCTGCGACCACTTCGAGCAGTCGGCGGTTCTCGCTGACGACGAAGAACTGCCGCAGCATCGCCGCGACGACCAACAATGCCGTAGACACGAAGAGCGCGCCCATCCCCGGCGCCCTCATGACCGGAGGAGTGCACACGGCGATCGCCGCCGCGATCGGCAGGTACGGCAGACACAATGCCGCCCTCGACGGCACCCGCACCGGCCCCGCATCGGCGGACGGCTCGCGGAAGGTGACCAGTCCGGCAACGCCGATCACCAGCAATCCCACGAGCCAACCCACATCGACGACGGTGCCGCTGTACGCGTCGTGAGCGGTCAAGTACGCGAAGGCACTGTCCGAAAGCGCCATCAGGATCACACCCGTCGTAAGCAACGTCAGCGCGCGCCGCTGTCCCGTCCGAGCCTGCGCCACCACCAGCACCGCGACCGTGATGACGACCAGGTCCGCCACCGGATACGCCAGCGACAGGCCGAAGGCGAAGCGGCTGGTCCCGCCTGCGTCGTATACCCCTTGCAATACCGTGACCCAGGAAATCTGGAACACGGCCGCGACGACGATGAGGCCATCGAGCACCAGCCGGCTGCGCGAGTGTCCCGAGTGGCCCTTCGGATACACGGCCAGGCCGAGGCAGACGGCGATGGGGAACAAGAGATAGCCGCCGTCCGCCAACGACGGAAACGGCGAAGTGTGGAGAATCAGTTCGTAGTAAATCCACAGTGCGGAACCGACGACCCACCCCGCGACCCCGAGGCTCACGCATCCCCAGGCGGCTCGTTTACGACCTGTCGACCGGTGGGCGGCAAGCCCCGCGCACACGGTCGCGAAGATGGCAAAGGTCAGGCAGCCGAGGTTGCAGGCGATGCGAAGCGTCGACTCGCCACCCCAGCCGGCGATGAACCAGGTGGAGAGCGCGACGGCGACAGCCGTGGCGACGCCCACCGGCCACGCGATTCGCCCCATTGAGGGATGCTAGCAACATTTGGCCATTGGGGAAATCAGATCGGCATACGGGACGTCATTGGTTTGCCAACTGATCGAACTTCGTAATTTTTGCCTCTATTTAGGGCATGTACCGGTCGGCAGTAATCATTGCTCCAATTCGTCTCGCGATCACGAACCACACACGTACCTTTAAATACAGCAAAACTCAGGTCATGGCAGTTTGGCGATGAGCTCCTCGACCCCGACCCGCGGGCCGGTGAAGAACGGCGTCTCCTCACGGACGTGACGACGCGCGTCGGTATAGCGCAGCTTCCACATGAGCTCGACGATGCGGCCCAGGTCAGGACCTTCGAACGCCAGAATCCACTCGTAGTCGCCGAGCGCGAAGGCGGGCACCGTGTTGGCCCGCACGTCTGGGTACTCGCGGCCAGCCATACCGTGCTCGACCAGCATCTTGCGCCGTTCGTCGTCGGGCAGCAGATACCAGTCCAGCGACCGCACGAACGGGTAGACGCAGAGGTAGTCACCCGCCGGTTCGCCCGCGATGAACGCAGGAACGTGGCTCTTGTTGAACTCCGCGGGTCTGTGCAGCGCGACCACACTCCACACCGGGTCGCTGACGACACCGAGCGACGTCCTGCGGAATGCAGAGTAGGTCGCCTGCAGGTCTTCGACCCGCTCGGCGTGCGTCCAGATCATGAATTCGGCGTCGGCCCGGAAGCCTGCGACGTCGTAGAGCCCGCGCACGACGACGCCGTTGTCCTCCTGCTGCTTGAAGAACGTCGCGGTGTCGTCGACGACCTTCGCGCGGTCCTCGCCCAGCGCTTCCGGCTGCACCGCGAAGGCCGAGATCATCATGTATCTCGTCATGGAGTTGAGCGCGTCGTAGTCCAGCTTGGCCATGCGTTCCATCGTGCCACGGGGCCGGGAGCGAAAATTCAGCGGCCGCTTGCCAGTTCGACCGCAGCCCGGCCGCCCGATGCGACGCACGCGGGCACGCCGATGCCGTCGAGGTAGCCGCCCGCGACCGTCAACCCGGGCGGCAGTCCCGCCCGCAACTCGGCGACGAGGTCGAGGTGGCCCGGCCCGTACTGCGGCATCGCGTCGAGCCAGCGCTGCACGTGACAGTCGACGGGATCGACGTTGACGCCGAACACGGTGGCCAGGTCGTCGGACGCCCACTTCAACAGTTCCTCGTCGCCGACACTTCGGGCTGCGTTGGTTGCGGCGGATTCACCGAACCGCCCGAACGACAGCCGCACCAACTCCACGTTCCCGCGGGCGCCCCACTTGCGGGATGTCAACGTCATCGCCTTGGCGTGCAAGCGTTCTCCGCTGGCGACCAGGACGCCCGACTGGGCAGGCAGCGGCGTCCCGCCAGGTAGCGCCAACACCACCAGCGCACTCGACGCCACCTGTATCCGCCGCGCCGCGGCGGCCGTTCCCGGCGCTGCACCCTCGATCATCCCCGCCAGCCTCGGCGCTGGGACGGCGAGCACCACCCCGTCGGCCTGCCAGCAGGCGCCCTCGTCGTCGACGACGGTCCATCCGTCGGCGGCCCGTTCGATGCGCTCGACCGCGACGTGCGCCCAGTGGACACGAGCCCGCCGGACGAGTTCGTCGATCAGCACTCGGTAGCCGCCGTCGAGGGCGCCGAACACCGAACCCGACACCGGCGGCGGCAGCGCCTGACGCACCGCATCGGTGAGGTTCGTCGCGCCCCGGTCCAGGGCCGCTGCCAGCGTCGGGACTGCCGAGCGCACGCCGATCGTGGCGGCCGAGCCCGCGTACACCCCGGCCAGCAGTGGGTCGACCGACCGCGCCACGACCTGGGCCCCGAAGCGCTCGCCTACGAGGTTCCCGACGGGCGGATCGGCGCCGGGCCGCCACGAGAACGGGCGCTCGCGCTCGCCGCTGATCCGTGCCACCGTCGCGGCATCGACGAGTCCCCTGACGCTCGACGCGTCGGCGGGGATGCCCTGCAACGTGCCTTGAGGCATCGGGTGCAACCGGTCGCCGCTGAAGATCAGCGGTCGCGCTCCCGTCGTGCCGACCTGCCGCGCCGCCAACCCCAGTTCGGCCAGCAACGCAGGAACCTCGGGTCGACGCGCCACGAACGCCTCGGCTCCGACGTCGACGGACTGGTTGCCGATGCGCTCGGTACGCAGCACTCCACCGAGCCGGTCAGCCGGGTCGAACAGCGTGATGGATGCGTCAGGACCGCAGGTCTGCCGCAGGCGATAGGCCGCTACCAGCCCCGAGATACCGCCCCCCACAACGCAGTACGTCGGTTTCACAATGAATGCGCCAGTGCGACCGCGTCGGTGACGATGCCCGGATCAGTGGCGGGCAGCACTCCGTGCCCGAGGTTGAACACGTGGCCCGCGGCTCCCGCGGCGACGGCACGACGGCCGTCCTCCACGACATTCCGTACGGCCCGCTCGACTACGGGCCAACCCGCCAGCAACACCACCGGATCGAGGTTGCCCTGTAGGGCGAACCCCGGCCCCACCCGGGTGGCGGCGTCGGCCAGCGCGGTGCGCCAGTCGACCCCGACGACCGTCGCGCCTGCCTCACCCATCGCGCCGAGAAGTTCGGCCGTGCCGACGCCGAAGTGGGTCATCGGGACCCCGTCACCGGCCAGTGCGGCGAACACCCGCGCGCTGTGCGGCAACACGTGGCTGCGGTAGTCGGCCAGCGACAGCGTGCCCGCCCAGGAGTCGAACAACTGGATTGCGTCGACTCCGGCGTCGAGTTGGGCACGCAGGAAACCGATGGTGATGTCGGTCAACGCGGTCATCAGCGCGGCCCAGGTGGCGGGCTCGCCGAACATCATCGCCTTGGTGCGCTCGTGGTTGCGGCTTGGACCGCCCTCGACCAGATAGGACGCCAGCGTGAAGGGGGCGCCGGCGAATCCAATGAGCGGTACGTCGTCGAGCGCCGCCACCAACAACTGCACGGCCTCCGCGATCGGAGCGACCTGCGCAGGCTCGAGCGGCTTGATCGCCGCCGCGTCGGACGCGGTGCGAATCGGGTTCGCGATGACAGGTCCGACGTCGGGCACGATGTCCAGGTCGATGCCCGATGCGCGCAGCGGCACCACGATGTCGGAGAACAGAATCGCGGCGTCGACACCGTGCCGCCGCACGGGCTGAAGAGTGATCTCACAGACCAGCGCCGGGTCGAAGCAGGCCTGCAGCATGCCGTGGTTGGCGCGCAGGGCCCGGTACTCGGGCAGCGAACGTCCGGCTTGGCGCATGAACCACACCGGAAGGCGGCTGGGCCGGCGGCCGGCCGCCGCGGCGAGGTACGGCGAATCGGGCAGGTTACGGCGGGTGCTCATCGGTCCCCATGCTGCCATGAGCCCCTGTTCACGGGCGCTCTCGGCACCTTCTGGTAACAGTTCGGCGCGCCTGCCGTGTCACCTGCCCGGATCAGCTAGCGTCAAACGCCGTGACCTCTGCCGAGCCGGCTCAGTTCCGCGAAGCGGTGGCGGCGATGAACGCCACCACCGTGCGGCCTGAGATTGACCTCGGCCCGATCCGCCCGCCGCAGCGGTTGGCTCCTTACAGCTATGCGCTCGGCGCCGAGGTGCGCCATCCCGACACGGCGATCGTGCCCGAACGGTCCGACGGCGATGCGTTCGGCCGACTGATCCTGCTTCACGATCCCGACGGCGCGGAGGCGTGGGACGGCACCATGCGGCTGGTCGCCTACATCCAGGCCGATCTGGACTCGACCGAGGCCGTCGACCCACTACTGCCCGAGGTCGCGTGGAGCTGGCTCGTCGACGCGCTAGAAGAGCGCGAGGAGCATGTCACCGCGCTCGGTGGCACCGTCACCGCGACCACGTCGGTGCGCTACGGAGACATCTCCGGCCCGCCCCGCGCGCACCAGTTGGAACTTCGCGCCTCGTGGACGGCGACCACGCTGGAACTGGGCCCGCACGTGACGGCCTTCTGCGAAGTGCTCGAACACGCGGCCGGGCTGCCACCTTTGGGGGTCACCGACCTGGGCTCCCGCACCCGCGCTTGAGATGACGGAAGAGCCTTCCCCAGACCCCGGTCCGCAGGAACCCGAGTCGCAGGCCACCCCACTGCTGACTCCGGCCGACGGAGTGCCTGCGGTTGCGCTCTATGCCAGTGAAATCGCCAGGGCCGCAACTTTTCTGGCGTCCGGCCACGGCCCCTTCGCCATCGACGCCGAACGTGCCTCGGGCTTCCGTTACTCCAATCGCGCCTACCTGATCCAGATCCGGCGGGCAGGCGCGGGGACGGTGCTGATCGACCCGGTCAGCCACGGCATCGACCCACTCGATGCCATGGCCCCGGTCGCCGAGGTGCTCACCAGTGACGAATGGATCCTGCACGCGGCAGATCAAGACCTTCCGTGTCTTGGCGAGCTCGGCATGATGCCTACGGCGCTGTACGACACCGAACTCGCGGGCCGACTCGCCGGCTTCGAACGGGTGAATCTGGCCGCGATGGTCGAGCGCCTGCTCGGGCTTGCTCTCACCAAGGGGCATGGCGCAGCGGACTGGTCCAAACGACCGCTACCGGCGGATTGGCTGAACTACGCAGCACTCGACGTCGAGGTGCTGTTGGAACTGCGCGCAGCGATCGCCGCGGAACTCGAGGAACAGGGCAAGTCGCGCTGGGCCGCAGAGGAATTCGAGCATCTGCGCACCTACGTCGCACCGCTAACCCGGCGGGACCGGTGGCGCCGCACGTCGGGCATCCACAAGGTTCGTGCCCCCCGCACGTTGGCCGCTGTGCGGGAATTGTGGACGACGCGCGACCACATCGCCCAGCGCCGCGACATCGCGCCGGGCCGCATCCTGCCAGACGCCGCGATCGTCAACGCCGCGACCAACGATCCGGACACCGTGGAGAAGCTGACGGCGTTGCCGGTCTTCGGTGGCTCACGTCAACGTCGCAGCGCGCAGGTGTGGTTGGACGCACTGGCCCGGGCCCGCACGACCGAGGACCTGCCCGCAGCGAGCGAACCGTTGACGGGGCCTCCGCCCGCCGTGCGCTGGAGCCGTCGCAAACCCGACGCCGCCGCCCGGTTGGAAGCCGTTCGCAACGGACTCACCGAACTGTCGGAACGGGTCTCGGTGCCGACGGAGAACCTGCTCACCCCGGAGCTCGTACGCAGGCTGGTATGGGACTGGCAGCCCGTCCCCGACCCCGCCCCGGTCATCGATGAATTCCTTGCCGAGGCGGGGGCGCGGCCATGGCAGCGGGAGCTGACCGTACCGGTGATGGCGAAGGCCCTGACGCAACCGCTCCCCGAGCCACCCGAAGCTCGTTGACGTAGCGCTCACGGCGACGTTGTTCGAGTGGACTGCGCCCTCAGTTCACACTGAACGCGTGGTCACGCGATCCACGTGGGCCAGGAAGTGCGTCAACACGTCCTCGGGCGCCTCGATTTGCGGCCAGTGCCCGACATCGTCGGCCAGCATCACCACGTCGGGGTTCGGAATGACTTCGGCATAGCGCTTGGCCATGTGGGCGCCCGAGTTCGGGTCGACCGGGCCGTCGATCAGCCGCATCGGCACCTGCGTCTCCCGCATCGCGCGGACCCAACGGTTGCGGTGCGTGTAGCGGTCAGCGAGGAAGCGTCCGACCTTGTGCAGCACGCGTTTGCCGTCGTTGTAGTCGAGGATCTGATGGAACTTCTCCATGAGCGGACGGGACGGCTTGGTGTTCGGGCCGAACATCTCGTTGATCGTCGGCTCCAACAGCCGACGCGACAGCGGGGAGCCTTGCAGCGGACTCATGAGGCCGCCCAACGGAGTTCCCGACATCAGCTTCTGCATGGCCCGCGGCGTGTACGTCTCGTTGAACATGCCGCCGTTGAGCCAGGTGATGGACTCGTAGCTCACCGACCCGTACGCATGCTCGCCGAAATGCTGGCGGGCCAGCAGTTCCTGGCCGACCGAGTCGCCGAGGTCGTGGGCCAGCATGTGGCAGCGCTCCACGCCAAGGCGCGCCAGCAGCGCCTCGTGCATGTCGGCGTGATCGTGCACGGAGTACTGGTAGACGACGGGCTTGGCGGAGAAACCCATGCCGATCATGTCGGGGGCGATGACGGTGAACCGCTCGACGAGCGTCGGCCAGATCAGCTCCCAGTCGAACGAGTTGAACGGGTAGCCGTGGACCAGCAGCAGCGTCGGGCCTTCGCCGAGCGGCAGGCCGTCAAGCCGATAGAAGATGTCGAAGCCCAGGTAGTCGAAGTACTGCCCTGCGGCCTTCCAGCTTTGGAGTTCGGCGTCCATGCCGGCAGCCTAACTGGATTCATTTTCCGAACGCAAGTGTTAGCCTTGGGTGTGCGATACGACGACCTCGCCGCCGAACCGTGCTCGATCCTGCGACCACTCGCACTGCTCGGCGACCGCTGGACACTCGTAGTGCTCCGTCAGGCCTTCGCAGGGGTGCGCCGATTCGAGGACTTCCAGACCAGCCTTGGCGTCAGCAGGGCGGTGCTCGCGGAGCGGCTGAGCAGGCTGGTCGAAGCTGACGTGCTCGAGCGCCGGGCCTACCGCGACACCCATCGCACCCGGCACGAATACCGGCTCACCCCAAAGGGACTCGATCTGTACCCAGTGCTGATGGCGCTGCGCGCGTGGGGCGACAAGTATCTTGCCCCCGACGGGGAGTTCATCGTCTACCGCCACCGGGACTGTGGCGGGCGCACGCAGGTCCACCTGCTCTGTGACGAGTGCGGGGCCGGCGTGACGGCGCACGACGTGGAACCGACGCCGGGCCCCGGCCTGGCGGCGATCGGCTGATCCCGATATCCGTTCCGTGGGACACCACGTCCGCTTCGCGACGGCGCCAATTAGCGTGATGGTGAGCGTGGCACCGGCGCCGCGCCACCGATGGAGAACGGAGCGACGGTGACCGCTGGACCCGACGATGGATTGCTCGAGATCACCACGCCCGCAGGCGTATTGCGGTACTACGACCAGGGCAGCGGTCCCGCGCTTCTGTTCCTGCACGGATCGGGCCCAGGTGTCACCGGGTGGCGCAACTTCCGCGGCGTGCTGCCGACGTTCGCAGAGCACTTCCGCTGCCTGGTGCTCGAGTTCCCCGGGTTTGGCGTCAGCGACGACTTCGGCGGTCATCCAATGGTGACGGCTCAGGGCGCCGTGGCGCCATTCCTGGACGCCCTCGACGTGCCCAAGGTGGACATCGTCGGCAACTCGATGGGCGGGGGCGTCGGGATCAACTTCGCCATCAACAATCCCGACCGGGTAGGCAAGCTGGTCACGATCGGCGGCATCGGCACCAACGTCTTCAGCCCAGGACCCAGCGAAGGAATCCGACTCCTCCAGGACTTCACCGAAGAACCGACCAGGCAGCGCCTGATCGACTGGTTGCGCTCCATGGTCTACGACGAAGCCCTGGTGACCGACCAATTGACCGAGGAGCGTTGGGCCCTCGCGACCGATCCGCCCACCCTGGAGTCGGCCCGCCGCATGTATGGCAAGGCGGCCTTCGCCCAGATGATGGCCATGATGCGGCACGCCGACATGCCAATGCCATGGGCGATCATGCACAAGGTCAAGTGCCCGACCCTGCTGACGTGGGGACGCGACGACAGGGTGAGTCCGCTGGACATGGCGCTCATCCCGATGCGGACCATTCCCAACGCCGAACTTCACGTGTTCCCGAACTGCGGGCACTGGGCGATGATCGAGGCCAAGCAGGCCTTCGAGTCGACGGTGCTCGCATTCCTCCGGCGTACGGACGGCGCCAGCTAGCGCTGAGTGGAACCCGCGTCGACGGGGAGCGCCAGGCCGGGTCGTCGTCGGTCAACGGCCTGTTCCCCGCGGGCACACTGTAGTTCGGCGTGCGCTGGAACACGTAGAGCCGCTCGGCCTGCTCGGCGGTGACGGGCACCGACTGGATGCCGGACGATCCGGTGCCGATGACCGCGACCGGATAGCGGTTGTAGTACCAGTTGCCACCGACCTCGGGGGCCGCCTCGTACACCCGGACCTTCAATCCCCGCGTACGCAATTCGTGCAAGGCGTAGAGGCCTGCGAACCCGGCCCCCACCACCACCGCGTCCGAGACCTCGTGGCGGGCATCGTTCACGGTCGCCAAGGTAGGAC
>JAOPVI010000225.1 GCA_025966225.1 Mycobacterium sp. | reverse complement strand
GCACCACGATGACCTGGGTGTCGCAGACCTGGCTCTGCAGGCGGGTCCCGGTCTTGATCATGCTGGTTCCTTACTCGCTGAATTGAGTTCGCGGACTAGTTCGCGGCGCAGCACCTTGCCGGTCGCGTTGGTCGGCAGTTCCTCGCGGAAGACCACCCGGTCAGGGGTGCGGGATCCGCGCAACTGTGCACGCACGAAGCCGCGGAGGTCCTCCGGGTCGGGCGCCGCGCCCGCGGCGGGCACGACGACGGCGACGATGATCTGACCCCACTCGGGATCCTCGGCGCCGACGACCGCGCAATCGTGGACGTGCGGGTGCTCGACGAGTACGTCCTCGATCTCGGCCGGTGCGATGTTCTCGCCGCCGCGGATGATGGTGTCGTCGGAGCGGCCGCCGATGAAGAGGTAGCCCTCGTCGTCGAGGGAGGCCACGTCCTTGGTGGGGAACCAGCCCTCGGCGTCCAGCACCGAGCCGATGCCGGTGTACTTGCCGGAGACCTGTTCGCCGCGGACGAAGAGCTCACCGGTTTCGCCAGGGCCGAGCACCGTTCCGTTCTCGGCGCGGATCTGCACCTCGATGCTTGGCACCGGTTGCCCGACGGAGCCGAGCCTGCGTGCGACGGCGTCTTCGGTGGCCGCCAGCGCGACCCTATGATCGTCGGGCGTGAGCACGGCGATCGTGGAGCTGGTCTCGGTCAGCCCGTAGGCGTTGACGAAACCCACTGCGGGAAGCAGCGACAGGGCCTTGCGCACCAACGGCAGCGCCACCTTCGAGCCCCCGTAGGCCAGTGTGCGCAACTTCGGCAGCGCGGTCTCGGCCGTCTCGAGCACCGTGACGATGCGATCGAGCATCGTGGGCACCACCGTGGCCGACGTGACTCCCTCGGCTTCGACGAGACGCACCCACTCCCGTGCATCGAAACTGGTCAGGTAAACCATCTTTCGGCCGGCATACAGGTTCGACATGGCCGCCGAGAGCCCAGCGATGTGGTACGGCGGCACACAGATCAGCGCGGCGTCGCCGACGTCGGCGGAGTCGAACTCCACCGTGCCCGTGATGTAGCTGGTGAGGTTGTTGTGGGTGAGCTCAACCGCTTTCGGCGCCGACGTGGTGCCGGACGTGAAGAGCACCACCGCCACGCCATCGGGATCGGCGAATTCCGCCACCGGCTCCGCGGTCTCGGCGGCCTCGATGAACTCGCCCGAGCCGAGCACCCGGTAGCCGTCGCCCACCGCGTCCCGATACTCGTCGTCGACGACGACCAGGGGGTCGGGCAGTCGGTCGATCAGCGCGCGCAACCCGTCCGCGGACAGCCGATAGTTGAGCGGGGTGAGCGGAACGTCGGCGCGGGCCGCGGAGAACAGCAGCAACGGCAGCATGGCGCCGCCTGCGCCGACGTAGGCGAGGTGTCGTGCCCCTGACGCGGCGATGACGCCTGCCCCACCGTCCGCCAGGGTGCTCAATTCCGCTGTGGTGAGCCGAAGGTCGCCTGACACGATGGCGGGGCGGGGCGGGTCGGCCGACTCTGAGGCAGACAGGGCCATCTCCAGCAGTAGTGAGATGCTCATTGTTCTTCCATCATGATTTGTCGACGAAGATATCCCACTTGGGATCGTCGCCGCCGCCGTAGCGGGACAGGTCGGTGATCCCGGCCGCGATCAGGAGGTCGGCGTCGATGTAGCACTGGCCGTTCGCCTCGGCAGCGGACCGGGTCAGGATCTCGACAGCTGAGTCGGCCATGATGTCGGTGCTGCGGGACGCGTTCACCAGGTCACTGCCGTCGGCGAGGTTGGTCACCGCGGACGTCGCGATGTACGTCTGCGGCCACAGGCAGCTGAATCCGATTCCGGCATCGGCGTACTCCGCCGCCCACCCCGGCGACAGCAGCGTCATCCCGTACTTCGACAACGTGTACGACGGATGTGCGCCCAGCCAGTGCGGATTCAGGTTCAGCGGCGGCGCGAGCGTCACCACGTGAGCGTTCGAAGACTTGCGGAGGTACGGCAGCGCGGCCTTCGTCAGTAGGAACGTGCCGCGAACGTTGATGTCCATCATCAGGTCGAACTTCTTGGCCGAAAGCTGCTCGGTGGGAGCTGTCGAGATCGCACTCGCGTTGTTCACGACGACGTCGATGCCGCCGAAGCGTTCGACGGCCGCGTCGACCGCGCGTTGCACGTCCTCTTCCTTGCGGACGTCGCCGACGACGGCCAGCCCCTTGCCGCCCGCAGCCTCGACCTCGGCCACCGCGGTGTGCACGGTGCCAGGAAGCTTCGGATGCGGCTCGCTTGTCTTGGCGAGCAGGACGACGTTGGCCCCGAGCTTGGCGGCGCCGAGCGCGATCGCCAGCCCGATGCCCCGGCTACCGCCGGACACGACCATGGTGCGGTCGGCGAGCGAGTGGTTCGCGTCTGTCATCGGCGGGCCTCCTAGGTCTCTGGCGATGGTAGCCGAATGGGAGGGCCATTCTCATTTTCGGCAAGTGCCATGCTCCCATACGGCGACTCCGGCCTGGCGTGGGGCGATGGTCCACATGGTCGACCCCCCGCTGACGTGCTCGGGGAAGCCGTGGCCGACCATCATTTCCGCCATACGGTATTGGCATTCTCATTTTTAGCAAGTACGTTATCCCTCGATGAGTGACCAAGTCGATGCTCCGGTACAGACCCCCTCCGGGCTCCCGCTGGAGCCCGTGTA
>JAOPVI010000217.1 GCA_025966225.1 Mycobacterium sp. | reverse complement strand
TGCCGGCGCGGGAGCAGATGGCGGTGTCTCTTGGTTGGCACATCAGCTTGGCGTGTTTCGGGGTGGCGTTTCCGACCATGATTTTCGTGATGCACCGGCGCGGAATTGTTCGCGACGAGCCTGATGCGTTGCGGTTGGCCAGGCGGTGGGCCAAGGTGTCGGCGGTGCTGTTCGCGATCGGAGCGGTCTCGGGAACCGTCCTGAGCTTCGAGATGGGTGTGTTGTGGCCCGGTTTGATGGGCCGGTTCGGCGATGTCCTGGGTCTGCCGTTCGCGTTAGAGGGATTGTCGTTCTTCGTCGAGGCGATCTTCCTGGGGATTTATCTCTACGGCTGGGATCGCATGCCGCCGCGGCGCCACCTCGCCATGCTCATTCCGATGGCGATATCGGGCATCGTCGGCTCGTTCTGTGTGGTGTCGGTGAACGCGTGGATGAACAATCCCGCCGGGTTCACCATCCGTGAAGGGAACCTCACCGACATCGACCCGTGGCGGGCGATGTTCAACGACTTGGTGTGGTTGCAATTCCTGCATATGTGGGTCGGGGCGTTCCTGCTGGTCGGGCTGGTGGTGTCCGGGGTGTACGCCGCCGGTATGTTGCGCGGTCGCACCGACGCTCATCACCGGCTCGGGTTCAGGATCCCGTTCGTCTTCGCCAGCGTCGCGGCCATCGCCCAGCCGTTCATCGGGCACGTGCTGGGGCTGCAGATAGGCGGCATCCAGCGGGCCAAGCTCGCCGCGTTCGAACTCGCCATGACCACCGAGGCGGCGCCGGCGCCGGAGCGACTCGGTGGTGTGCTCATCGATGGCGAGGTGCGGTGGGCGCTGCCGATTCCCTGGGTCGGCTCCTTCATTGCCCGGGGATCCTTCGATGCGCCCATTCCCGGCCTGGACACCGTTCCGAAATCCGACTGGCCTCCGGTCAACCTCACCCATATCTCCTTCCAGGTGATGGTGGCGATCGGCATGCTGCTGGCGCTGGTGGTGGTGGTGTTCTGGTTGGCGCGCTGGCGCCGACACGACCTGCTGGCTAATCGCTGGTTTCTGCGGGTCTGCGTCATCGCCGGCCCGCTGGCCATGCTCGCGCTGGAATTGGGTTGGGTCGCCACCGAAGTCGGGCGCCAGCCGTGGACGGTGTGGCAGGTGTTGCGCACTACCGATGCGGCCAGCATGAACTCCGGACTGTGGTGGAGCTATACCGGGGTGCTGATCCTCTACCTGGCCATGACGGTCGGGGCGTTCGTCGTGTTGCGGTCGATGGCCCGGCGATGGCGGGCCGGCGAGGAGGAGCTGCCCAGCCCGTACGGTCCGGCCGTCTCAATGGGCGGTCCACCGGAGGCCGGCCCATGACCTTGCCTACCGCCGTCGCGGCGGCGATGTTCGTCGGAGTGGTTGCGTATGCACTCTTTGGTGGCGCCGACTTCGGTTCTGGTTTCTACGATCTGACGGCCGGCCGCGGTCGCGACGCGGGCGAACTTCGGGTGCTGGTCGATCACAGCATCGGGCCGGTATGGGAAGCCAACCACGTCTGGCTGATCTACATCCTGGTGATCTGGTGGACCGGGTTTCCCCGAGCCTTCGCGGCGGCGACCACCACGCTATTCATCCCGTTGTGGCTGGCGCTGGTCGGGATTGTGTTGCGGGGAGCGAGTTTTGCGTTCCGCAAGTACGCCGCGACGTTCACCCAAGCCAGGTTGTTCGGCGCGATCTTCGCCGGTTCGTCGGTGATCACGCCGTTCTTTCTGGGCACGGTGGCAGGCGCCGTCGCGTCGGGACGGGTACCGGCGGGGGGATACGGTGACCCGATCAGCTCCTGGGTCAATCCGACATCACTGGTCGGTGGCGCCCTGGCCGTCACCACGTGTGTGTTTCTGGCCGGAGTGTTTCTCACCGCCGACGCCGCTCGGGTTGGCATTCCAGGACTAGCGCAGCGGTTGCGCGACCGCACCCTGGCGGTAGGGATCCTCAGCGGCCTCATCGTGTTCGCGGGTCTGTATCCCATCCTTCACGACGCGCGAACCCTCAGCCACCGGTTGCTCGGCGTTGCCTTGCCGCTGCTCATGATGGCTGCGCTCGCCGGAGCCATCACCCTACTTCTTCTTTATCGCCGAAGCTACTCTCTAGCAAGGCTTTCTGCAGTTGCCGCCGTCGGTTCAGTGATCATCGGGTGGGGCGTGGGCCAGTATCCCTGGATGCTGGTCGACCAGCTCACGATCAACGATGCAGCCGGCGCCCACACGACGCTGAGCGCCCTTCTCATAGTCGTCGCGCTCGCCGCGGTAATTGTGCTACCGCCACTGGGTTACCTGCTGCGGCTGACCCAGACCGAGAAGTGGAGCCGAACCTAGGTAGCTGGTCCGCGGCGAACCGGGTTCTATGTTGCGGGGCCAGTCACCGCGGGGGTGACCTCGACGATGAGCTGCTTGGTCAACGGTTGTCCGCTCTGCTCGCTGTGGTCGGCGATCGCGCACAACACATCAGCTCGGGCATTGATCCGATCACGCTGCCGCGCGGGGTGTCATAAGCCACGGCGCGGTACCCGTATACCGAGCGGGTGCTGCCGTCGCGGGCGAAGCTGGTGATGTCGACGAGATCGAACTCACCCAGTCCGCGTTCGCGCAGGTCGTCGGCATTCATGAGCAACGCGTTCCGCAGGTGCCTCAGGCCGCGATAGCTGTCGTCGTCCGAGTAGATGGACCAGCACGACGAGTGTTTCATCAAGCTCGATCGCTTCATCGCGCGACTACGGAAACGTTGAGCAACAAGACGCCGGGCGGCAGCGCATGGCTCTCACTTGACCCAGTCGGACAGGGATGAGTTTTATTGTCTCGCAATGACTCTCGGCCCGACCTGGCCAGTGGCAATCGCCTCAAGCCTTCCCCCGTCAACTTTCCGAATCGCACCTAGTTGATGTGACAACGTTGTGACAATCGTGCGGCGAGCTTGGCCACTGTTCAAGTACGCAAATGCTTGTTTGGTCGCGCTGACTGGTAGGGCAGATTCCAGGTGGCACGGGTCCTTGATTGATGTCAGCGGTGACGACACCGGTTCGCTGAACGGCAATTATTGAAGAGCAATGCGGATCGGCCAGATCCGGACGTTGCTGATGGCGCGAAAGGCGCGTCCAGAATGGCTCAAGCGCCGGCCGACCAAAGCCGGAGGAGACGGTAAGCATGACTGAGCACAACCATCACGACGACATACTCAACAACCTGAATTCGCAAGGCCGGGCCTTGCGGCAGAGGATCCCAGAGGTCTACCGCGGATTTGGGGAGCTGAGCAGAGCTGCGCTGGCCTCCGGTGCCCTGGATCGGAAAGTTAAGGAGCTTATCGCGATGGTCATCGGCGTTGTGCATGGGTGCGATGGCTGCATCGCCTCGCATGCACAGGGGGCCGTCCGTGCCGGAGCATCAATGGAGGAGGCGGCCGAGGCAATCGGGGTCGCCATCCTTATGTACGGTGGGCCGGCGACCGTCCACGGTGCTCGTGCTTATGACGCATTCTGCGAATTTGCCGCCGCTGACGTCACAGTCTAACTGCGGGTCATCGAACATGGGGCGGGCCGCAGCACGCGTCACTTGCCGCCGAGTGGGATGCTGATGTGCACTGACGTGCCGCTCCCCGGGGGACTCGTGATTTCCATGTGGCCGCCCAGGGCCTCAACGCGG
>JAOPVI010000215.1 GCA_025966225.1 Mycobacterium sp. | reverse complement strand
ACCGATCTTCGGTCAGCGCATACTGACTCTGCTCACGTCATGCGACGAACGACGCTACGAGCAGTGGGAGCAGCAGAGTTGGTGGGAATTCTCACTGGCCGAACACCTCTCGGAGCCTTACCAGAAGTTCCTCTCCGACGGGCTGACCCGAACCTTGGTCGCCGCGAGGGCAAGGGAGATATCCGCGCGCACCGGCGGCCTCATCCTATGTCAGCTGCTGTTCGACATCGCCCGCGTCGGCGCACGGGCGGACCGCGTGCTGGACGGACCAACGAGCGACGTCTGGATCACGCCGTGGGTCACGTTGTTGAAGAAGCGCGGGGTGGAGTTCAAGGAGCGGCGCACTGTCACCCACATCGAGTGCAAGGGCCACCTCATCACCGGCGTAACCGTGAAGCACGACGGCAAAGTCGAGCCCGTCCACAAGGACTACTACGTCTCCGCCATTCCCGTGGAAGACCTGGTGCCCTTGATCACGCCTGCCATGACCACGGCCGATCCGGAGCTGGCCAAACTGGAACGGCTCACGACGCGGTGGATGACCGGGGCGATGTACTACCTGAAGCGCGACGTACCGCTGCAGCGGGGGCACACCATCTTCATCGACTCGGACTGGTCGCTGACCGCTATCTCGCAGGCGCAGTTCTGGCAGCACGTGGATCTCGACGGCTACGGAAACGGAAAGGTCGATGGGATTCTCTCCGTGGACATCTCGGAGTGGGAGCGGCCGAGCGAAGTGACCGGGCTGACCGCCAAGCAGTCGACGGAGGAGCAGATCCTGGATGAGGTCTGGCGGCAGATGAAGGCGCACATCGACGACGGCTCACTGAAGGACGAAGACGTCGTCGCCCGCTTCCTCGATCGCGCGATCACTCCGTTCGACCCCAAGAAGCCCAAGGTCGCTGCCAAGAACAGCGAGCCGCTGCTGATCAACACGGCGGGTTCCTGGGATGACCGGCCGGAGGCCATGACTGCGATCAAGAACTTCTTCCTGGCATCGGATTTCGTGCGGACGTACACGGACCTGGCGACCATGGAAGGCGCCAACGAAGCTGCCAGGCGCGCGGTCAACGGAATCCTCGACGACGCGCAGTCCATGGCGTCGCGGTGCCAGCTCTGGAAGCTGCACGAGCCGGGCATCCTCGCCCCGTTGCGCAAGCTCGACAAGTTGAAATGGGACCTCGAAAGTCCACTGCGCAAGCTCGGTCTGATGTGACGGCGCCCGTTACCTGACGTCGACGTCCTTATGCGCGAGCAACTTTCGTGCTTCGGCCAGTTCGGGCCATCGGTTGGTGGCGGGGAATCGTTCGACCGCCGCGATCAGTGTGGCCCGGCCCCGCTCGCCGCGCAGCCGGACATCGTCCATGGCTGCGCGCAATTCGAAGACGTGGGTGCCTTGCGCACGAGCGAGGTCGAGGGCCGCGTTCAGGTCAGCGAACCGACCCCGGTCATCCGGTGCCGTTTGCGCCCGAAGCCGGAGCAATTCGGCGTCGTAGAAGTGCATTCCCGTTTCATCGGATAGGCCCATGGCCGCATTAAGGCTCATGCGGGCCTGCTCGGGCTCGCCCGCGTCGATCATCAGCCTGGCCAGTTGGGCCGCGAACGACGTTCCATAGACGGCCAGTTCGAGCGCCAGCAGCCTGCCGATGAACTCGATGGCCTTCGCAATGGCGGCAGCCAGGGCGTCCGCGTCGAACTCGTTGGCGTCGAGCATATTCCGAGCCGTGATGATGCTGGCCTGGACGTCTGCCACCAGTCGCCACTGGTCGAACCCGTGCCGGTCAGAGAAGGCGGCCAGGTTGGCCGCCAGCTCCGCGGCGAGCTCCAGCTCGCCCGCTTCGATGCATACCCACGTATTGATGAAGCGGGCATAGCCGAGACTGTAAGCGCCCTGAGGAAAGTCGAGCCCCTCGGCCCGAGCGACCCCATCCCGCAACATTGCGTCGGCTTCGTCGAGATCACCGCGCAGCATGTGGATGACCGCCAGGTTCACGTGCGCCGAGACCAGCGGATCGTTCGGAAGGAACCACGTCCGCTTGACCTGCTGGTCGTCTTCCGGCGGGTCGGCGACGGCATCCTCGAGGTGTCGTTGGGCCGCCGAGAACTCGCCACCGAGCAACGTGATGACGCCGAACAGCGCGTCGACCGCGGGACGGAACCACTGCCGGTCCTCACCGAGGCCGGCTCGGAGCAACTCGCCGACGGGCCGGGCCCGGCGCAGGTCTGCTCGAACGGCGTAGTACCCCATGAGGGCGGCCAGAGTCGCGGCCAGATCGTCGTCGTTGACGTCCGTGCCACCCAATTGCAGGCACCGCTCGAAGTCGGCCGCTGCCGCCGGTGACGAGTGCCCTTCGGCGGCGCCGATCAGTAGTCCGCGTTCGAGCCGTGCCGCGACTTCGCGCCTGTCCCGGTCGGGCCCCGGAGCCGCAAGGTCGAGCTGCGTGATCATGAGGCTGAGGTAGGCGCAGGCTTCGGGGAGTGCCCCCCGGCGGCGTGCTGCCGCGGAGGCGTGTTGATACGCCGACGCAGCGTCGTCGGGTCGCATCGCTTGCTCGTAGTGGCCGGCCACCAACCGCCAGTCCGGCTCGCCGCCCACGTTGTCGATCAAGGCGTCGGCGACCTGCGCGTGCAGACCGCGCCGAACGGTCGGCGGCGCCAACTCGTAGGCGACCTCCCGAAGCAACTCGTGGCGGAAGCGCCAGCTGTCGATTCCCGATGCCTCGAACACCAAGGCGTCTTCGAGGACGTCGATGACGTCGTCGAGTTCGTTCTCGTCAAGGGTGCACACGGTGGCCAAGATTCCGCGGTCGACGTTGCGGCCGATGACGCCTGCGGCTTCGACCACCGGAACTACGTTGGCGCTGGCCCGCAGCCGGGCGAACAAGGAGTCGTACAGCGCTTCCGGCACTCCGCCATTGGTGAGCTCGCCAACCACCTGCTCGAGGTAGAACGGAATCCCGTCGCACCGCTGGTGCACCTCGGCGCGGCCGGCGCGCTCCAGGGTCGGATCGAGCCCCAGGATCAGTTCGTCTGCCTCGTCCTCCGTCAAAGGTTGCAACTCGAGCACCTTGACCGGCCAGGCAGGTGACAACCAGTCCGACAAGCGACCGGCCATGACGACGAGCAGTTTGCCGTCGGCACCGGTCAGTAGGGACTCCAAGATCTCCAAAGTGGACGGATCGAACCACTGCACGTCGTCGGCGACGATGAGTCCCGCCCCGCTTCCGATGCACGCCAGCAGATAGTCCACGACGGCGCTGGCGATCAGGTCGTACAGTTTCTGGCCCTCGGCTGGAACGGCCGTGTAGCCATGCTCGGCGGCAATCCCGAGCACTGGAGCCAAGAGTGAGACGACCCGGTCCGTATCCAACGACTGCGCGTCGATCTCGGCCCGCAGTAATCGCAGCCGCTCTGGCTGATCGGTCATCCGACCGATACCGCACCGGCGTTCCAACAGCTGGCGAATTGGATGGAGCCCAGCGTCGGTGTGAAACGGCGATCCCAGCACTTCGAGCACCGCGCCACCGGACTGCTGTGCCAGCTCGGTGGCCGCCGAGACCAGTCGGCTCTTGCCAATCCCCGGCTCGCCGCGGAACACCACGCCAGGCGTCTTCAGGTTGCCGTTCTGCGCTCGCGCCCAAGCCTTCTCGAGTCGGGCAACTTCGCGGACGCGCCCGACCAATGGCGAGCGTCCTGCGCGCTGAGCCCCCACGGCACTGGCGCGCTCGCCGAGCACCAGGTGATGGACCACCAGCTCGTCGATGCCCTTGACGCGGGCGGGCGGGCGGGCCTCCAATTCGAAGACGTCGGCGACGAGTGAGGCCACCACGTCTGAGACCACCATCGAGCCCGGGGGCGCCAGGGCTGATACCCGCTGGGCAAGATTTGCTGCCAGCCCGTAGATGTCGTCCTCGACGGTATCCAGGTACACCACCCCGCGGTGCACACCCACCCGCGCACTGATGGTGAACCCGAAACGACGCTCGGTCTGTTGGCTCAGGTCGGCGACGGCGCGGGCGATCTCCAACCCCGCAGTGACCCCGCGCTGCACCGAATTATCATGCGCCCGTGGATAACCAAACACGGCGAGTAGACCGTCGCCCTTGGTCGCGGCGATGTGTCCGTCGTATCGGTTCACGATCTGAACGACCTGCTCGCGGTAACGGCCGACAACGGTCCAGTACGTCTCGGGTTCGACCGTGCGGGACAGTGCGGTCGAGTCCACCAGATCGGCGAACATGATGGTCAATCGACGGATCTCGCCCGGGTCCTGGGGTGCCGCGAGCAGGTCCTCGGCATCGGCGTTTCCGCTGTCTGCCTTCAGCACTCGGCCTGCCAGTGCGTCGGCAGCAGCACGATCGCCCCGATTGATCGCGTGCACGGCCCGATCGAGCAACGTATCGGTCGAGCTACGGTTTCCCCCAGGAGCCACCTTTCCCCCTGACCTGTGAAAGGTGATAGTACCGCCACGTCACAGTGGGGGCGTTGTTAATTCTGGCGTTGGCGTCCTCAGCAAAGACTCGAGCGCTCGGTCAGGCGGCCGCCTGCCACGCTCGGGCGGCGACCAATTCGGGTACCAGCACCTCGCTCAGCAGCCTGACGTCGTCGTCGGAGTCGCCGGGAAAGCGCACGTCGTGGCTCGCTCCGGGAACGCTCCCGCCCACCCCGACGACGGTGCTCCCGCGCACGGTGGTCCATTCGGCCAGCTGCGCCTCCCACTCCGACCCAGCAAAGACGAGCAATCGGTAGTCCGTGGTCTTGGTCAGGTAGACGTCGACGTGACTCCAGTCGCCGGTTTCACATCCGACGGCGGGCAGTCGCGGGCCCTCGCGCAGCATCAGCGCGCCCTGCTGCGCCGAGCAGAACCGGTGCGCCGGTGCGGCGATATGGGTACCCGTTGGGCCGAGGAGCAGCTCGGAAACCACTGGGCGCCAGTCTGGCTCAGTGGTTAGCAGGTGCGCGGACGCGTCGGCGGCCGCATTGACGGACTCCGCCAACGTGGCCGTGTCCACGCCTGTGAGTGCGCACTCGAGCGCCATCAGCAGGGCCAGGGTGTGTTGATAGCTTCGGCAGGCCACTCCGCCGACTTCCTGCTCGGCGTCCAGCGTGACGACACCGCCGCATCGCTCGGTGAGCTCCGAACCCGGCGTGTTGGTCAACGCAATCGTGCGCGCCCCTTCGGGCACACGGCCCAGCGCATCGAGGGTTTCGACGGAGCCGCCGGTCGCCGACGTCGCCACGACGAGAGTTCCCGGCCCCCACGCCGGGAACAGGCGCGAGGAGGCCAATTCCGAGGAGGCGACCAGTCCGCGTGCGCGCATCCGTGCCGCGGCGACAGACCCGGCATACGCCGAAGACCCCATGCCGAGCAGGACCACCCGCTCGACGTCCCGCGGGATGACGGCCGTCCACGGGTTGCCCGCCGCCAGCGCGGCAGCGAGGCTGCGCAACACCTCGGGTTTGCGGTGGAGGTCGGCGGCGAAACCGTCGGGGTTCACGGTTCGATCCCTTCGTCGAGAAGCGCGGGCAGTGCGGCGTCAGGAACGTACATCCACCGTGGTAAATGCCTGGCGGCATAGATGATCTCGCGCAGCACCTGCTGGGTTCGGAAGGCACGCAGCGGGCTCGGGTCGAAAAGCCCGGCGTGGCCGAGTTCGGCGAGCCGGGTCGTGTAGGCGTCCAGTAGCGCCGCCCGGCATTCAGCGTCGACGTCGGCCAGCGCCGCGGGGAAGAGGGTGGTGTACTTGCGCGCCACGATCGCGGCGTGGGCCAGCGACTGGGTCATGCCTGCGACGTCGAGCGCGGCAGGAATCGGCAGCGCGCGCTGCGTCGCGGGCAGCACCGGGTTGCCGTCGAAGTCGGTCACCACGAAACGTCCGTTGGTTTTGAGCACCTGGCCAACGTGAAGGTCGCCGTGCCCCTCGATGACGGGCGTGCCCGCAAGAGCACCAAGCCCGTCGAGAATCGTCTCGAGTTCGGCGCGGCGGGCACGGGTGATCACCACGCTCGCCGAATCGCCGAGAAGACGAACGGTTTCAAGGACTTCGAGGGCACCTGCTCGCCACCGGACGGCGTCCTGCGGGGTGGCGAGCGCGGCCGTGCCGGACAAGCTGGCATGCATTTCGGCCACCAGCGTGCCGACGTCGATCGCCGCCGCGACTGCAGGCGCCGGGTCGTGATCGCGCGCGGCCTCGGTGATCAAGTCGACTGCCCACGTCCAACCGTCCACCGCGCCTGGCAGGTACTCGTCGACGTTGGCCACCAGCGTCTCCGCTCCGGCCGTCGGCTGCCAGGTGACCAGTCCCCAAGGGGCCGGCATCCCGCCGAATCCGGCGTCGCGCAAGATCCCTATCCGCAGAGCGGCGGGATGCGGGCCGTCCTGCAGATGTGTCGCCCACTTCACCACCGCAGCTTCGCCGACGATCACCGACTCGTTGGTCTGGTCGACTCCCATCGGCCGCTCGCCCGTCGCCGTACGGTGCGCCCAGGACCGCAACGTGAATCGTCCGGCCGTTGCCCAGCCGTCCACCGCGGCCAGCCGCGCGAGCAGCGCCTCCGCGACGCCGTCACCGGGCTCGGCCCGCCGCCAGTGGCCGACGGGATCCCGAATCATCGGCAGGGCGGCCAGGCTGTCGGCGTCGGCGACGACCGAAAGACGCTTGCCCTCAGCGAGTTCGAGCGCGTCAAGCACCCCCGGGGCGTCAGCCAATCGGCGCTCGATGTTGCGCGCCGACCCGCTCGATGACGTCGGCGCCCACTCGTAGGCCGTCGCGGTCGCGGACCGCCGCGCCCATTTCGGCAAGCTTGTTCCGCAGCGCGGAATCGTCGAGCAGCCGATCGACCGCGTCGGCCAGTTCCGCGTCGGCGAAGCCGTAGGTGTCGAGCCGCACGCCGAAGCCGAGTTCATCGATGCGCTGGGCGTTTTCGTACTGGTCCCAGAACAACGGCAGCACGATCAGTGGTTTGCCGAAGTGCAGTGCCTCGGTGATGGTGTTGTTGCCGCCGTGGGAGATGACCAGGTCGACCTGAGGGATCACCTTGGTCTGCGGCACCATCTGCGCGCCAACCATGTTGTCCGTCAGCGTAATCCGATCTGCCTGCGGACCCTTACTGACGATGAAGCGGTGCCGGGTGGTGCCGAGCACGTCGACGAGGCGCTGCATGAGCTCGACGTCTGCGCTGCCAAGCGAACCCAGGGAGAGATAGACGAGCGCGCTGCCGTCGGGTCGATCGGCGACCTCGGCGGGCACCGCGTAGTCCTCGTCGGTCTCGCGCACGCTGGAGTCCAACCGCGTCCAGCTGTCGTCGAGCGGCCGGGCTTCGAGATAGTCGGCCTCGGCCGGGTAGACGTAGAGGTTGGCGGCGTTGTCACGCGGGATGAACTCGAGTTCGGGCAGCGCCGGTGCGCCCTGAGCCTGCACCCAGGCGTCGAAGTCGGCCCACATGGCGCGGTGGGTGCGGTCGAACTCCGCCCGGTAGGCCGCCCACTGGCCGCGGTCGGCGCTGGGCAACCCGGAGAACGGTGGCGGTACGCCGGGGCCGGTGACTTCGAGCGGACTGCACGACACGATGCGCACGTAGGGCGCGCCCGCGGTCGTCAGCGCAGGGAACAGCACCACGTTGTCCTCGACTATGACGTCGGGCCGGTGCTTGGCGATGATCTCCCGCAACCGCGGCTCGCAGTACTTCGCCCCGTCGATGAGCGCCTGATACGTCGGCTGGATGAACGACTCCAGCTGTTCGATCGTCGGCTTGCGGAACTCGGGCGCGGTCTCGGCGATGAAGGCCGTCCAGAACGCTCCGGCGTCCTCGTCGCTGGCACCCTCCGCCGGTTCGGCCAGGTCGACCAGCTCCTCGACGAACCCGAACGGGCTGAGTTTGCCCGCCCACGAACTCTCGGCCGCGAACACGATGGTGTGGCCGCGGTCGCGCAGGATGGCAGCCAGGCCGATGCACTGGTTCGTCGGCCCGTACGCCGACTCCGGCCAAAACATGATCGTCAGTGGCGGTGCCATGAATCGGACGATAGTGGGTGGGCATCCAGTCCGCGGTTGTCACAAAGAAACGGCTCCGTGCGCCGAGAAGCAGTTTCGCGGACACACTGGCCCCGGGTCCGTCGCCGGTGACCGGTCCGCTTTACGTCGGCAAGACCCTCGAACTGTGCGTCCCGAACGATCCGATCTGCTGGGAGTCGGGGTGGGACATGCGGGCCCACGGCGCGTACGTCCAGACGGGAATGGTCGACCAGGCCGCGGATTATGCCGCGGGTCGGCTCTAGACGTCGACGACCGCGGCGGCCTTCCGCTCGGTGATGGGCGCGGCGAGCCCTTGCTCGTCGCAGATGCGCTGCAGCTTCTCCAGGGTGGCGTCCAGTCCGGGGCCGAGTCTGCGGCCCGGGGTGAACGTGGCAGGAAGGTGTTGCATGCCCTGGATCACGCCGATGGTCTGATAGTGCACCGCGCCTGCCGCGTCACAGTGGAAGTCGGGCATCCGGTCGAGGACCGCGATGAGCATCGACTTGAAGACCGTGCGGGCGACGTTGGAGCCGATGCAACGGTGCACGCCCAATCCGAAACTGAAGTGACGGTTGCGCGTGCGGTCCAGGATCACCTCGTCGGGATTGGCGAACAAATCGGGGTCGCGGTTCGCCATCGCCCACGACAACCAAAGCCGCTCACCTTCTTTGAGCGTGATGCCCTCGACCTCGCACTCCGCGGAGATCGTGCGGCCGTCACCCGGCGCAGGGGTGAAGAAGCGCAGGAATTCCTCGGTCGCCGGATTCAGCAGGGTGTCGCGCTCCCGGCTCAGCCGCTCGCGTTGGTCCGGGTGCTGCGAAAGCCACTCCAACGAGTGCGCGGTCAGCGCCGTGGTGGTGTCGAAGCCGCCGCCGATCAGCAGCATGAGCATGCCCATGAGTTCGATATCGGGTGCGGGTTCACCGTCGATGCGCGTCCGGACCATCGCGTCGATCAATCCCGGACGGGGGTTTTCCCGGATGTCGGCGACGTGTCGCATCATCTCCGTGGCGGACGCGATCGAAAGGTCGAGCACGCGGGCCCCCTCGGGGGAGTCGGCGGGGGTGTACACCGACGCGTGGGCGGGTTCGCAGTAGATCTCCCAATCCCGCAGCGGCACGCCCAGCAGGCCGAGGGTGAGCACGGCCGGGACGATGTTCGCGAGGTCGTCGACGAAGTCGATCCGACCCGTCTCGATCTTCTCGTCCAGGCAGGCCTTGACGAGTTCGTCGACGACGGGAGCCCAGCGCTGCACCGCCGCGGGCGACAGATATCCGTTCAGCGGCGTTCGGTATGTCCGGTGTTCGGGATCGTCCATCTCGAGCATGCCGCCGCGGAACGCGGTGCTGGCCTCTGCGTGAGGAATGGTGATGCCCAGGTAGCCCGTGCCCGCGCCGCTGATGTCGTTGTCGTTGGAGACGTGCGGGCACCGCGCGAGTTCGAAGACTTCCTTGCTGCCTGCGGCCACCCAGTGGCCGCCGTAGGTGTCGGACCAGGCAAGCGGGCAGTGCGCTTGCAGCTCCGAGGTGATGGCCTGGAATTGGTCCCGGTACTGGGGGGTGTGCCGGTCGAAGTGGAAGCTGTGCTCCCCGCGACGGGCGTCGAGTGTGTCTTCTTCGGTCATCGCGCGCTCCCGGAAATCGCTCGCCTGGCGGCTCGCTGCCATTCGAGAATAGGAAATCCGCGGCACCAAATTGACGCTTCTCGCAGATTTGGCCGCGGCTCAGCTGAAAGGCGACTGCGGACGCTCGGGTCTTACCCCGTCGACGGTGATGTCGAGTTTCTCGTTGTAGAACGCCACCGTGCCTGCGATCGGCGCGACCGCGGGTAGCGGGTAGTGGTAGGTCCATGCGAGGTCGGGGTGCAGCTCGTCGCCGACCCGCACCGACCAGTACTCCGACGTGACGCCCTTGTACGGGCACAGGGTCTGGGTGTCGGACGGCTCGAGGTGCTCGAATGCGATGTCGGTCTTGTCGATGTAATACCTTGTGGGCAAACCAGTTTCGAACAGGAGCACCGGGTCGTGGGTGTCGGCGAGGGTCACCCCGTCGAGCGCCACCTCGACGTGGCGGTGCGAGCGCAAGGCGTCGACGCGTGCATATGGATTTCGGGGGTGGCCGTAGATGGGTTCGTCCTCCTCGAACCACGTGAGCCACTTCCAGTCGAAGCGCACCAATCCTGCGACGGGTCCGTCACCCGGGTCGAACACCCGCGCGGCCGCCTCGTGGGTTTGCCCGGCCCCGACCAACGAGAACGTCCGGGACGGTCCGAACTGGACCTTCTGCGGATGGTCTTCGTCGACGAGGAACTGCGGCCGGACGTCGGAGCGCGGGATGTAGTACTGCGGGTAGCTCGGTATCTCCCACACGTACCGCGCGGCCGTGGTGTCGAACACCAACTCGGTACCGAGATAGCCGCGAACCCGCCGCGGCGCAGGCTCGACCCGTCCACGTCCGGCAGCCATCTGTGGGTAGTTCTTCGACCCCAAATCGCTCATGCGCCAATCCTTCCCGCCACCCTGGTCAGCACTGCGAGGTGCTCGTCGACCGACGTCAGACCCGCGCCCATGGTGTTGATCGACAGATGCGAAGCCCCCGTGGCCGCCCACGCCGCCACGTCGCGAGCCAACGCGTCGTCGTCGCCGCTCCACGTCACGCGGCCCTCCATGCCGATGGCGGCGGGATCCCGACCGGCCTCGACCGCGGCCTTCTCGACGATGCCGCGCGCGTAGTCCAGGTCAGGGCCCGGTTCCATCATCGGGAACCAGCCGTCGGCCAGTCGTCCCGCGCGGCGGTAGCCGGGAGTCGACCGGGTGCCGATCCACAGCGGGATGGGGCGCTGCACCGGCAACGGCGCCAGGCCTGCGCCGGTCACCCGGTGGAAGTCCCCGTCGAAGCTCACGGTCTGCTCGGTCCACAGCCGTCGCATCACTTCGATCTGTTCGCCCGACCGTTTTCCGCGGTTGGTGAAGTCCTCGCCGAGGGCCTCGTATTCCACGGCGTTCCAACCCAATCCAATGCCCAGCCGTAGTCGACCGCCGCTGAGCAAGTCGACCTCCGCCGCCTGTTTGGCGACCAGCGCGGTTTGGCGTTGCGGCAGGATGATCACGCCAGTCACCAGCTCCACGGACCTGGTGATCGCGGCGAGGTAGCCGAACATCACCAGCGGCTCGTGGAAGGTGGTGTTCACGTCATAGGGGCCGGCCCAACCGGTATGGACGGCCGGATCGGCGCCGACGACGTGGTCGTAGGCCAGCACGTGGGTGTAGCCCACCGCCTCGACCGTTTCGCCGTAAGCCCGAACGGCACCGGGATCGCCGCCGAGCTCGGTCTGGGGGAACACCACTCCAACTCGCATGCGAGGCCTTTCGTGTGGGTGTAGTCGCCAATGTAACGACGCCACGATCGGCCTGGTGATTCCCCTACCGGCGCGAGCAGTCCAACGAGACCGAAATCGAGCGCCGGACGAGGTGCTGCGCGAGCTCGCCACCGGCGGCATGACGATGGTGGTGGTCACCCATGAAATGGGGTTCGCCAGGGAGGTGGCCTCCCGGGTGCTCTTCATGGACGGTGGCCACATCGTCGAGGACGGCCCCCCAGCGGAGATCTTCGACAACCCCAAACATCCACGCCTACAGGAGTTTCTCTCCAAGGTGCTCTAGCTCCATCGAACGACTGATGTCGGCGTGTCCCGCGAAGGGGGTAGCCGCACGGGGCGCGGGTAGGCCAAGATGGGAACATCCCCGTTCCATCTGGAGGCCTCCCTTGGTCCACGCCGACCTCTCGCCCGCGCACTACGGCTCTTCGCGCGAGCGCCCATCGCAGTCATGAAGCACCGTCCCGAGTACTTCCTCGAACGTGGGATGGTCGTCGAATGCGAGGACATGGGCGCGTGTGAAAAGGCCCGCAAGGACGGCATCCATCTGGCCGAGTGGCTGGTCACGCTCTCCTGCGATTGCATCCTGGCCTTCTGTGAGAAGGCCACCGATCAGGTGCAGGCCCTCACGGACATCCACAAGTGCCCCCGCTGCATGACGCGGAACGTGGCCGTCGCGCAGGTCAGCCCGCTTCCGACGCTCTAGCCTGATTCGGCGGCCAAGCCCAGCCATCGCCCTCGATGTGGGAGCATCTGCGCATGGATCCGAAGGACGACCCGGAGGCTCGTATCCGGGAGCTGGAGCGCGGCATTTCCGACCAGGCCCGGGCGTCTGAATTGGGGGCCGGCGCGTCCGAACTCGGGACGGGCTACGGCGCAGACAGTGCCCTGCCCCCACCGCTGCCGCCGCCACTGCCGCCGGGGTCCTACGGCACCCCGTACCCGCCGCCGCCCGGGCCGTACGGCACGCCGTATCCGCCTGGGCCCGCGTCGTTCGGCGGCGGCCCGTTCAATCCGGTGCGGACCCAGGGTGGCTTTCGCTTCGGGTGGCTGATCTTCGCGATCTTCGCCTTCGTCGGCATCACCATCATCGGCAGCGTGGCCGCCGTCTTCTACAACGTCAGCAATTCGATCAGCACCATGGAGAGCAGCTTCCCGACCTTCTCGGACAACGGGACGCTCACCAATGTCCCGTCGACGCCTGGCTTGTCCTCGACCCCGATCACGGCAGGCAACAGCGTCAATGTCGCCGGGTCGGGGAGGCACGAGACCCTGGTGTGCGATGGCGGCTCGGTGAGCGTCAGTGGGATGACGAACACCGTCGACATCACCGGCCACTGCGCCAAGGTCACCGTGTCGGGCGTCCAGAACAAGGTCACGGTCGAATCGGCCGACGACATCGAGGCCTCGGGCATGAAGAACGCCGTCAGCTATCAATCCGGGTCGCCGCAGGTGAACAAGTCGGGCCTGGACAACTCCGTCGACGAAGGCTGAGCGGCGGGCGCCTCGGATCCACCGATGGTGGACGAGAGGTGAACCGCCGACCACCGGCAAAGCCGTGCGGGTGTTGCGCAAGCGCCGTCAGTCGCGTCCCGGCCGCCTCAATAGTCACATCCGTCATTTTCGACGCAAACCGTCAGGAGTTTGCTGTCGTGTCGCCATGTGATTTAGCCCTCACTTTCAATTTTGAAAGGTAAGAGCGCACGGCCCGGGGGCTGGGTGGGAGTTATTGGCCAGTGGTAGCCATTGCTCCGAAGATGCAGTAAAATCGGTAAAATCGGCGTTGCTAGCGAAAGATAACGACTGCATAACGGAGAGTTTCCTAAGCAAGGCCTGAGAGGTTGACGCGCGTGTCGAGAGAATGGCCGTTGGAGCCCCGTGGAACGTCATACTTCGTCGCTACACTCGAACAAGACTGCGCCCCGAACGGGGCGCGTACTCATCGAAGCTATGCCGGCGCACGCATTACCGGCGGAGGTGCCGAAGACCATGGCTAATACGTTCGCGCGCTCAATCGGCGTCACCGTCGACAACGGTGACGTCTCCCTGCTGCACGCCGCGATGATCGGGCGGGGTCCCATCTCGGACATCGCCGTCGAAGACGACACCCTCGTGGTCGCCAACTTCGGCGACAATTCGCTTGCGGTGCTGGACCCCGAGGCGCTCACCGTGCAAGGGGGCGTCGTCACCGGCCAGCCGTTTGCAGTGGCCGTCTCCGATGGCCGCGCCTACACGGCCGTGTCCTCGGCGAGTGACGACGCGATCACCGTCGTCGACACCACCACCGGTGAGGTCATCGCGGCCTATCCGATGGCGGGCACCGTCACGGCAATGACCGTCAGCGTCGATCGCAAGCACGTATACGTGGCCCGCGCCGGGCGTGACGGTGTGGACGTCGCCATCATCGACACCACCGCCGAACGCGTCGCCACCATCGAGATCGCCAGCGGCACTGACAACACCATCGACGCACTGCGCGTCGACGCCGCAGGCCGCAGGCTGTTCGTCGCCACGTCGGACTCGGTGAGCAGCCGGATGATCGTCGTCGACATCAAGAGCGGTCGGGTCCGCCGTGCGCTCGAAATGGGTGCCCCCATCCGCGGACTGGAACTGGGCCTGGACAGCACGGCCTACGTGTTGACCTCCGACATCACCGATCGCGGTGTCCTGCACGTCGTCGATCTGGTTGCCAACCGCGTCACCGCCGCCGTGAGCGTCGGCGTGGCGCCTACGCAGCTTGCGCTCAGCAGCGACGGCGCAAGGGCTTTCGTCGTCGACTACGGCCAGGTCCACGTCTTCTGCACGGAGAACCGCGCCGTCACCGGTTCCGTGTCGGTGGGCGCTCGACCCGCGTGTGTCGCGGTCGGCCCGGAGCGGCTCTACGTCGCCGACTATGCGGGCGGCGTCACGTCGTACTCGGTCGCGTTGCCCGCGCAGATGCTCTACGCCCCGTTCGTGGCCAATGCGGTCGCCGCGCCGTGGGTTCGCGAACTAGTGCCTGCTGGCGTCTGACGCCTCAGCGCCACTGGTAGCGCGTCTTGGGGCGGCCTGCCTTGCCGTAGTCGGTGTGTCGCGTGACGACACCCTCGTCGGCAAGTCGCTCCAGGTAACGCCACGCGGTCACCCGCGAAACCCCAACCTGTTTGGCGACCTCGTCGGCTGTCGCGCCGTCCGTTCGGTCGCGCACGGCCCGTGCGATGTCGTCGTTGGTCTGGGTGGCGGCCCCCTTGGGTGACACCGACTTCTCTGCGGCGACACGCAATTCGGCGAGTGCGCGGTCGACCTCGGCCTGGCTTGCGGCGTCGACGCCAGAAGGAAGTGCCGAGCGGTAGCGCCGGTAGCGTTCCAGCCGGTCGCGGAAGGCCGCGAAGGTAAACGGTTTCAACAGGTAGGCGAGCGCACCGTGCGCGACCGCCGCGCGCACCATCTCGAGATCGCGTTCCGAGGTGATGGCGATGATGTCTGGCGCGGGCCGTAGTCCGGCCAGCGCCGACGCCAAGGCGATTCCGCTCGCGTCGGGCAACCCGAGGTCGAGCAGCACGAGGTCGATGGGGGTGTCCGCCGCCACCGCCTCCGAAGCCCTTTGCATGGCATCGCGTGCGGTGTGCGCCACTGCTGCGGTCGAAAAGCCTTCCAGCCGAGCCAGATACGTTTCGTGCGCCTGGGCGATCAACGGGTCGTCCTCGACGATGAGCACGGATATCATTGGTCGGTCCTCGGTACCGTCACCGTGACCACGGATCCGTAGGTGACGTCGGCGCTGAGCGTTCCGTCGTGGCGCCGCACCACCTGCGCGACGAGTGCGAGCCCGAGCCCATGCTGTTCGGGCTCGCTTTCGGTCTTCGTCGAATAGCCGCGCTGCATCGCCCGGGCAAACGTGTCGGCGTCCATGCCTGCGCCACTGTCGGCAACCCGCATCAACAGCGTCGTGTCGTCCTGGCTGACGGTGACCTCGATCCAGGGGTCGTCGCGATCGCACGCGTCCATCGCATTGTCGATCAGGTTGCCGAGCACGGTGATCAGCTCCTGAGGACTCAACGGAACTCGTTCTGCGCTGGACGGCAGATGGGTGTCCTCGGTGATCGTCAACGCGATACCGCGTTCGCCGGCCCCAGCCGACTTGCCGAGCAATAGGGCCACCAGCGCGGGCTCACCGACGTCGGCCGACAGGCGGTCCACCAGCCGTTGCGACAGGGCCAACTCGTCGGTCGCGAATTTGACGGCGTCCTCCGGTCTGCCCAGCTCGACCATCGTGATCACGGTGTGCAGCTTGTTGGCGGCCTCGTGGGCCTGGGCGCGCAGCGAGTCGGTCAACACCTTCAGCGAGCTCAATTCGCCTAGGGCGCCCTGTAATTCGGTGCGGTCGCGGACCGTGACCACTTCGGACTGGGCCGAACCTTCGACCTTGGACCGGTTGACCACCAGCACTCTGGCGTCGGTGACGTGCACCTCGTCCTTGGCGCCGGGTTCGTAGCTGCGCAGGAATTCGGGAAGGTCCGACGGCGCCACCTCGCCCACGGGCAGGGCCAGTAGGCGGCGTGCCTCGTCGTTGACGAGCACCACTCGATCGCGGTCGAGCACGACGAGTCCCTCGGAGACCGAATGCAGGATCGCGTCGTGATGTTCGTACATGACGCGCATTTCGTCGGGGCGCAACCCGTGAGTCTGGCGCAGCAGGCGGCGCCGGATGGCCCACATTCCCAGCAGCGAAAGCGCAAGGGCGCCTACGCCGACAGCGGCGATCGCAGGCCACTGGTCGCGCCAGCGCTGCGCCAGCGTCTGCTGCGTGATGCCCGCGGAGACCAGGCCGACGACCCGACCCGACGCATCGCGCACCGGTGCGATCGCACGTACCGACGGGCCGAGCGTGCCCGTGTACACCTCGGTGAACGTCTCGCCGTTCAGCGCGGGCTCGATGGTGCCGAGGTAGTGGGCGCCGATCTGACGCGGATCGGTGTGCGTGAAGCGGGTGCCGTCGGGCGACATGATCGTGATGAAGGCGATGTCGGTGTTGGTCCGCACCGCCTCGGTGACCGGTTGCAGAAGCTCGGTGGCCCGTCCCGATTCGATGGCGGTGGCCGTCGAGGGGGAGTCGGCCAATGTCGTGGCGATGCTCACCACTTGCTGACGGGCCGCGGAGTCACCGTCCCGGCGGGCATCGAGCAGGGCCAGCGCGCTGCCGACGAGGACGATCACCGCGATCACCGCTATCTGCAGCGCGATCGCCTGGCCGGCCAGCGAGCGTGGCCACCACCTGCGCATCGCACCTCCGAGTCATCCGTCCATGTGAACGTAATGAACTAAAGCGTGACCTGGGTCACTTCTGGGAACACCATCCTTGCAGACCACATCCGCCGCACGACTCGCAGGAAACAGGAGCACCAGCCATGGCCGACCAGGCAGATACGTCCGCCCCGCCGCAGAAGCGGGATCGCACCCACTGGCTCTACATAGCCGTCATAGTCGCCGTCGTCGCCGGTGTCGCCGTCGGACTCCTCGCACCGGACGTCGGCAAGAGCGTCGGCATCTTGGGCACGATGTTCGTCAGCCTCATCAAGATGATGATCGTCCCGGTCATCTTCTGCACCATCGTGCTTGGCATCGGCAAGGTGCGCGCGGCGGCCACCGTCGGCAAGGTCGGCGGGTTGGCGTTCGGCTACTTCCTGGTGATGTCGACGGTCGCGCTGGCGATAGGTCTGGTGGTCGGAAACCTGTTGAGCCCTGGCACCGGGCTGAACCTGTCGTCGACGTCGGCGGCCAAGGGTGGTCAGTTGGCCGAGCAGGCCCACGAGGCCGGCGGCCTTTCGGAGTTCATCCAGCACATCATCCCGACCTCGTTGTTCTCCTCGCTGACCGAGGGCAACGTGCTGCAGGCGCTGTTCGTCGCACTGCTCGTCGGCTTCGCGGTGCAGGGCCTCGGCGGCTCCAGGGAGCCGATCCTGCGCGGCGTCGAGCACCTGCAGAAACTGGTCTTCAAGGTGCTGGTCATGATCCTGTGGTTGGCCCCGATAGGTGCCTTCGGCGCCATCGCGAACGTGGTCGGGCAGACCGGCTGGAGTGCGGTCACCCAGCTGCTGACGCTGATGCTCGGCTTCTACCTCACCTGCATCCTGTTCGTGTTTGGCGTGCTCGGCGTGCTGATGCGGGCGGTCGCCGGGGTCTCGATCTTCAAGTTGGTCCGCTACCTGGCCCGGGAGTACCTGCTGATCTTCGCGACGTCGTCGTCCGAGTCGGCCCTGCCGCGGCTGATCGCAAAGATGGAGCACCTCGGCGTCGAGAAGACGACGGTCGGCGTCGTCGTCCCGACCGGTTACTCCTTCAACCTCGACGGCACGGCGATTTATCTGACGATGGCGTCGCTGTTCGTCGCCGACGCGATGGGCAAGCCACTCGCCGTCGGCGAGCAGATCTCGCTGCTGGTGTTCATGATCGTCGCCTCCAAGGGCGCGGCAGGCGTCAGCGGTGCCGGACTGGCGACCCTCGCGGGTGGCCTTCAGGCCCACCGGCCCGACCTGCTCGACGGAGTCGGACTGATCGTCGGCATCGACCGGTTCATGTCCGAGGCTCGCGCGGTGACCAACTTCTCCGGCAACGCCGTCGCAACGGTGCTCGTCGGTTCCTGGACGCACACCATCGACAAGAACCGGGTCGACGCAGTGCTGAGCGGGGCCAAGCCGTTCGACGAGTTGACGATGCTCGACGACCAGGATTCACGCGCCGAAGAGCCTGCGCAGGAGCGAGTCCCTGCATCGGCGTAGGGCGCACCATGATGGGACCCGGCCAGTTACCCCCTCTGGCCGGGTCCTTTCATGTGATGAATCGGAGCCCGATTGAACCGAAGCGCAGGAGCGCGCCGCTTTCGGAGTGCCAGGTCACCAGTGTGCGCAATCCGCAGGAGCAGACCAGGTTGATCCGAGTGGACAGTCACAAGGGTCGCGACCGCTTCGTCGAGGTCGTCGAAAACCGTTCAGTCACAGTGTCGTTCGACTGTTCGGCCGCTGACCGGCGCTACCTCACCGATGGAGAATCGCGATGCCCAAGGCTGGCTCAGCGCGAGCAGTTCAGCGACACCGAGATGGTTTGGCTGACGATCGCAGGGACCAACGCGGTGCGGTCGTTGCCGCGACCGGGGCCGATGTAGGGCACCAGTTGTGTCACGGTCTGCGGGTTGCGCACGCTGGTGACCGTGCACTTGTCCAGCGGGCCACTACCGACCTTGTCGACGTTGACCGTGTAGCCCTGTGATTGAAGCCTGCTGATCGTCTGTTGTGCGGTCTCGGGCGCGGCGAAAGCGGCGGGGGCAGCAACGGCTGCGCACACGCTCAGTGCCGCAGCGGTCGTGAGCGCCAATTTTGTGCGGATGACCGCACCTCCTGTCCCTTTGCTGTGAATGAAACACTACTTGTCGCGGCACGGGAACGCACGTGCAGCCACGCAGGTCAGCTGCAGTCTAGGGATACCGAAACTGACATACTCGTCACGATCTCGACGAGCCGGTACTTTCGTTTGCCGTTCTCGTCCCGCTTACCGTAGTAGTCGCGGATGGTCTGCGTCTGGGTCTGGGGATTGCGGACACTGGTCACCACGCATTCGTCGAGCGGGCCACTGCCCACGCGGTCGACGTTCACCTGGTACCCCTGGGACTGGAGTAGCCCGATGGTCTCCGAGGGGGTCTGGTCCGCGTGCGCAGGCGCCGCGGGCGACGCGAACACAGCGCATGCAGTTGCGGCCAAAGTGACGAATGTGGCTGAAATGATCGATGGACGCATCTCCGCGCCCCCTTGTCTGGTAATTGAATGAAGTTCGACTGGTACATCGCTGCGTGCTGCGAATTCGTTCCAGCGGCGGACCCGGCACTTGTCGAATCGCCGACATCGGTCGCCCGCGCGGCTAGCATCGCGGCCAACCGACGAGGGAGCCGACGATGCGCAGCACGATGCAGGACGTCCCGCTGACCGTGACCGCGATCCTGCGTTACGCGACGGGCGTGAACGGCGATCGCACCGTGACCACCGCCCTCGGCGAGGGCCGCTATCGCACCATCACCTACCGCGAACTCGGCGAGCAGGTCGGTCGACTGGCCAACGCGCTGCGCGGCCTCGGTATCACCGGCGACGAGCGGGTGGCCACATTCATGTGGAACAACGCCGAACACCTGGCGGCTTACCTCGCCGCGCCGTCGATGGGCGCGGTGCTTCACACGCTGAACATCAGGCTCTCGCCGGAACAGATCGCCTTCATCGCCAATGAGGCGGACGACAAGGTGATCATCGCGGACCTGTCGTTGGCCGAGCAGCTGGCCCCGGTGCTCCCGTTGCTTGACACCGTGCACACGGTCATCGCCGTAGGCGCTGGTGACATCGCGCCGCTGACGGCCGCTGGCAAGACCGTGCTGCGGTACGACGAGGTACTGGCCGGCCAGTCTCCGGACTTCGAGTGGCCCGACGTCGTCGAGACCGATGCGGCTGCCATGTGCTACACCAGTGGCACCACCGGAAACCCCAAAGGGGTTGTCTACAGCCATCGTTCAAGCTATCTGCACGCCATGAGCACGTGTAGCGCGAACACGTTGGGCATCGGCGCCGAGGACTCGGTACTGCCGGTCGTGCCCATGTTCCACGCCAATGCCTGGGGACTTCCCTATGCCGCGCTGATGGCAGGCGCCGACCTGGTGCTGACCGACCGGTTCCTTGACGCGAAGTCGGTCATCGACGTCATCGAAACCCAGCGGCCGACCGTTGCGGGCGCGGTGCCGACCATCTGGAACGACGTGATGCACTGCCTGGAATCGACGCCAGGCCGGGACATCTCATCGCTGCGACTGGTGTCGTGCGGCGGGTCGGCGGTACCTCTGTCGCTGATGAAGGCGTTCGAGGAGAAGTTCGACGTCCAGATCCGACAACTGTGGGGGATGACCGAGACGTCGCCGGTGGCCACCATGGCGTGGCCTCCGCCCGGCGCGTCGGAGGAGCAACACTGGGCGCTGCGCTCCACTCAGGGCAGGCCGATGTGTGGCGTGGAGGTCCGCATCGTCGACGACGAGGGCGACCCGCTTCCCAACGACGGCAAGGCTGCCGGCGAGGTCGAGGTGCGCGGACCGTGGATCACGGGCTCGTACTACCTGAACCGCGACGCAGAGAAGTTCGCAAGCGGCTGGCTCCGCACCGGCGACGTCGGCCGCATCGACCCGCTGAGCTACGTCACGCTGACCGACCGCGCCAAGGACGTCATCAAGTCAGGCGGGGAGTGGATCTCGTCGGTCGAGCTCGAGAATCACCTGATTGCGCACCCGGCAGTGCTGGAGGCCTCCGTCGTTGGCGTACCCGACGAACGTTGGCAGGAACGCCCACTGGCTGTCGTCGTACTCCAGGAGGGCGCCGCTGCGACGCCGAAGCAACTGCGGGAATTCCTGGCGGACAAGGTGGTTCGCTGGTGGCTGCCCGAACGGTGGACGTTCATCGATCAGGTTCCGCGCACCAGCGTCGGCAAGTACGACAAGAAGACCATCCGCGCCAGGCACGCGGACGGCGACTACGAGGTGCTGGAAGCCCGCGACTAACGTTCCGCGCGCTGGTAGGCCGTCACCACGGCCGCCCCGCCCAGTCCGATGTTGTGCTGCAGGGCGGCACTGACGCCGTCGACCTGACGCTTGTCCGCCGTGCCGCGAAGCTGCCACGTCAACTCGGCGCACTGCGCCAACCCGGTGGCCCCCAGTGGATGGCCCTTCGAGATGAGTCCGCCCGACGGGTTGACCACCCAGCGTCCGCCGTACGTCGTATCGCCGTCGTCGATGAGCTTGGGCGCCTCGCCGTCTCCGCACAGCCCCAGCGCCTCGTACAGCAACAGTTCGTTGGCGGAGAAGCAGTCGTGCAACTCGATGACCTGGAAGTCTTGCGGGCCGAGCCCGGACTGGTCGTAAACCTTTTGGGCTGCTTGGACATTCATGTCGTGGCCGATGACATTGCGCGCACTGCCGTCGAAGGTGCTCGCGAAGTCGGTCGTCATCGCCTGCCCGACGATCTCGACGGCTTGGGCGGCCAATCCGTGCTTGGCGACGTAGTCCTCGCTGACCACGATCGCCGCGCCCGACCCGTCGGAGGTGGGCGAACACTGCAACTTCGTCAGCGGATCGGAGATCATCTTGGCGGCCAGGATGTCATCGAGCGTGTACTCGTCCTGGAACTGCGCGTACGGGTTGTTCACCGAGTGCTTGTGGTTCTTGTAGCCGATCTTTGCGAAGTGCTCGGCAGTCGTGCCGTATTTCTTCATGTGTTCACGTCCGGCCGCACCGAACATCCACGGCGCCACCGGGAATGCGAACTCGTCGATCTCCGCGAGCGCTTTCACGTGGTTGCCGAGCGGCGACTCGCGGTCATCGGCACCTACGGCCAGCGAGCCCGGCTGCATCTTCTCGAAGCCCAGCGCCATCACGCAGTCGGCCAGGCCGCCGCGGATGGACTGCGCCGCCAGGTAGAGCGCCGTCGAACCCGTCGAACAGTTGTTGTTCACGTTGACGATCGGGATGCCCGTCATGCCGAGTTCGTAGAGCGCCCGCTGTCCGGACGTAGAGTCTCCCGAGCAGTACCCGACGTAGCCCTGCTCGACCTCGGTGTATTCGATGCCGGCGTCCGCGAGGGCCTTGGTGCCTGACTCCTTGGCCATCTGCGGGTAGTCCCAGCCCTCGCGACGGCCCGGCTTCTCGAACTTCGTCATTCCGACTCCGACGACGAAGACTCGATTGTTGGCTTTCGACATGGTTCATCCCTTCGCAGCGTTGCGGTTGTCTGCAACATACCGCGGGGTGGCTCAGCTGAAGTTCAGCCACCAGTCGTGCAGGCTGGCGAGGTCGGCGCTCTGCACGTCGGCGAGCAACAGCTCCGAGGTCTGAGACCACATGACGTCGGCGTTGCCCTTATAGGTCCCGCACGCCACCTGCCCCGCAAGCGTCTTCGTGTCGCTCTTGTAGTTCCAGTCCTGTGGCGCGTCGGAGTCGGCTCCCGGACAGGCCAGCATCTCGTCGTTCTGCTTGAGGCCCTGTTCGAAGTGCGCCTGAAGATCGTCCTGATTCGAGAACAAGGAGTAACGCGCGAGGTTCGGCCCACCGGGCTGGTCGGACTTCTGGCAGTCGACGGTGGCCAACGCCCCTGGTGCAGGCGGGCTGACGATGTCGCACGCGCTGGTTGGGTAGTCCGGTGGGATGAGCGCCATCAACTTGCCCGTGAACGAATCCGGATCGTCTGTTGCGGTGGGGCTTTCGCTGGTCGTAGCCCTGGTGCGCGTCGAGGGCTTCGTCAACGTCGGGGAGCTGGTGCCGGGTCCATCCGCGGTGTTGTCGTCGGAGCTGAACGCCAGCACGATGCCGATACCGGCCGCCACCAATAGCAGCACCGCGGCGACCGCCGCGATGGGAATCCACGGGACCTTCTTGCCGCCCTCCGGTTTCGAACCGGGCGGCGTCCACGACGGCGGTGGCGGCGGGCCGCCGAACCCAAACTGTTGGGCGGCCGGTTGCGGCGGCGGGGGCGGGGGATAGCTGGGTGGCGCGGGGGGTGGAGGCGGGATCGGTGCCGCGAGGGTGGCCCCCTGACCGACGGGCGCGGTCGGCGGCGTTGCCTCACTGAGCTGCACGATGGTCTCGGCCTGCCCCTTGTCGACCTCGGTCAGCGCCTGGGTGGCCGCCATCGCCATGTCGACGGCCGAGGCATACCGCTCGTCCGGCTTCTTCGCCATGCCGCGGGCGATCACGTGGTCGAAAGCCGCTGGAATGCCGGGCCTTTCGACACTCGGGCGCGGAATCGGTTGCATCAGATGCGCGGTGATCACGACGCTGACGCTGTCCCCGGCATAGGGCTGCGCGCCCGTCAGACACTCGTGGAGGACGCAGGCCAGCGCGTAGATGTCGGCGCGGGACGTCACCTCGCCACTGGTGAATCGCTCAGGGGCCATGTAGGCGTAAGTGCCGACGGCAGTGCCCATTTCGGTCAGCTTCTCGTCAGTTGCCGCGTTGGCGATGCCGAAGTCGACCAGGTACGCGAAGTCCTCTTTGGTGACCAGGATGTTCTCGGGCTTCACGTCGCGATGCATGATGCCGCCCTCGTGCGCGGCGTCCAGCGCCGACGCCACCTGCCTGACGATGGCCACGCCACGGGCAGGCGTCATCGGCCCGTAGTTCTTCAGCAGCTTGCGCAGATCGGACCCGGTAATCATGCGCATGTCGACGTAGAGCACGCCATCGATCTCGCCGTAGTCGTGGATCGGCACCACGTGGGGCTCCTGCAGCCGTCCCGCCGAGTGGGCTTCGCGCTGGAGTCGCTTGCGGAACACCGGATCGTGGGAGACGCCCTCCGGCAGCAGCTTCAACGCCACGATGCGGTCCTTGACGGTGTCCTGGGCCTCGTAGACCTCGCCCATGCCGCCCTTGCCGATCAGCCGCAGCAGGCGGTAGGGCCCGAACTGGGTGCCCTCCCGCGACGTCGGCTCGCTCATGTGTTCACGACCTCGGCGACTGGGTGAGGTCGAAGGTGAACAGGTAGTCGCAGATCCGGATCACGTCACCGTCGGCGAGCGTCGCCGTGCCCCGAATCCGTTCGCGGCCGAGCTCGACTCCGTTCGCCGAGCGCAGGTCGGTGATGACGAAACTGGTTCCGGTGTCGATGATGACGGCGTGGTGTCTGCTGACGTTGACGTCGTCGAGCACGATGTCGTTGTCGGGCAACCGCCCGATTCTGGTTGCCACTGCCACCAGGGGATGACTGTGTCCCGACGCGGCGCACAGGCGCGCGACCGCGGCCTGGGGCCCGACGGCGGTGCGCATGTCGATGTTGAAGCTCTTGTGCACCGGAGTGGTCTGGGCGACCTTCTTGACGTTCAACGGCTGCTGGCGCAGCACCCGCTCGTGCAGGGCGCGGATGGTTGGCCCCGGATCGATGCCCAGATCATCGGCCAGCGTGGACTGCAGCCGCTGGTAGGCGTCCAACGCATCTGACTGGCGTTCGGCCAGGTAGTACGCGGTGATCAGCTGGGTCCACAGCGGCTCGCGGTACGGATGCTCGGCCACCAGCGACTCGAGGTCGCCGATGACGGCGTGGCCGCGGTTGCAGGCGATCTCGGCCTCGGCCCTGGCCGTGTGCGTGACAACCTTGTCCTCGACGAGGGCGGTGGCGAACGGGTCGACGAAGTCGAAGTCGCGCAGATCCTCGAGCACCGGTCCCCGCCACTCGGCCAGCGCGTTCTGGAAATGACGGCTGGCCTGTTCGAACTGCCCGGCCGCCGCGGCCTGCACCCCGGCCGTCTTCTGCGCGACGAACCGCCCGATGTCGCAGTCGGCGTCGGCGATCGTCAGCCGATACCCGGGCGGGGCGCTGGCCAGTACGGCCTTCGGGTCGTGGCCGGCGCCCGCCAGCAGCTTGCGCAGATTCGAGATGTACGCGTGCAGGCTGGCCTTCGGTTCCGGCGGGGGGTACTGCTCCCACGCGGCGTTGACCAACGCGTCGCTGCTGACCGGGCGATTGCGGCCCATCACCAGCACCGCGAGCACTGCCCGCTGCTTGGGCGTGCCCAACGGCAAGCGGGCGCCGTCGGCGCTCGTCTGCAGCGGACCGAGCACCCCGAAGTCAAGACGTTTGATCATTACCGGACATTGTGCCGTCCACGGCTCTGGTTTCCACCGTTTCGAGTGCCCGCGTGGTGTAGATGTGGGTAGAACGTGTTCCAGTTTTGGTGTCGAGAGGAAGTGCCGGGATGACATTGCGAGTCGTACAGTGGGCGACCGGCGGCGTCGGCGTCGCAGCGATCAGGGGCGTGCTCGAGCACCCCGACCTCGAGCTCGTCGGATGCTGGGTGCATTCGGAGGCCAAGAGCGGCAAGGACGTTGGTGAACTGATCGGGGTGGACCCATTGGGTGTCACTGCTACCAACAGCGTCGACGAGATCCTCGCGCTCGACGCGGACGCCGTCATCTACGCCCCGCTGATCGCGAATCCCGACGAAGTGTCGGCTCTGCTGCGGTCGGGAAAGAACGTCGTCACCCCCGTCGGATGGCTGTATCCAAGCGAGCGAAGCGCCGCGGCGGTGCGGGAGGCCGCCCTCGCGGGCAACGCGACGCTGCACGGCACCGGTATGGCGCCGGGCGGCATCAGCGAGAAGTACCCGCTGCTGTTCTCGTCGTTCTCCACCGGCGTGACCTTCGTCCGCGCCGAGGAGTTTTCCGACCTGCGCACCTACGAAGCACCAGATGTCCTGCGCCACGTCATGGGTTTCGGGGAGGTGCCGGAGAAGGCGCTCACTGGTCCGATGCAGAAGATGCTCGACAGCGGCTTCATCCAGGCCGTCAAGATGATCGTCGACCAGATGGGTTTCAACGCCGACCCGAAGGTTCGCGCCACCCAAGAGATCTCGGTGGCGACCGCGCCGATCGACTCACCGCTAGGGGTGATCCAGCCGGGCCAGGTCGCCGGCCGCAAGTTCCACTGGGAAGCCCTCGTCGACGGTGAGTCCGTGGCCCGTGTAACGGTCAATTGGTTCATGGGCGAGGACAACCTGGATCCCCCGTGGACGTTCGGACCCGCGGGCCAGCGTTACGAGATGGAGGTGCGCGGCAACCCGGACATCACCATCGTCGTCAAGGGATTCCACTCTGCAGTCGGCGGCGAGGGTCCCGAGCACGGCATCGTCGGAACTGCAGCGCACTGCGTCAACTCCGTGCCTGCGGTGTGTGCGGCCGAACCTGGCATTCTGACGATGCTCGACCTACCGCTGATCAGCGGCAAGGCCGCACCACATCTGCGCTGAGCGAACGTCTACCGCTCGCGAGCTTCACCGCGCGATGAGGCCGCCGTCGACCGTGATCACCTTGTTGGTCAGATAACCGTTGCGCAGCATGGTCATTGCCATGTCGGCCATTTCGTCGGGCCGCCCGATGCGGCCGACCGGAATCGGGACCGGCGGCGTCCCGGTGTCCAGGTCGGCGGGAAACATCTTGGTCTCGCCGACGAGCGCGGGAGCCAGACAGTTCACCGTCACGCCGTCGGCGGCGACCCGCGGGGCGAGATGGTGCATCAGCCCGTGCAGGCCCGCCTTGCTCGCGGCGTAGTGGGCGCCGACCACGCCACCGCTGAACGCGGCGACCGACGAAATGAACAGGATGCGGCCGAACTGCCGCTCGACCATGTCGGGGAGCACCCGCTGAGCAAGCAGGAAGGGCGCGGTGAGATTGACTGTCAACGTCTCGTTCCACGACGCGAGGTCGATCTTCTGCCAACCACTTATGTTGGCGTGGCCCGCATTTGCGATCAACACGTCGACCTGACCGAGCTCGCGGACGGCGGCGTCGACCAGTTCGCCTGGCGCCTCGGGGTCGGACATGTCGGCGGCGACGGTGACGGCACGCCTGCCGAGCCCGCGAGCGTATTCGGCGACCGACTCCGCGTCGTCGCCGTGCCGCCCGTAGGACAGGCACACGTCGTACCCCTCGTCGGCGAGCCGTCGGCCGATGGCCTGGCCGATGCCGCCCGACGCGCCGGTCAGCAGCGCGACGCGACCGTGGGGATCACTCACGGTTGGACCAGGATTCGGATCGGGTCGCCGTCGGCCTTGTCGAGCTTCTCGATGCCGAGTGCGACGTCCTCCAGGGGTACCACCGCGCTGATCGAGCGCGAAAGGTCCAGCCGTCCGCGCGATACCAGGTTGGCCAGCGTGCCGATGTCGGCGTTCTGGTAGCCGAGGTGCCCAAGTATCTGGCGCTTGAACAGGTTGAAGATCGACGTCGGGCCGATGTTGGGGACGTCGGCGCTCATGCCGACGCCGACCAGGCGGCCGCCGACGGTGAGGCTGTTCAGTGCCTGCTCGAAGGTCGAGCCGAGTCCGACCGCGTCGAACGCGACGTCGAGATTGCGGCCGCCCGTGGCCTCGGCGATCTTGGCGGGTAGCTCGGGGTCGCGGGCGTCGAACGCGTAGTCGGCGCCAACGGCGAGCGCCCTGTCGAGAATCGCCGGCTTGATGTCGACCGCGATGATCGGCGCGGCCCCGACGAGTCTGGCCAGCTGAATCATGTGGGTGCCAAGGCCGCCGACGCCCCACACGCCGACGGACTCGCCGATGCCGACATTGGCCGTCCGCACCACGGCGCCGTACGGGGTGGACACCGCGTCGGCCAGAATCGCGGCCTGTTCCATCGGCACGTTGTCGGGAATCCGGGTCAGTCCGAACGCCTGCGCGACGGTGTACTCCGCCCACGCGCCGTCGTACGCGAAGGCCATGAGCCGGATGCGTAGGCAGTTGGACACGTCGCCGCGGCGGCAGTTCACGCATTCCATGCACGGCTTGCCTGCGGCCACCACCACCCGGTCGCCTTCGGCCCACCCCCCTGTTACACCAGGGCCGAGCTTGGCGATGGTGCCGGAGGCTTCGTGGCCCTGAGTGACGACCGGCAGTTGGGCAGGAAAAGTGCCGTTGATCAGGCTCAGGTCGGAGTGGCATATGCCGCAGAACGCGACCTTGACGAGCACCTCGCCCGGTCCCGGTTCTGGAATGGGAACGTCCTCCACGGCAATGGTTTTGGAGTCAGCGTAGAAGCGCTGGGCCCTCATCGTCTCGGCCATGGAAGATCCCTTCGTCGCGGGCTTTGGTACTCGGGGGTACCATCGCCATCATGGCGCAGCCCTTGGTGGTAGAGCAATTCCGCGCGATACCCGTCGGGCCGGAGGCTGCATTCAGCGGCACCGTTCCGATCCCGCTGCCCACACTCTTCCACCGGTGGTACGGGCCCATCCCGCCGATCAAGGAAGTCCGCGACCAGACCGGTGACTGGAACGCCGTCGGCCAGACTCGCACCGTCACGCTCACGGGCGGCGGCAGCATGCGTGAGCAGCTGACTTCATTCGACTCGCCGAATTCGTTCGGCTACACGCTGTCCGAGGTCAAGGGCCCGCTCGCGCCACTTGTCGCCCACGTGGAGGGCCTGTGGGCGTTCGCGCCCGTCGGCACCGGCACCAGGGTGACGTGGCGTTGGACGATTCACCCGAAGTCTTCCTTCGCGGCCCCACTTCTGCCGGTCTTCGGGAAGCTGTGGATGGGCTACGCGCGCCAGTCGCTGGAGACGCTGTCCGACCAGCTCGTGCACTAGCCCGCGAGTAGCAGGATCGCGGCTGCCGCGAAGGCCAACCGGGTACCACGCCTGATCCTCGCCAGCGGGCGCGTGGCACACTCGGTTCCCGTGAACGGACTGGTGCTCGCCGGTGGTGGATTGGCAGGCATCGCCTGGGAGACGGGCATCCTGTGTGGCATCGCCGACGAGGCGCCCGAGGTAGCCAGGGCCATGGTGGTCTCCGACGTGTTGGTCGGCACCTCGGCGGGGTCGACGGTGGCCGCGCAACTCGGCAGCGGGCGGTCGCTCGACGAACTGTTCGCCCGCCAGCTCGCCGAGGATTCCCACGAGCTCGACTCAGGTGTCGACGTCGACGACATCGCCGCACTCTTCATCACCGCGATGTCGGTCCCTGGCACCACGAAAGCGCAGAAGCTGCAACGCATCGGCGCGACGGCGCTGGCCGCCGAGACCGTCGCGGAGTCGGTCCGCCGCGAGGTAATCGCCCACCGGCTGCCTGCGCACGACTGGCCCGAGCGGGTGCTGCGCGTGACGGCCATCGACATCGCGACGGGCGAACTCGTGGTCTTCGACCGCGACTCGGACGTCGAATTGGTGGACGCGGTGGCCGCCAGTTGTGCCGTGCCAGGGGCCTGGCCGCCGGTGACGATCGGCGGCCGCCGCTACATGGACGGCGGCATCGGCAGCACCGTCAACATGGAGGCGGCGGCCGATTGCGGGTCCGTCGTCGTGCTGGTTCCGTCAGGAGAGTTCGCCCCGTCGCCGTTCGGCAACGGCACGCCCGCCGAGATTGCGGCCTTCCCAGGTGCCACGCTGGCGATCTTCGCCGACGACGCTGCGCTGGCCGCGTTCGGCCGCAACCCGCTCGACCCGGCGTGTCGGATTCCTTCGGCCCGCGCCGGCCGCGAACAGGGCCGCCGCGAGGCACGCCGGGTGGCGCAGGTCCTAGGGTTCTGATTCTTGCTTGACAAGGGTGTCGAGCGCGACCGCCGCAAGTTCCTGCCCGACGTCGATGACTTCGGCGGCGCGGTAGAACTCGAGGCTCCGGCAGGCCGTGCGGGGTACTTCGATCATCAGGTCGGCAGGGTGGGCGGCGAGCGTGTGACGCATCAACGCGGCCTGGGCGATGTCGATGGCGCGGTTCATCACCTCGAAGCCGCCAAGCTTGGGAATCGGCATCGGGTCGGCATCCTTGACGACGTCGTGGTCCACGCCGTGCGATTGGTCGTCGGCCGATGAGCTGAACCGGCTCAGCACGGAACGAGCGGCCGGAGTGTCGAGCAGCGTGCGCGCCGTTGCCGTGTCGAGGAGTGCCGTTGTGCTGCGCCACATTCGGCTCAGCAGCTCACCGCTCGGGTTCGGGTCCGTTCCGCCGCGACGGGGATCGTCCCCATTGAGGCTGACGGCAATCGTGATGTCGGCGTTCACCGCGGCGAGCGGAGCCATGGGCAGCGGGTCGAGAATTCCGCCGTCGGCGAGCAACCGTCCGTCCAGTTCGTGCGGGATGATCACGCCAGGTATCGCGATGGAGGCTCGGATCGCCTGGTCCACTGGTCCGCGCTGCAACCACACCGACCGCCCACTGATGAGGTCGGTGCAGACCGAGGTGTAGGGGATCGGCAGGTCCTCGATCGCGACATCGCCCAGAATCTCCCGAACCGCGTCGAGGATCTTTTCGGCCCGGAGCACTCCGGCCGCGGTGAGCGACGGGTCCAGTAGGCGCAGCACCGCCCGCTGCGTCAGGGACGTCGCCCAGTCCGCGTATTCGTCCAACTTGTTCGCGGCCTGCAGACCACCCACGAGCGAGCCCATCGAGGATCCCGCAATGCCGACGATTTCGTGCCCGCGCTCACGGAGCTCGTTGATCACTCCGATATGGGCATACCCCCTGGCCCCGCCGCTGCCCAGCGCCAATGCCACTCGCATGTGGCAATTGTGCCCCGTCAGGCCGAGGGCTTCATGATCCGCTCCGAGATACCGATGAGCAGCCGGCGTGAAGTCCGTCGGGTCATTCCACAGTGGGTGGCACGCATGCGCAAGGACGTACGCCGGCGGTCAAGCCGACGGCGTACTAGGCGTTGGAACCAGGTGTTAGCAGAACGCCCGGCTGAAGAAGGCGAGCCCGACGAGTCCGATCACGAACGCGACGGTGGGCTGTCCACTGGTCATGGCCACGGCCACGCCGGTGATGACTGCGAGGGCGATGAGGACGAGCAGGATGCCCATGACCACGCGCATGCCGTTGATCGATCCTCCGGCGGCGCGCGGAAGCTCGGTGCGGGGCTGGTCCAAGCGGCCGTGGGGTGATCCGAGCATTGCCGAACCTTCTCTCTCGAGGAGTGACTCGGGACACAATATAACCCACGCAGTGATGTGCGCCACTATATGTAGATGCGCTAATTGCCTGGTCAGGCCTAGTTTCTTCGCGACCGTCAGTGCGAGTTAGGCCCCACGGCATCAGTTAGCGTGGCTGCGTACCGGCCTTGCGCTGCAAGCTCCTGCCACCAGGGCCAGCGCCGACCGGCGTCGCACGCCGAATCCGGCAGGGCTGCGAACACCACGCGGATGCCCAGGCCCGCCATTTCGGTGTCGAACTCGCGGAGTCCGTCGAGGATGGTGCTGCTCACCTTCGGCTGCCGGGACAGGTCGAGC
>JAOPVI010000205.1 GCA_025966225.1 Mycobacterium sp. | reverse complement strand
GCGTCTCGTTCGGCATCGGTTCCGACGGTACGTGCGCCCGCAGCTCTCCCAGGTCACGGCTTGATCGGTCGACGGCTGCGTGCAGCGACCTGTGTCGTGTTCGCCAGCCAGGCTTCCAGCCGGGTGGCGACGTAGTCGAGCTACCCGCAGGGCCAGTGCGATGATCAGCGTGTGGGCATCGTCGTCTGCGACGTCGACATGAATACCGTTGAGCCCGTAGAAGACACACAGCGCAAGCCACCGTCAACTGGGGCCTCGACGCGAACTAGCCCGCCGTCGTACGGCAGAACTACCCTCGAACAGCATGCGTCGACCACATCCTCGACACCTGGCGCGACGGCGCCACGGTCCTCGACGCCTGATTCCGCGTCAGCGCGTGGCTAATGCTCCCGTGGTTGCGAGGATCGTGTCCGCGCACGCGCGCGGATCATCGATCATCGGTACGTGGCCCACGTTGGGGAGCAGCAGGTACTTGGCTCGAGGGAGCCGTTCGCGGGCGGTGGCGCCGTAGACACGTGGCGGAAGGATCCGGTCATTGGCCGACCACGCGAGAGTGACCGGGCAGGGCAGCGGATCGAGCGGCTCGAGGCATTCGCAGGGCATCAACAGGTCCTTGGCGGCGGGACAGTCCACAATGTCGCGCATGGCCTCGATGGCCTGGGTGGCGGCGAGCCGTTCACCGTGCTCCGCGACGTCCCGCATCGCCAGTCGCCTCAGACCTGCGACGCGGAGCAACGCCGGCGCTACCGGCCGACCCAGCTGCACCCACTTCGATTGGTTGTTCGTCTTGAGACACCGCTTGTCTGCTCGATGTGACCGCGCGAGCGCTCGGTGTGACCGAAGTCACTGCACGAGGCCGCGGGCGTTGAGCGGCCACGCCACTTTGGGCTGTCGTTGTTCTAGGTGGGCTCGCCGGGACTGAGGGCCGCGCCGACGTCGACGCCGATGGCGGCCAGCAGAGCCACGACCTTGGCGTCGAGTTCGTGTCCGACCGCGGTGATCCTCGGGTCGGCCAGGCTGCCGAACAGCGTGCTTGGTTGGTCCAGCGCGAACACCGCTTCGCCGCGTTCGTCGGCGAACACCAGGACGCGCAGCGGCGCGTAGAGCACGGCCAACGGATTGTGTCGGTACATCCGTTCGGCCACGGTGTGGTTGCCCAGCAGGTATTGAACCGCGGCGTTGTGGTGCCCGGCCGCTGCCATCAACGGCGCGATGTCGATCGACGAGAAGACCATCAGTCCATGCGGAGCGTTGGTGGCGACGGCGGCGAGCACCTCGTCCCAGCTGCCGCCGCGCGCGGTGATGGCCGCGATGGCCACGCTGTCGAATACGGGCGCGGCCGCTTCGAAGGCTTCGCGAAACGTCTGGAATGGCATCCCGGTGGGAATCTCCAAACGCGTCGCCGTGTGGGGCGTGATGATGGCGGTAGCGGTGTTCACCATTTGTGGGACCTCGTGTTTCGTCGTACTTCGATGTCGGTAGAACGCAGCGCAGGAGTGTCGGTCGCGTCGACCCGTACGCCGACGGCTGCTCCGGTGTCGGTGTCGACGAACGTCAGCCGGGGGCGACCGCCCTGGACGTGCTTGTCCCCCCACTGCACCAGCGACAGGAACACCGGCAGCAGGTCTTCCCCGGCCGCGGTCAACTGGTACTCGTCCCGGACGCGGCTGCCCGGTTCCCGATAGGCGACGCGGTCGACGATCCCGGCGGCCTCGAGCTGCTTGAGCGCCCGCGACACGGCGGGCGCCGAACTCCCGGTCCGATCGACGAAGTCGTCGAAACGCCCGGTGCCGAAGAACAATTCACGAATCACCTGAAACGACGTCTTGGCACTGAGCAGCTCCAGCACCCGCGTCATCGAACAGCCATCACCTATGCGCCACGTCGTGCGGTCACGAAGGGCGTCCTCGAAGTCCACGCCAGGCTCCATTCTGACTAATGCTTGCGTTATTCAGCCTAGCATGCTCCCATGGAGATGGGTAACGATTCCATTAGTCAGGAATGCGGAGGCACATCATGGCGGTCATCGACACGCTCACCGAGCGCAACCTCGTCTTCGCCCGAACGGAATTCGCACCAGGAATGCCCCTGCTGCCACGCTGGAAGACCGTGCTGATCGGCTGTGTGGATCCGCGGGTCGATCCCGCACACGTGCTCGGCATCGCGCTCGGCGAGGTGGGCGTCATCCGCAATGTCGGCGGTCGAGTGACCCCGGCCGCGATCGCCGAGGTCGCACTACTGGGTCGGCTGACGGTGGCGATGGGCGGCGTCACCGGCCCGCCGGGTGACCTGATCGTCTTGCAGCACACCGATTGTGGGATCACCCGGTTGCAGGATCCGCCGGAGCAACTGGCCGACTACTTCCAGGTGGGCGCCGCAGCGCTGGCCGACAAGCACGTCGCCGATCCGTGGGCGGCGGTCGAAGGGGACGTGGCCATCCTGCGGTCGATCCCGCCGATCGCCGAACGGTTCCAGGTGACCGGCCTGGTCTACGACGTCGAGACTGGACGCGTCGAGCGCGCGGCGTGATCGGACGAATCAGGCACCCGAGTACGGGGCGGCCTTGATCCCCGGAGAAGCCATCACGGTTGGTGCTTCCGAACCTGGCGCCGAGAACGTGGCCGTCGCGCCCAGATTCATGGTGGGAGCGCTCGGCACTGAATAGGTGGTGTTGGCGGGCGCATCTCCCGATCCAGCCCGATAATCCGTCACGGAGCCGGGATGGGAACCCGCTGCGACGGTAAGCACGGTCAGCGTCGCGAAGGCGCTTGCGCCGATGATGGCGCAGGTCGTCCTGACTCCTCGGCCCTGCGGATTTCTACGATTGCGGTTCATTAGCTGCCCGATGCAGTCGGCTTCGCGGTCCCGTTCATGTCGGCGCCGCCAGCGCGAACGTCTGCCGACGGCGTGGTGTACGGCTGGTTCGTCGCGAAAAACGAGTTCTTGGCCACCGTCACGGTGCCGCCGGTCGAGCGTCCGTCATACGCGACAGCCAACGCCGCCGACACGACGATCGCCGCGACGCCCGCGACTAATCCGACAGACTTGACACTGATCCATCCGGTGAGCACAGCCCGAGAATTGATACTCATGGGTCCTTCCTTATTGCGAACGCGTGGTCCGCAAATAGCCCTTGTTTAGGGATGAGCCCGACGCTAGAAGGCAAGGCTGGCAATCAGGTTGGGTGTTTCGTCCGAACTGACTTGGAATCGTGATCCAGCCGGCTGCGATCAGAGAATCCAAGGCGAATCTGGAGCCCGCTCCCAGGACATTCGCGACCTCGGCGCAAATTCCTGTTCACGCCAGAGGATTTCATCCGTCGACCCGAGGTCAGCCGGCCGGACGAGGCGCAGTCCGATCCGGCAGTGCAAGCGTGTGGATGGTCCGTAGCGTCGAACGGTATTGATGCGCAAGGGATCCGGTGGTGTACGGGAGCCCGTACTTCTCGCACAACGCCTGCACCCGTACGGCGATCTCTGCCAATCGGTTGCTCGGAAGGTCGGGGAACAGGTGGTGTTCGATCTGGTAGCACAGGTTGCCGCTCGAAAACGCCATCAGCGGACCAGCTTTGAAGTTTGCGGCGCCCAACATCTGCCGTAGGTACCACTCGCCCTTGGTCTCGTCGTCCAGTACGTCGACGGCGAACGTCTGCGTGCCGTCGGGAAAGTGCCCGCAGAAGATCACCACGTACGCCCACAGGTTGCGCAGCAGATTGGCGACGGCGTTTGCTCCCAGCGTGCTCCGCCACCGCGTGACGCTCAGCGCCGGGAAGAGCACGTAGTCCTTGACCGCCTGCCGCGCCACCTTTCGCACGAGTTTCTGCACCTGCGTCGGGCCCTCGATGGAGGGCATGGCCCGGACGCGGTCGTTGACGCCGCGCAGCGCGATGCCCCATTCGAAGGTCAACGCCAGCAGGACGTTCTGAAGCGGCTGCAGCAGATACTGCCGCTTCCACGGCTGGTCGCGCGTCACCCGCATCATGCCGAACCCGAGGTCGTCGTCCACGCCCAGCACGTTGCTGAACACGTGGTGACGGTAGTTGTGCGAGTGCCGCCACTGAGACGATAGCGCGACCATGTCCCACTCCCAGGTGGTCGAGTGGATCTCGGGGTCGTTCATCCAATCCCATTGCCCGTGAGACACGTTGTGACCGAGCTCCATGTTTTCGACGCTCTTCGCGTAGGCCAGCGCCGCGGTCCCCACCGCCCAGCCGGCCCTCGAGCGGCTACCCCAGATGAGCAGACGCGCGGCAGCATCGAGGGTCCGTTGGAATCTGATGGTGCGCTTGATGTACGCCGCATCGGATGCTCCGCGGGAATCTTCGACGTCGCGGCGGATCGCGTCGAGCTCGCGGGCCAGGCCCTCGATGTCTGTCGTGCTCAGATGCGTGTACGCGGCGATGTCGGTGATGGCCATGGCGGTGCCCTCCGTCGTTTGGCGGAACGGGCGAGGATCTGGGCCCACGGGGCCGAAGAGAATGCCGCCCGGTCGACTTCGATTGGTCGAATGACGAGACGGCAGCGCGTCGGCGCGTGACTCCATCATACGCGGCGGGCTACTCGCCTGGACTGAGCCCCGCGCCGGCGACGACGACGCCGATGGCGGCCAGCAGGGCCGCCATTGAGGCGTTCGAGTCCGAGTCCAAGCACCCGCGCGCCGACCCAACCGCACCGAGCCGTTGCGGCCGCACTGCCCGACGGCCGCTCGCGAACCGGGAAGTGGTGTGGCGTCAGCCACCGGAGTACGGGGGCGCCTTGATCCCCGGAGAAGCAGCTCCGGAGCTTGGCCTTGGAGGTGCCCGGCTCCGAGACGCGGCACGGGTCGTGCGCGGCGACCGTCAGATCAGGCGGCCGGCCGCAACGCGGCCTGTCGGCGCGAATGCCTCGTAACACCAGGTGTTTTCACCCGATCGCGCCGACGCGTTCTCAGCCGAACTGGGCGAGCCACCTCATCCGGCGTCTTCAGGAAGCGATCGGGCAGCGCCAGTCGGTGAATGGTCCGAAGCGTCGAAAGGTACTGGTGTCCGATCGAGCCGGTGGTGTACGGGATGTCGTACTTCTCGCAGAGCGACCGCACGCGTGCGGCGATCTCGGCGTAGCGGTTGCTCGGGAGGTCGGGGAACAGATGGTGCTCGATCTGGTAGCAGAGGTTGCCACTCGAAAATGCCATCAGCGGACCGGCTTTGAAGTTGGCCGCCCCCAGCATTTGCCGTAGGTACCACTCGGGTCGGGTCTCCTCCTTCAGGACGTCGGGGGCGAACTTCTGCGCGCCGGCGGGGAAGTGGCCGCAGAAGATCACCACATAAGCCCAGAGGTTGCGCATCAGGTTGGCAACCGCGTTCGCCGCCAGGGTTCTGCGCCACCGCGATCTGCTGAGCGCCGGGGCAACCAGGTAGTCCTTGAGTGATTGACGAGCGACCTTGCCCATCAGTGCCTTTGCCTGGACGATCTTTTCGGCTCTATCACGCTCGAGGTCGACCCCGTGCAGAGCGATGCCCCACTCGAAAGTCAACGCCAGCAGGAGGTTTTGCAACGGCTGCAACAGATACTGCCGCTTCCACGGCTGGTCGCGGGTCACGCGCATCACGCCGAAGCCGAGATCGTCGTCCATGCCGATCACGTTGCTGAAGACGTGGTGGCGGTAGTTGTGCGAGCGCTTCCACTGCGACGAGAGCGCGACCATGTCCCACTCCCCCGTGGTCGAGTGGATCTCCGGGTCGTTCATCCAATCCCATTGGCCATGGGACACGTTGTGCCCGAGCTCCATGTTCTCAACGCTCTTCGCGTAGGCCAGCGCGGCGGTCCCGACGACCCAGCCCGTCCTCGATCGGCTACGACAAATGAGCAGACGCGCTCCGACGTCGAGCAGCCGTTGGAACCTGATGGTGCGCCGGATGTAGGCCGCGTCGCGTACGCCGCGGGAATCCTCGATGTCGCGACGGATCGCGTCGAGTTCGTCCCCGAGTGTCTCGATGTCGGTGGCGCTCAGATGCGTATATCTGGCGATGTCTGTGATTGCCATGCGGGGTCCTCGGTCGTTCCAGTGGAAGGGCGAGGATCTGGACCCACGGGACCGAGGGAATGCCGTCCCGTCGACTTCGATTGGTCGAAACGAGGATGCGACAGGGCGTCGGCGCGTGACTCCACCATACGCGCGCTCGGACTCGCTGACCTCCCGACCGCGATGGTGCGACCGGGGTAGGGCGCCGTGGTACTCACCTGCGTGCTCTTGGCCAGCGCTCTCTAGATTGGAATCGTGCACTGGTTGGCGGACCTGCCCGGCAGCATCAGCCGGTCGCTGCGACCCGGCCCGATTCCACTCGCGGTGGGCGCGGCGGCGCGGGCCGTCGTGGCCGCGGGCACGCTGGAAGACCGTGCTGATCGGCTGTGTGAATCCGCGGGTCGATCCCGCCGATCGCCGAACGGTTCCAGGTGACCGGCCTGGTCTACGACGTCGAGACAGGACGCGTCGAGCGCGCGGCGTGAGCGTCACGACCCGCGAAGTGCACGACAAGTGCGAGGAGGAGCCCCCGGTGATGGAACTGAGAACTTACACATTGGCGAATGCCGACGCGCTGCGCAAGTACACGCGGGAGTTCTGGCCGCGCCACATCGACACCTTGCGCCGGTACGGCATCACCGTCCACGGCGTTTGGACAGACATCGGTTCGGAGGGCCACCGTGTCATGGCGCTGGTCGGTTATCGCCCGGGCGATGAACCTGTGCGGCTCGCCGACGACTACCGGAACAGCGCCGACTTCGTCACCGACCACGCGGACTTCGATGTCGCGCTGATCATTTCGACGCACGTGACCGTGCTCGAACCGATCCCGGGGTCGCCGCTGCAGTAGCGTCGCATCCGATCAGTCGCGGAATCCCCGCAGGGTCGTGCGCAGGTGGCGTCTCCACAGCTCATGACCCTGCTGAGCGGCGTCCGCGCGCTCCGCATTGATGACTCCGCGCAGCGCCCACACCGCAGCCGTGATGTCGTCGACCGTCACGTCTCGACGGATCGCATCGACCGCTTGCGCGCGCTCGAGCAGGTCGGTGGACAGGTCGCGGAGTTCTTCGACGAGTTCCGTGGGCGCGAGTTCGCCCCACACCGGAGCGGAGAGCCCAGGATTGCGGGCGAGCTCGACGCCGACGGTGCTCAAGAACTCGTCCAGGCCCGACTCGGGTCGAGCTTGTTCGGCGTCGTGAGCGGTGTCGATGAGTCGCTGGAAGAAGCTGACGAGCACTTCGCGGACCAGAGCGTCCTTGTTGGCGAATCGCCGATACAGGGTCGCCGGCCCGACGTTGGCGGCGTGCGCGACGTCGTCGAGAGTCGCGGCCGGGCCTCGTTCGGCGAACACTTCTTCAGCGGCTCTGATGATCTTGTCGCGGTTCATCACGGCGTCGCGTCGCACGTTGCGTCCCTCCTCGCTGGCGCTCGGAAATAAATCTCGCGCTACGGTGTTCATGATATCTGGGAGTTCAACTATCAGATAGTAGGAGGTACGGACATGGCTGGAGACGTCGACGGAGCGGCGCAGGTGCGGCTCGGGCATTCCGAGCTGTGGGTGCGTCCCATCGGCCTGGGTTGCATGGGCATGTCGCAGTTCTACGGCAGCGCCGACGACCGCGCATCCGTGCAGACTATTCGGTCGGCGCTCGACCTCGGGGTGAACTTCCTTGACACGTCCGACATCTACGGCGCTGCCGACAGCGGCACTTCCACCGACGTCCGCGGCTTCGGGCACAACGAGCAGCTGATCGGGACCGCGATCGCCGACCGTCGAGAGAAGGTAGTGCTGGCAACGAAGTTCGCCGTCAGAGTCAACGGCTCCGGCGACGGTATCGTGATCGATGGTCGACCCGATTACGTCCGCACGGCATGCCAGGCCAGCCTGCGCCGGCTCGGCGTCGACGTCATCGACCTCTACTACTGCCATCGAATCGACCCGAACATTCCCATCGAGGACACCGTCGGCGCCATGGCCGAGTTGGTCACTGAGGGCAAGGTCCGTGCCATCGGCCTCAGCGAAGTGGGTCCCGAGCTACTCCGTCGCGCACATGCCGTTCACCCGATCACCGCCCTGCAGAGCGAGTACTCGCTGTGGGAACGCCGGGTGGAGCATGGCATCACCGACGTCTGTCGTGAACTGGGGATCACCCTCGTGCCGTTCAGCCCGCTTGGCCGATCGGCCTTGACAGGTGCGCTTTCGCCGGACCGCACGTTCGCTCCCAACGACTTTCGCGCGTCGAACCCGAGGTTCTCGCCGGACAATCTCGCGACCAACCTCCGCCCGGTCGAGGCGCTCGTGCAGTTGGCGTCCGCCAAGAATTGCCGACCCGGACAGTTGGCGCTCGCCTGGCTGCTGGCTCAGCCGCTCGACGTGGTCCCCATTCCCGGGACCAAACGCGTCGAATACGTGAAGGAGAACGTGGCGGCCACCTCGGTCCCGATCAGTATCGATGAAGTCGCCTATCTGTCAAACGCTTTCGCCCACGGGACCATTGCGGGTGAGCGGTACACCGCCGCACACGCCCGCACCGCGGCGAGCTAACCCAAGGAGCACGACATGAGCATGGTTTGGTTCATCACCGGATCTTCCCGCGGTTTCGGCCGCGAACTGACCCGAGCGGCGCTGGCTGCCGGGGACGCGGTCGTGGCGACCGCCCGCCGCCCCGAGCAGCTCGCCGACCTCGTGGACGAGTACGGCGATCGCGTCCTGCCGCTGCAACTGGACGTCACCGATGCGCAGGCCGCCCAGGCGGCGATCAGCGCCGCGCGGGACCATTTCGGCCGCATCGACGTCGTGGTCAACAACGCCGGCTACGCCAACGTCGCGCCGATCGAGACTGGTGACGACGATGACTTCCGCGCCCAGTTCGAGACGAACTTCTGGGGCGTCTACCACGTATCCAAGGCGGCCATCCCGGTGCTGCGTGAACAAGGCGGCGGCCTGATCATCCAGTTCTCCTCCATGGGAGGCCGGGTCGGCGGTTCGGCCGGCATCGCGTCCTATCAGGCCGCCAAGTTCGCCATCGATGGATTCTCGCGTGTGCTGCAAGCCGAGACAGCACCCTTTGGCATCAGGGTGCTGGTCGTGGAGCCCAGTGGCTTCGCCACCGATTGGGCAGGCTCGTCCATGGAGATCGCCGACATCCCGGAGCGCTACGCGAGCACCGTGGGAGCTCGGACGAACTTCCAGTCGAACGCTGCCGTGACCGCCGGGGACCCGGCACGCGGGGCGCGCATCCTGGTGCAGATGTCGCGCCGCACCGACGTGCCCTACCACCTACCGCTCGGCGTCAACGCCGTCGAGGGCTCGATCCGCCAGGACGAACACCTCCTTGCACAAGACCGCACGTGGGCTGCCGTCGGACGGTCTGCCGACTACGCCGAGGACTTCCCCGTGGACTTCCCGCCGGACACCGATGGTTGATCCGACGTGAGTTACGTTCCGCGCTGGGTCTGCTGGACGGGCGCCGACGCGGCCGAATGGCGGATCGTGTCGCGCCCAAGCTTGCGGTTGTGCATGGGTTCGCGCGTCGACTTCTGATGCTCGAGTTGCCGGATCAACTCGTGCTTGGCGTCGTGAAGCGCACGCGTGACGTCGGGGTTGTCGGCTACTGCGACGAGCGGACTGAGCCCGGGCAAGGTCGTCCGTAGGGTGACGCGCTGCTCCCTGCGTCCGCGGTCCTGCAACGAGACCTCCAGGCTGACGTCATGCGGGTTCCACCTGCCGAGATGCGGCGCGAGCGTCGCCAGCGCCTCCAGCACGTGGGGTCGTTCCTTGGCGACGAATCCAGCACCCATGTGAAGGACGTACTCGCCGAGTGGATTGTGCGTTCTGTCGGTGGATCTTCTCGTCGTGCTCATGATGACCTCATTTCGGTAAGCAGCTCTGGAAGTGGCGCGGTGGCGAATCCGATGGCACTGTCGCCGATGCCGTATGGGATCACCAGGGTGTCGGCGTGGACGAGCGCACCGCAGGAGTAGACGACGTTGGGCACGTACCCGTTCTGTTCGTCGGGAGCGGGGCTCAGCAGCGGCCGCCGAAGCCGGCCGAGCACCCGGGTCGGGTCGTCGATGTCGAGCAGAATGGCGCCGATGCTGTAGGTGCGCATCGGTCCGACGCCGTGGGTGAGCACCAGCCAACCCTCGTCGGTTTCGATTGGCGGGCCACAGTTTCCGAGTTGGAGCACTTCCCATGTCTCGGTTGGCTGCTGGCACGGCGACGCGCTCGGCCAGATCGACAGATGGTCGGCGAAGGCGACGGTGTTGGTCTCCCGGTCCGATCGCGACATGGCGGCGTAGCGGCCGCCGATCCGGCGGGGAAACAGCGCCAGACCCTGGTTGGCCGCGGCCCGGCCGACGAGCGGCCAGGAGGTGCAGTTCTGGAAGTCGTTGGTCTCGAGCAGTTGCTGGCTGATGTGGGATCCGCTGTAGGCCGTGTAGGTGGCGTAGTAGGTCACCGAACCGTCGTCGTCGACGAAGCGGACGAATCGAGCGTCCTCCATGCCGGCCTGCTCGGCTTCCATCGCAGGCCACAGCACGCGCTCGGAAAGGGTTGCCTTGCCGGGGAATTCGACGGCGTACGAACGCGCGGCAATCGTGCGGATCAGATCGACCGTGCGTTCGGCATGTCTGCGGGTGCGGAGGTTGGCCCGTAGGTCGTCGAGCCGCTCGTCGAGGTCCGATCTGGTGAAGCGGTCACCGAGCGCGCCGAAGACGTAGGCGGCGGTTTGGCCAGCATTCCCGAGGCGGCCGAGCTCGACGCGGAACACCTCCGCGTCGAGCAGCGCGCCATTGACGCGTCCCGTTGCGGCGAACGGGGCGGGTTCGTCGATGGTGGCCTGCCCGTTGGCGTCGACGACGCCGGTGCGGAACCCGATCGACGACCGGTGTCCCTCCCCGATCCCCCGCACGCTCATCACGAAGCGCAGACTGCCCGGCGCCGTGTCGGATTGATCGGGGTGGGCAACGATGCTCGGATTGCACAGCGCCGCACCCTCGATGGCGTACTCACTGGTAAAGGTCGCACCCAGCAACAACATTCGTGCATCGGAGAGCTGGATTTCGGGATCCAGCCGGTCGGCCAGCTCATGGGCGTGCCGACGGAACGTGCCCGCGAGGTCACGGTGCCGTCCGTCGAAGCGAACGATCACGTCGTCCAGGGCCGATCGGACGTCGTCGTCGGTCAGGGCGAGGATGCGTTTGAGCACGACGCCGGCCCGGGACTCCTGGAGCTCGAAGCCCTCCTGGCCCGGGACGAAGAGCCGGGTGATCACGCGCCCGAGGTCGTTGGCGAGCCGTTGCGAGTTGCGCGTGACGAGCTCGGCTCGCACCGAAGTCATTGCGGGACAGTGGAGAAACGCCGCGCGTGCTGCAGGGTGGAGATCACGGCGAGCGTCGACTCCGCGCCCTGGTTGAAGTTCACGCCGTCGGCGAGCAGCCCGTCGAAGCCACCCCCGGTCTCCGGGTCCCACATGACTTGGCTGGAGTCGTTGTCGCCCTGGAACCAGGCGGCGGCGGCGCGGATGCCCTCAGGCCAGAGCGGACGCGGATCGACGGTGGCGGCGCGCGCGCACGCGTCCGCGAGCGCGGCGATCTCGATCGGCTGCTGGTCGAACGCGGGCCTGTCGTCCTGCGGTCCCCTGCCCCCGACGGGGGTGGGCGACAGATGACCGTCGGCCGTCTCGAAGTCGAGCAGCCACTCCAACATCTCCAGGCCGCGCTGAGTAAGGGCCTGGTCCTCGAGCGCGACGCCTGCGGCGATCATCGCCTCGGGGAGCACCGCGTTGGCGTACGTGAGTCTGGGCTCGGGCCAGGGCCATTCGAGGTCGCCCTTGCGGGTGGCGACCGAGGCGGCGTAGTCGGTGAGCAGTCGCATGGCCGCCGGTTGCCCGGGTTCGAAGGTGAGGAGTTCGGCGGCGCCGATCGCCGCGAAGGCCATCGCCCGCGAGTGCGGAGACCTGGCCTTGGCGGCGCGCTCGAACTGGATGACGGCCAGCCGGCGGACCAGACTCACGTGGCTGTGGGCGGCGGCCGTGCCGAGCCCCCAGATGCAGCGGCCCCAGTGGTCGTCGGTGGTCGGCTTATCCGTCCAGTTCCCGGCCTTGTCCATGCGGTTGCGGCAGGCCCCGTTGTAGGCCTGCGCATCGTTGAGGAACTGCAGGGCCTTGCCGGCCAGGCCGTTCAACGCACCAGGCGTTTCAGGCTCGCGGGTGGTCACGACGAGCACCCTGGCCATGTCGTCGGTGCAGTAGCCGTGCTCGCGACGGGGTTCGTTCAGCAACGCATGCTCGAAGGTGGCGCGGTGGTCCGTCATCCGGAGCAGGTGCCCGAACACCGGGTTGGGCACGTTGGCGGTCATGCCACGGCCAAGCGCGCCGCGACGAGCCGTCGCGCAAGGGTGAGGTAGGCGTCGGCGACGACGGGCCACGCCATCGTCGGCGCCAGCTCACGAGCCTCCGAGGCCATGGAACCCGCCGCACGCGGATCGGTCAGGACCCGTTTCAGCGCGGAGACCAGTGCGTCGGGGTCGTCGTGTGGAACCACGAGGCCCGCGCCGCTGCCGAGCAACTCGACGGCGTGGGGGAAGGCGGTCGCGACGACGGGCCGGCCGGTCGCGATGGAGTCGACCAGCACGCCGGAGGTGACCTGGTCCTTCGAGTCGTAGGGCAGCACGACGACGCTGGCCTGCAGGATGAGCGTGCTCAGCGCGGCGGGGCTGCGGTACATGGGGTCGAAGGACACCGAGTCGGCGACGCCGAGGCGCTGCGCCTGAGCCAGGCAGGCGTCGCGGTAGGCCTCGCCTTCGGCGGCCAGCACCTTGGGGTGGGTGCGGCCGGCGATGAGGTAGCGCGGCTGGCCGGGGAGCTTCTTGAGCACGGCCATCGCGTCGATGACGCGCTCGATGCCCTTGCCCGGGCCGATCAGGCCCCAGGTCAAGATGATCGGGCGGGCGGAACGCTTCAGCGCGGCGGTCGTGGGGAGCCCCGCACCGTGCGGGATCGTGGTGACCTTGTGGCGCTCGAGGGGGAATGCGTCACACAGCCGGCGCTGGGCGGTCTCCGACATCACGACGACCTGATCGGCCAGCGTCATGACCCGTCCGAGCACCGAACGTTGTTGCGGGGTCGGATCTTTGAGCACCGTGTGCGCGACGACGATCGACGGGACGCTCAGGTTCTCCATGATCTGGACGACTTCGTCGCCGTCGGGTCCGCCGTAGATGCCGAACTCGTGCTGAATGATGGCGATGTCGCTCTGGTTCAGCAGCTCTGCGGTTTCCGCGATCGACGAAGGTGATCCGTTGACGAGCTCACCGACGACGTTGTCGCGCGCCGATACGTCATCGTCGGCGATGCGGACCACGCTGACCGCGGCGCCCATGGCGGCCAATCCGTCGGACAGGGCCGCACTGAAGGTCGCGATCCCACACGGTGTGGGCGGATGCGTGCTAAGGATGCCGAAGCTCGGCATGTACGAAAAGTGTTGCATCCCAAAGGGAGCAATCAACGGCTGAACCAACGATGGAACATTCAAGACTTATCCCGACTGAGCGGTAAAACGAGGCGTCCGGCGTGAGCGGATGCTCGGGCAGATCAGCGTCAGAAGCTGAGCCATACCGGAAGGGCTGGGAGTACCAGCACCTGTCAGGTTACACCCTTACTGCGCAAAAGGCGTGGTCGCGGGCACGAGCAGCGCGCGGCGTTCACTTCTACTCGAGCGCGGATTGGACGCCGGTATGCCCAAAGTCGTCGCCTTTCCACAACAGTGGCTCGCGTAGGTCGACCGCCAGCGCATACGAGAGGCAGTCGCCGAAGTTCAAACCGGCGGGGTGGCCGCTGCCCTTGCCGAAATCTGCGTAGGCCTGACGGGCCAGGCGGGCCTGACGCTCGGTCACCGGCTGAACCCCGAACTCTGCTTCGAGAATGAATTCGTCGAGAGCTCTGCTGATGATCGGGTCACGCTGAGAGTCGAGGAGGATCCCGCATTCGAGGTAGCTGGACGCGGATAGTCGCCGCGCCTCGGCGGTTGCGATGGCCTGGGCGTAGAGCGCAGCGTCGTCCTCCCCCTTGAGGATCGCGATGATTGCCGACGTGTCGGCGATCACGCCGGGAGCCCTCGCTCGTCATAGAGCACCTGCGCGTGGTCCAGCGACATGGTCTCTGAGCTCATCCGGCTGGCGGTCTTGTGACCGATGGCCAGCAGCCGGGCCGCGAGATCGTCGCGTTGCAGTCTGGCCAAGCGCTCATTCACCGCCTTCGCCACCGCCTCGGTCTGGGACTCACCCGTGATCTTCGCGATTTGCTTGACCGTTTCGTGGACGGACGGATCTTTGATGTTCAGCGCCATGGTGGTACCTTTCTACCCACATGATGGTACCCCTGGATTTGGGGCTGCCTAGGCCGCTTGCGCGTTCACGCGGGAGAGTGCCCGTTGTCGAACTCGGAGTGAATCATCCTTGTTCCAGTTGATATCTCGCCTCGGTTCGGTGAGCCGATGCAGCGCATACGCCAACGGAATCGTGATGGCCAGTGTCAACCCGAACAGCCACGGCAATGAACCGGTGAAGAGCGGCCAGTCCAGTACCACCCCGAACACCAATGCCATGACGACCACGTGCAGCAAGAAGATTTCGTAGGAGAGCTCCCCCAACCAGACCATGGGCCGGCTGCCGAGCACGCGCTCGAACCACCCGCCGCCACCGAGCACCAGCGGCGCCACCACCAAAGTGGCGATGCCCGCGTACAGAAGATTCTTCGTGATCGGCTCCCACAACCGGACCGGTCCCATCGTGATGGCTCCCGCGATGGGCGTGCAGACGACCAAGAACAGCATCACTGCCAACGGAATCGCCAGCGCGGCAGGACAACGCACCGCCATCGACTGCAGTGTCGCCAACATCATCCCGCCGGCGAACCAGACGAGATGGGCAGGCAACCACATTCCTGCCGAGTTCGGCAGCCAGTCGGTGGTGTTCACGATGACCAACCACAACGGGCTCGCGGCGGCGATCACGGCCAGACCGGCGAGCAGTCGCGCGGGTCGCCACCGGCCGCCGCAGCGCACCGTCAGCAACAGATATGCCAGCAGAGGCAGTACCGCGTAGAACGACACCTCCACCGCCAGACTCCACGTCTGCGAAAGACCCTGGTGCAGGTACGTGATCAAGTAGTTGTCGGTGTAGATCTGCGTGAGCGTGACGTACCGAAGCAGACCTGCCCAACTCTGACCGGGATTCGGGCCGGCCGAGTAGAACGAGAACACGACGAAGACCGCGGCTACGGCGATGAGATAGGCGGGCATGACGCGGCGCATCCGACGACGTGCGTAGTGCCCGACCGACGGCATCGACCGGCCTGCCGCCGCCGCGCGCACCCACGGCCGAAACAACAGGAAGCCCGACAACACGAAGAAGATCGCCACGCCGAGCTCCAAGCGGGCGTACATCACGCCGACGTAGCCATGCGAAAGCTTGCCGGTGGCGAACGCCGCGTGGGTGCCCAGCACCAGCAGGGCCGCCACGCCTCGCATGCCCGTCAGGGCTGCGACTCGAGCCGGTTCCCGCTCGACAGTGTCGCCACTGATCGCGGCGGCCGGGCTGGCTAGCACCCGGCGAGTTTAGTGACCCAACCACTTGCCTTCGCTAAGCAACTGCTGAGCGGGAGCTAAGGATTCCTCGTCCGCACACACATTTCAGGGGACGGTCGAAATAAGTACCGTCACGTCGCTGTGCTGTTGGGCCAGTCCGCTGTCCAGCGTCGCCAATTGACCGTCGTGGTGCCGGGCCAGTTGAGCAAGGTAGGCATCGGTCACCTGCCTGTGGCCAACCACGCCGCCCATCTGCACATCAGCGAAAGACACGCTGTCGGGCCAGAACTCGTGGCGGTCCGCGCTCTCGACTGCGCCGACCACATCGCGCGCGGCAGCCGCTGTGAGCCCCGCCCGCAGCAGGAAGCGAACAACGCTGCCCTGAGTGATCGGGCACGTCGCGAACGGCGCATCGACCGTTGAGAGCCACTCCGCGGCGACGTCGTGATGCACATGGTCGGCTACAACCAACGCAATCAGCACGTTCGAGTCGAGCAGCACCGTCACTCCTCGTCCTCCAGGGACCGCACATTCTCGGAGGTCACGACCGTGCCGACGCTCACAACCGGCAATCCTGTTCGGGGGTCTGTCGAAATCGCGGTCGTGGCGCCACCAGCACCGAGACCCCGCCGCACGAGGTCGGCGACCGTTTCGCTCAACGTGCGGTGGGTGTCGCGGGCAATGGCCTGTGCCTGTAGGCGCAGGTCATCGGGGAGATCGATGGTGGTACGCATGCCCGATTCTAGCGTCCCCGCATCATGATGCAGAGATGCATTTGCCGATGGCGCTCCGCACTACACGGCCAAGAAGGGTTGCGATTGACCCGACGAGACCCGGCGAGTACCGCGGCCTGCTAACGGAATCGATTGACGAGCGGGATCTTGTCGATGATCCGGTCGCGCAGGCGCGGCTGTGGCGGCGGGGCCGGCGGTGCGTAGACAGGCGGGGCGGGCGGGACGTAAGCCGGCGCGGCCGGCGGAACCACTTCGGGAACGGGTGGCGCCACCTCGGCGAAGGGCTGTCGGGTCAGTGAAAGCGCAGGTGCGTCCCGGTTCATCAGCTGCGGCGCGGACGGACGGGCGGAGTGGCCCGCGGCGCTGCCGTCAGACGGTTGCGCACTCGGGTCCGGTGTCACGGGCATCGCCATTACAAGAGACACCGAGACGACGAAAACCACGACCGCGGCGGCCAGCACCGCCGACAAGACACCGACTCGTGAGATTCGCTTTCTCGCCACCGGCGCGTCGGGCACGTTGGTGGCGCGTGCCGAAGCCAGTGCCGCACCCCGAGTCAGCGCAAAGTCCGCCTCGGTGGCGGTGATGACCGGTCGCGGCGTCGCATCCGTCAGCGCGGACACGAGCTCGTCGGTGTCAGCGGACCCGAGGACGTAGACCGCATCAGGGCTCGGGCGCGCACTTCGCACCACTGCGCGCGCACGGTCGATCAGCGTGGCGGAATCAGCGCGGTCAATGGTCTCCACCGCAACGCGGTGCCCATCGACCGTCGCGATGACGGCGGCGTCGGGCTCGACGATGCACACGACCAAAAAGTCGTTGCCGGTGATGTCTGCGATGCCGCGGGCCAGGGCCTCGGCGGCCTCGACGTCCGGGACCGCCACTACGGGTGCGCCGCCGCTGAGCACGTCGAGGGCTTCACGAACCTTGATCGCGACAGGTTCTGCGTCCTGCGACCAGGTCAGGCCGACGGTGTGTAGATCCCCTTCGACCAGCAGTGATTCCAGGAAGGCCTCGGCATCGAAAGCGTCAACGTCCGGGACGTCCAGCACGGCGCGGTCGACGTGCGCAGCCTCGCCCGTGACTCCGTCGACCAGCACCCCCCGGATGTCCTTCGACGTCATCGAAAGACCCAGTACGAGGTCCATTGATGACCTCCGATCCATCGCCCATCACATTCGAGGCTACCGCTCCGGCCTGGACTTTGGTGCGCGCGCCAACTATCGGTGCCACCACCGGCAGTGGTAGCAAGGGCACGTGCCCGACGCCGACGATCCCCTGCTGCTCGGCCAGCGCGTGGTGGCGATCCTGGAGACCGGGATGCGTGTCGCCACCTACAAGCTGGCGACGCTGATGGCGCTGATCGATCAGTGCATCGAGAATCTGCCCGAAGATCCCGGGGGCACCTTGCAGCTCGTAAACGTTTGGTAATTCGCCAGCACCGATGCATCGGCATTGGTGGCATCTGCATGCGACTCACCTGTCAACGATGTCGAGGACTCAGACACCTCCAAGCGCGCTGACTCCGGCTGTTCAGCTGCGGCCGGTGGCCGGGGCGAGGCGGGCCATCCCGCGCAGAATCCACGGTGCGCGCGTCGCGATCACCTCCACGGCGCGGTCCGAGCGGCGCATCGCAGTCCGACGGCCAGGAGTAGGCATTGACGCCAGTTGCGCCTCAGGCGATCCCGCCCGCGGGCCATGGCGATCGACCGCCAGCAGTTGCCAAGTGCCGGGCACGCCACGCAGCTCGACGCTGCCGCGGTCCTCGAAGCCCGTGCCCGAGCCGACGACCAGGTCACACACGGTGCGGGACACGAGGATGTCGCCTGCCCCTGCGCGCCCGAGGATCCGCGCCGCGATGTGCACGGCGATTCCGCCGATGTCGGCGTCCAGCAGTTCACATTCGCCGGTGTGGATACCAGCGCGGATCTCGATGCCCAGCGTCTCGGCGTCAGCACGCAGGGCCTCGGCGCAGCGGATGGCCTGCGTCGGGCCGTCGAACGTGGCGAGGTGGCCGTCGCCGGTGCTCTTGACCACCGTGCCGCCGAATCGTTCCGTGAGTTCGGCGGTGATCTCGCCGAAGCGGTGCAGCACCGCGCGCCACCGCTCGTCGCCCGTCGCCGCGGCGTGTTGCGTCGAAGCGACGATATCGGTGAACAACACGGTGCGCAGAGCGCGATGTGACTGTGCGGGCGCCGCATGGCTGCCGGTGAGGAAGTCCTCGATCCCGGTCAGGATCTTGTCGGGCTCGGTTAAGAAGGGTGCGTGGTCCACACCCTCGACCTCCAGGTATCGCGCGCCGGGGATGTGGTCGGCGAGATACCGGCCGCCCTGCACCGGAACCG
>JAOPVI010000193.1 GCA_025966225.1 Mycobacterium sp. | reverse complement strand
CCGCCCAGCGCACGCTGACCACGGCCGGCTACGACGGCATCAACGCATTGCGCGCCGCCCGACCCGGCCGCACCCGCCGACTGCGTGATCAGCTGGCCAACCTGCTGCACCTGTCCGCGACCGAAGCCGGATCGCGTATCGCGACGGCCGCCGACCTGACCGGTGAGCAACCCGCGCTGCCCGAAACCGGTGCCGCCGCCCGGCACGGACTCATCGGCCCCGAACACCTTCGGATCATTCGCGACACCCTCGCCAAGCTGCCCGACACCGCGACCGAATCCGAGCGGGCCCGCTTCGACCTGGAGTTGACCGGTGTGGCCGTCGCCGAACGCCCGGAAGTACTGCGCCGCGACGCCGCGCTGCTGCTGGCCGAATACGACGCCACCCACGACGACCCGGTCACCCGCGAACGCAGCCGGGCGGCCCGCCGCGAATTCGTACTCGGCCCCCAAGACGCCGACGGAACGAGCCGCGGCCGCTTCTGTGTCGACCCCGAAACCCGGGCCTACCTGGAAATCCTGTTCGCCAAACTGGCCCGCCCCGGCATGTGCAATTCGGTCGATCCGATACCCACGGTCGACGGCGACCCCGACCAGATCGCGGCCGCCGCCGACACCCGCACCACCGGCCAACGCCAACACGACGCCATCACCGCCGCCATACGGGCGCTGCTGGCCTCCGGTCAATTGGGCCAGCACCGCGGCCTACCAGTCACCGCCATCATCACCATGACCCTCGAACAACTCGAGTCGGCCTCCGGGCTGGCCTTCACCAGCGGCGGATCCACCGTCCCAATCGAGGTGGCCATCCGGATGGCCGCTCACGCCCATCATTACCTCTACATCTACGACGAAAAGTGCGGGCGCCCACTATTTCTCGGCCGCTCCAAACGCCTGGCCAACCCCGATCAACGCATCGTGCTACACGCCATCGACCGTGGATGCACCGTGCCCGGCTGCGACCAATCCGCCTACAACTGCGAGGTACACCACCTCATCGAATGGTCACCAGAGGGCACCACCGACCTCGACCGACTCACACTGACCTGCCAAGACGGCAACCTCTCCGCCGGCCCCACCGAGGACCAATGGCAAGCCCGCCGCCGCTACGACGAACAATCACTCGGCCAAACCCTCTGGTACCCACCAAAATCCATCGACCCAACCCGACAACCCAAGACCAACCGCTTCCACCGCAAACCCAAGAAGCCGCGACCAAAACCCGACGCCGCCTAGGCCGTCAGCCCGTAGGTGGGGCTAGACCGTGAAGCCCAGGGCTCTCAGCTGCTCGCGGCCGTCGTCGGTGATCTTGTCCGGACCCCACGGCGGATTCCACACCCAATTGATCTTGATCTCGTTGACCAGCCCGGCGCCGACGAGTGCGGTACGCGACTGGTCCTCGATGACATCGGTGAGTGGGCATGCGGCCGACGTCAACGTCATGTCGATCAACGCCACCTTCGTGCCCGCGTCACCCTCCTCGATGTCGAGGCCGTATACCAGACCGAGATCGACGACGTTTATGCCGAGTTCGGGGTCGACGACATCGCGCATCGCCTCCTCGAGGTCTGCCAGGACTTCGTCCGAAGCGGTTTCACTCATCTGCGTTCCTCCACATCATCACTGGCTTGCGCCACCGCGTCCTTGAATGCCATCCAGCCGAGCAGCGCACACTTCACCCTGGCCGGGTACTTGGCCACGCCCGCGAAGGCGATGCCGTCACCGATCACATCCTCGTCCCCCTCAACGTTGCCGCGGGACGAAATCATCTCGGCGAACGCCGCGACCGTCTTGAGCGCATCGCCGACGCTCTGCCCGATCACCAGATCGGCGAGCACCGAAGTCGCCGCCTGGCTGATCGAACAACCCTGTCCGTCGTATGAGACGTCGGTGACCGACTCGCCGTCCGTCGACAACGCGACCCGCAGCGTCACCTCGTCCCCGCATGTCGGATTGACGTGGCGCACCTCGGCGCCGAACGGCTCGCGCAGCCCACGATGGTGCGGATGCTTGTAGTGATCCAGGATGACTTCCTGGTACATCTGCTCGAGCCGCACCGTCAGTTCCTACGCAATTCCCGGGTCGCTTCGCTCCTGCCCTCCGGATCGAAGAACTCGATCGCGCGCCTGACCCCCGCCACCAGGCGGTCCACCTCGTCCAGCGTGTTGTACACCGCGAACGACGCCCGCGCGGTAGCGGCGACGCCGAACCGCCGGTGCAACGGCCACGCGCAATGGTGACCAACTCGGACGGCGACACCCTCGTCGTCGAGCACCTGGCCGACGTCATGGGCGTGAATGCCGTCAACCACGAAGCTCACGGGCGAGCCGCGATGGTCCATCGACGTGGGGCCGACGATCCGGACACCGTCGACCTGAGCGAGCCCCGCCAGGGCGGCGGCCACCAGCTCGTCTTCGTGCGCCTCAACCGCATCCATGCCGATTGCACTCAAATACCTTGCTGCGGCGGCCAGTCCGACGACCTGTGAGGTCATCGGCGTGCCGGCCTCGAAGCGCTGCGGGGCGGGCGCATACGTGGTGGCTTCCATGGTCACGGTCTCGATCATGGATCCGCCGGTGAGAAACGGCGGCATTGCGTTCAGCAACGCTCGCCTGCCGTAGAGCACACCGATTCCGGTGGGACCCAGCATCTTGTGGCCCGAGAACGCGGCGAAGTCGACGTCGAGCGCGTGGAAGTCGACGGGCTGATGAGGCACCGACTGGCATGCGTCGAGCACCGTCAGCGCACCGACGGCCTTGGCGCGGGAGACCAGCTCGGCGACCGGCGCGATGGCACCCGTGACGTTCGAGTGATGGCTGAAGGCAACGACTTTGACGTTCTCGTCGAGATGGAGCGAATCCAGGTCTATGCGACCGTCGTCAGTGACCGAATACCAGCGCAGCGTGGCGCCGGTGCGGCGGGCCAACTCTTGCCAGGGGATCAGGTTGGCGTGGTGTTCCAACTCGGTGGTGACGATGACGTCGCCGGGGCCGACCGCATTCTCGAATCGCGAGTCCCCCAACGCATACGACACCAGGTTGATCGACTCGGTGGCGTTCTTCGTGAACACCAGTTCATCGGTGTCGGCGCCGACGAAGGCCGCGATGTCCTCACGGCCCTGCTCGTAGGCGTCGGTCGACTCCTCCATCAACTGGTGCGCACCGCGATGCACGGCGCCGTTGGAGGTGGTCAAGAAATCCCGCTCGGCGTCGAGCACCTGCAGCGGCTTCTGCGACGTCGCACCGGAATCCAGATACGCCAACTGGTTTCCGCCGCGCATCGTTCGGCCGAGGATCGGGAAGTCCGCCCTGATGCCGGCCAGCTGAGCCGGCTCGAATGGGCGGGTGGCTGCTCTGGTCACGATCTTGCGCCCTAGGCTCCGGCGGCCGCGGCCTGAGTGAAGCGCTCGTAACCGTGCTCTTCGAGTTCGTCGGCCAACTCGGGGCCGCCCGACTGCACGATGCGTCCGCCAACGAAGACGTGCACGAACTGCGGCTGGATGTAGCGCAGAATCCGGGTGTAGTGAGTGATCAGCAGCACACCGCCGTGCTCGGTTTCCGCGTAGCGGTTGACGCCTTCACTGACGACGCGCAGCGCGTCGACGTCGAGGCCCGAATCCGTCTCGTCGAGGATGGCGATCTTCGGCTTGAGCAGCCCGAGTTGCAGGATCTCGTGGCGCTTCTTCTCGCCGCCCGAGAAGCCTTCGTTCACACTGCGTTCGCTGAAGGCCGGGTCGATGTCGAGTTCGCTCATCGCGGCCTTGACTTCCTTGACCCAGTGCCGCAGCTTGGGTGCCTCGCCGCGGACCGCGGTGGCGGCCGTGCGCAGGAAGTTCGACATCGACACGCCTGGCACCTCGATGGGGTACTGCATCGCCAGGAACAGTCCGGCGCGGGCGCGCTCGTCGACGCTCATCTCCAGCACGTCCTGGCCGTCGAGGGTGATCGACCCCGAGGTGACGGTGTACTTGGGGTGGCCTGCGATGGCGTAGGACAGCGTGGACTTGCCGGACCCGTTGGGACCCATCACCGCGTGCGTCTCCCCCGACTTCACGGTCAGGTTGACGCCCTTGAGGATCTCGATGGCGGCGCCCCCTTCGGGCGAGGTCACCGAGACGTGCAGGTCCTTGACTTCCAATGTGGTCATATCAGCTATTTCTCGATTCGGTGATCGCTAGTTCTCGTTCAATGGCGTCGGTGAGGCGCTCGCGCACGGCTGGCACGGCGATCTTGGCGATGATCTCGCCGAAGAAGCCGCGTACCACCAGGCGACGGGCCTGTGCTTCGGGGATGCCGCGGGCACGTAAGTAGAACAACTGCTCGTCGTCGAAACGTCCCGTGGCACTGGCGTGTCCGGCGCCGACGATCTCGCCCGTTTCGATCTCTAGGTTGGGTACCGAATCGGCGCGGGCGCCGTCGGTGAGCACCAGGTTGCGGTTCGCTTCGTAGGTGTCGGTGCCGGTGGCCTCTGCGCGGATCAGCACGTCGCCGATCCAGACGGTATGGGCGTCGGGCAGCTTGGAATCCGGATCACCTTGCAACGCACCCTTGTACAGCACGTCGGACTTGCAGTTGGGCTGCGAGTGATCGACCAGTAGCCGCGACTCGAAGTGCTGACCGTCGTCGGCGAAATAGGTACCGAGCAGCTGCGCGTCGCCGCCGGGGCCGGCGAACCGCACCGTCGCCGAGGTCCGGACGACCTCGCCGCCAAGCGTGACGGCGACGTGCCCGAGTACGGCGTCCTTGCCCAACCGTGCGTGATGGGCGCTGACGTGCACCATGTCATCGGCCCAGTCGGCAATCCAGATCACGCCGACGCTCGCCGAGTCACCGACGATGACCTCCACGTTGTCGGCATACGTTCCGCTGCCCCTCAGGTCGACGACGACGGTGGCCCTTGACAGCTCCTCGACGCGGATCTGCAGGTGGCCGTACGCCGTCGCACCCTCACCGGGACCGCTGACGGTGATCTCGATGGGCTCGGCCACCTCGGTGTCCCGTGCCACGGTGACGATCGTCGCCTGGTTGAACGACGAGAACGCCTGCGCGGCAACGCGATCAGCAGGGACACCGGCCTCGCCGAGCCGCTCGTCACCACGACGGACGGTCTCCACCGTCACGCCAGGGCTGTCGACGACCTCGATGAGCGCACTTCCGGTCGCGGGCGCGGACCCGTCGTGCAGGCCACGCAGCCGCTTCAGCGGGGTGAACCGCCATAGTTCGTCACGGCCGCCGGGCACCTCGAAGGCGTCGACGTCGAAGGACGCGAACAGCTCACCCTTGTTCTTGACGATCCCCTCGACCGTATCCGTCAGGTTGGAACGCGTCATCCGACTGCGCCCTCCATCTGCAATTCGATCAGCCGGTTGAGCTCGAGCGCGTACTCCATTGGCAGCTCCTTGGCGATGGGCTCGACGAAGCCGCGCACCACCATGGCCATGGCCTCGTCCTCGGTCATGCCTCGGCTCATCAGGTAGAACAGCTGATCCGCGCTGACCTTGGAGACGGTGGCCTCGTGACCCATCGTGACGTCGTCCTCGCGGATGTCGACGTACGGGTAGGTGTCGCTGCGGCTGATCGAATCGACAAGCAGTGCATCACACTTCACGCTCGACCGTGAGCCGTGCGCGCCCTTGTTGACCTGAACCAGGCCTCGGTAAGAGGTCCGGCCGCCGCCACGCGCGACCGACTTCGAGATGATGTTGCTCGACGTGTTCGGCGCAAGGTGCAGCATCTTGGCGCCTGTGTCCTGGTGCTGCCCCTCGCCGGCGAACGCCACGGAGAGCACCTCGCCCTTGGCGTGCTCGCCGGTCATCCACACCGCCGGGTACTTCATGGTGACCTTCGAGCCGATGTTGCCGTCGACCCACTCCATGGTGGCGCCCGCCTCGGCCCTGGCCCGCTTGGTGACCAGGTTGTAGACGTTGTTCGACCAGTTCTGGATGGTGGTGTACCGGCAGCGGCCGCCAGGCTTGACGATGATCTCGACGACCGCCGAGTGCAGCGAATCCGACTTGTAGATCGGCGCGGTGCAGCCCTCGACGTAGTGCACGTAGGCGTCCTCGTCGACGATGATCAGCGTGCGCTCGAACTGGCCCATGTTCTCGGTGTTGATGCGGAAGTAGGCCTGCAGCGGGATGTCGACGTGCACGCCCTT
>JAOPVI010000177.1 GCA_025966225.1 Mycobacterium sp. | reverse complement strand
GGTCGTGCGCCGAACCGGTCGATGAATCGGCCGGACAGCGTCGCGGTGACGAAACCCGCGATGGCGCCCGGCAAGAGGAACACCAGGCTGGCGTGCAACACCGATGCGCTGAAGCCGTAGCCGGTTGCCGCACGGTTCATCTGGACGAACTGTGTCAGGCCGAGGAAACCGAAGTACAAACCGGTGCCCACGAACACGGTGGCGAGATTGGTCAACAGCACCGCGCGCCGGGTGAGCATCTCGGTGGACACCAACGGGTGACGCTGACGTCGTTCCCACACCCACCACGCCACCAAGACCACCACGCCGACGACCGCGGCTCCAGCGGTGGCAGGAGCCGTCCAGCCCCAGGAATTGCCCTGGGTGATGGTCAGGAGCATGGCAGACAGTCCGACGGCCAGACCCAGCGCGCCCAACCAATCAATGGTGCCGTCAGCGCCTTTCGGTCGGGATGGCACCACGGCGACGGCCAGCACGACCACGGCGAGGGTGAACGCGGTGGTCAACCAGAAGACGCGGTGATACCCGGCATTCCCGTCCATCAGCACGCCGGTCACGACCAGGCCTGCCCCGCCGCCGAAACCCAGCGTGCCCGACAACACGGCAAGCGCCGTGACGACGGAAGCTTCTGGGAGTTCGTCACGCAAGATGGCGACGCAGATCGGATACAACGCGTACGAGACTCCTTGCAGCACGCGCGCGACGATCAACAAGGCGAGCGACGCCGTCATCGCCGCCAACAACGAACCGACGAGCACGACGGCCAACACACCGAGCAGGACGTGCTTCTTGTTGTGCAGATCGGCAAGCCGCCCGATGAGCGGAGTGGCGGCCGCAGCGGCCAGGAGGTTGGCGGTCACTGCCCAGCTGACGGCGACCTGGGAGGCGTGCAACTGGTGGGCGATGATTCCCAGCACGGGGACGACCGCGGTCTGCAGGACTGCCACCGTCAACGCCACCAAACTCAGGGCGACGATGAGCAGTCGGGGCCGAGCGTGCGTGGCGACGATGCCCGCGGAGGACGCGTTCCCGACCTCCAATTTTTTGCGCACAGGTAATTATGTCGGCTACCGAAAATCGACGTGCGGGGCCGTGCATCAAACGCAAGCGGCGGCTGTCGTCACTGATCCTTGGACGCCAAAGCCGCCGGAGCGCTCTCGATGGCCCGGTAGATGGCGTCGGCGAGGGCAATGGCCGTCTCCTCGGTGAGCTCGAGTGCGACGCGGGCCGACGGACCGAGCGCCGGGTTGAGCATGTCGATGTTGACGGTGTGGCCGTACGGGGCGTGCACGGGATGGTCGACGTAGACGGTCGCCTCACGGACGGAGAACCACCCACTGGCACCCTTCCCGCTGCCATCCACCTCGATCTTCTCGGTGAGATACGTACACATGGCTCAGCCTCTCAAGTGGGTGGCGAAGAAGTCTGCGATCCGCTGCCAGCCGTCGACCGCGGCATCGACCCGGTAGGCCGGGCGATCCACCGAGAAGAACGAATGTCCCGCGCCGTCGTAGGAGAAGAACGCGTGTTCCTTGCCGAGTCGCTGGAGTTCGGCGTCGAGTGCGGCCACCGAGTCAGGGGAGGGATGGCGGTCGTCCTTTCCGAACAGTCCCAGCAACGGACAGCTCAGGTTCGGTGCGAGGCCGAGGATGGGCTGCATGGCCTTCGGGACGCCTTCGGGCGGGTCCTCGACGACGAAGGCGCCGTAACAATCGACGGCTGCGTCGATGGAAAGCGAACACGCCGCCAGGAAGGCGTGCCGCCCACCCGAACAGTGACCGATCACGCCGATCTTGCCGGTCGCGCCGTCGAGTCCACGCAGATGGTCCGCGGCGCCGGCGACGTCGCCGACCAGTCGCTCATCAGGCACTCCGCCTGCGGCGCGCACGGTCGCCGCCGCGTCGTCCGGGTCGGCCCCTGGTGCCTCACGGGAGTACAGGTTCGGGGCCACCACCTGATAGCCGTCGACGGCCAGGCGTCGGACGAACTCCTTGGTCTCTCGGTCATAGCCGGGCATGTGATGAATCCACACGAGGCCTGCTCGGGGACCTTCTGCGAGCGGCACCGCTCGATACGCCTCGATCTGGTCACCACGGTGGCCGGTGATGGTGATGGTTTCCGCTTGGATCGCGTCGTGGCTGACGGGACTCACCGCTGTGCCTCCTCGGAGTCTGGCTGTCGTTTCGAATCCAAGGTAGTCCGCCCAGTCTGACGCCCAGCTGTGGTTACTCGGCTGCCAACGTGGCGAGGTTGCGTAGCGCTGATCCGATGAACTCGCGCTGCATCGCGATCCGGGCCGCTTCACGCTCGGGAATTTCCACGTGGACCGATATTTCGGTGCCGCCTGCCGACGGCGCCAGTCGCCACTGGAACACCAGGTCGGACACCATGCACGAGATCGTCACGCGACTGTCTTCCCGCGATGCGTCGAGCGCCTGGGGCATGGGGAATTCGGGATACCCTTCGACGAACATGGTGTAGTCACCATCGCCGTCTTTGGTCGTGGATTGAATACCGGTCCACCACTCGGGAAACCGCAAGGGGTCGTAAAGAAGCATCCAAACATCCTCGGGCGCAGCGGATGTGGTGGTCGAATCATCGAATGTCGGCATGGCTTCCCTGGGTGGTGTGAAGGTGAGCGAGCTCTGCTAGGACCGTCTGGAGTTCGTCGGCGGGGGAGATCAGGCCGATCACGGGGCGCCCGAGGTCGGCGAGCACGGCGGAGTAGCGTTCGCCATCGTCGCAGGCCTCGACCCGGCGGCGCCAGCATGCCGCGGCGTGGTCCAGGTGGCGCTCGGCGCTCGCCGTGTCGCCTTCCGCGGCGCAGATGAGCGCGCGCACCGTTGACATCCTGGCGACGAGCACGTCAGGCCAGTCGCTGCGACCGACGGGTTCGAGCACCGTGGCCGCGAGTTCGGCCTTCGCATCGTCGAAACAGCCTGAGCGGGCGAGCGCATCGGCGCGTTGCAGTCGCGCCATCGGCCTGCCGATCGCGGCACCGTGGACGTCCAACGCCCGGGCCAGCAGCGTGGCCGCCTCGGCATGGGAACCGGCACGAAGCAGGACGCGCCCCGTCTCCGCGTGAGCACTTGCGATGAGGTCGGGGGTACCGATGCGTTCGGCGAGGCGCTGCGCGGAGTGGGCCACTCGAGTGGCCTGGGCGTGCCGGTCGAGTCGCGACATCAGCCAGGCGCGTGACATCTGCACTTCGGCCTCGTTGGCCAGCGGCAGCGTTCCAATGCTGGGCATCGAACCGATCTCGTCGAGCAGTTGGAGGGCTTCGGCGTAGGCGCCGGTTGCCGCCAGCCCAGCGGCAGCGTTGACGAGCGAGCCATACATCAGGTCCTGGCGTCCGATGGACCGAGCGATGTCTGCTGCTGCGCGTCCCGAGTCGGCCACCGCGTCGAATCGGCCTTGCCGCATGTGTGCCAGGGACCGGGCGACGTGGCGGCGAATGTCGCGGATGGGTTCGGCAGGCAGTCGACCACACTGCGCATCGATGGTGTCGAGCAGGTCTTCGCTCGCGGCCGGATCACCGGCCATCGCTTCGCACAGTGCCATGAAGGCCTGGGCTTCGAGTCGAAGTCGTATCGCAGACAGTCCGGCGGTGTCGAGTACGTCCAGCGCGAGCCCCACCGACTCCTTCGCGACCAGCGGCCGACACAGCGGCCCGGTGTTCCATTCGGCCCAGCGGATGTGCGCAGTGGCAACGCCGACCGGATCATCGGTCTCGTGGAGACTCTTGAGTGCGATTTCGAACCAGGCCTGCGATTCGACCGTCAGGCCGCGGTGTGCAGCGACTTCGGCGAGTTCCAAGGTGATCTCGAGGTCGTCCGGTTTGAGCTCCAACGCCTCGGTCAGTAACTCCTCCGCTCGTGTCAAAGCGCCCAGCGTCACGGCGTGCTGCGAGGCGCGAACCAGTAGGTCTGCGGCCGCATCCCGGTCACCCGCGGCGAGCAGATGGCGGGCCGCTTCGCCCGCGAGTTCGGGCTCCCCGAGTTCGTCGAGATCCCTTGCGGCTGCGGCGTGAAGCCGAGTCCGAAGGGGCTCGGGTATGTCGGCGTAGTACGCCTCGCGCAGCAGCGCATGGCGAAAGTCGAGCATTCCCTCTGTGATCAGCACCAGGCCGGCGTCGTGGGCGTCGTCGAACGCGGTGTCGAATTCGGCAGTCTCGCAGGGTAGCCGACGGCGAATGTCGTCGATGCTCAGCGGCCGCCCCGCGACGGCAAGCGTGGCGCAAAGCGTCGCCGATCGGGCAGCGAGATGTGCCGATGCTGCGCGCACCGTCGAGCGCAGCCCGTGGGGTAGCGAGGCCTCCCCGCGGGCCAGCGTGCGGGCAGCCTCCACGGCAAGCAGGGCATTCCCGTCGGCCGCGGCGATCACTTGCTGGACCGCGGCGGGCTCAAGTGGTCCGATGTTTCGCACGATTTGCGAAATCGAATCGTCACCAAGGGGTTCCAGACTGACCTGGGCAGCCAGCGCGCCGGATTGTTGAGCCACGTGCTCGGCCTCGGCGAGCGCGGCGGGGAGCGGTCGATTGCGCCTGGTCCAAACCAGCAGCACGGGCAGAGTGCGCACGCGGCGCGCTGCGCGGGCCAGAAGCGCGGCACTGGCATCGTCACACCAGTGCATGTCCTCGAGGATCAAGAGCAGTGGGGTTCGCGCTGCCGCGAACTCCAACAGGTCAAGCAGACCCTCGCTCAAGCGCGCCTGCTCGAAGTCGGGCGGCCCCGGCGCGCCGGGTTGGACCTGGATCGGCAGTAGCGGTGCGATGGCGGCCATGAAGGGCTGATCGGCTCCATCGATGCCGCGCAGCAGCCCGCCCGCCAGTTCGGTCCACGGCCAGTACGGGGCGCGGTTGATCGACGAGGTGGTTCCGACCGCGATGAGTGCCCCTGTGCGGCCTGCGAACTCGGCGAGTTCGGTCACCAGTCGCGTCTTGCCGATACCGGGTTCGCCGTTGACGACGGCCAGTGCGCCCTCGCCCGATCGGGCCGACCGCCAGGCACGTTCGAGCGTCGCGACCTCGCGGTCACGGCCAATGAGGCGGGTGCGGCGGATGCCGGCGCCAGCTTCGGCGTCGGGCACGGCTGGCGTTCGCATTTCCTGCGCGTGTTGTCGGGTTCGGATCGCCTCCGCCAATCGCCACGTCTCCTCTGACGGGGCGATCCCGAGTTCGCGGCGCAGTCGCTCGACGCTGCGCGTGTAGACGCCGAGCGCGACGGATCTGTCGCCCACCTCGTCGTAGCGCCTCATCAACAGACGAGCGGAAGACTCCGACAGCGGGTTCAGCTCCATCGCGCTGCGTGCGCGCGCGATGGCCAACGCGTGATCGCCTTCGGCGGCGGCCGTGTCCGAACTAGCGGCCAGCAGCGAACTGAGCCGGTCGCGATGAGCGTCCCGAGCCACCAGCGCCCACTCGTCGTCGACGCCGGAAAGCAGATCGCCGCGGCAGAGCGATAGTGCGGCGTCGAGTTGATCGGCGCCGATGAATTGATCGAACAGTTGCAGATCGGTCGATACGTTGCGCAATCCGATACGGCTGCGGCTGGTCTCGAGCACCTCTTCGGCCCGGTGACCGAGAACCTGGCGAAGCGACCACAAGGCACTGCGCACACTGTTTCGGGCGCTCGCGTCGGGGACGTCTGGCCACAATGACGAGGCAATTTCTGATCGGGGCCGTGGTCCCGGGTGGATCGCTAGCCAGCCGAGTAAGGCCACTGCGCGCAAACTCGCGGGCAACGGAACCACGGCATCGTCGAGTTCGATCGACAGCTCGCCCAATACCCGAACGGTGGCGTAAGCGCCGGTTTCACTCGCGGCCATTCGCATCTCCCCCCGTGGAATGCGCAAGTCGATGGTACCGCCGACACTCCTTCGTCGCGCTTCATTTGATTGACGGTGGATTGACGGTCGCTCAACGGCACGTTTTGCACAGTGGTGGAAGCCTTCTACTGCAAGCATTCAGGAGACTCGCCAATGACCAACTGCCCGTGGCTAATTGCTTCAATTGATGAACCATTCGCTGGCGTCAGGCTGACCCGGGTTCAATCATGGTGACGTTCAGCGGCTCCACCATCAGTACCGCAGAACCCGACGAGGTGTGGATGACGTTGTGTGATCCATTGCGGTTCTCGAAGTCGTGGAAGGGGATCACCCCGAACCTGTATGGCGACGCAGGGGAGTGCACTACGTACTCCTGCATGGTTTCCGATCGGGTCTTTCGATGGCACCTTTCGCCCACTGACGGTGGCACTGAAATCTCTGTGCAAGTGGATATTTTGGGCGGTGAGACAACTGAGGTCGACAAGCCGCACGGCAAGAACATCGCATCGTCGCTGCGGTGGCTCGCGGAGGTGGTAGCGGTGGCCTCGGAACGCAGAACCGAAACACCGTCCGCGGAGCGAACCGCACCGCGGCCGTTGCGCGACGTAAGCCTGGAGCCCCGGTGACGATGGCGGCGCGACAACGACGCACGTGGGTTGCGTCGGGTTGTCGCACCGACGGACGTGCCCCGGCGGTGGGTCCGGAGTCAACGGATTTCTGTCAGCCGTGCGGTTGGCGACTACGTCACGGCGCACGGTTCTGCGATGGCTGTGGAGTGCGCTTGTGCCGTGGTACTGGACAGGCTGAGTGCAAGCACGCGACGGTGATGTTCGCCGACGTGGTCGGTTCCATGCAGATCGCTGCGGCGCTGGGACCCGAGCGTTACTGGGCGGTCATCGTGGAGGTGGTCGATCGTTGTGTGACGGTCGTGCACCGGTACGGCGGATCAATGGACAAGTTCACGGGTGACGGGATCATGGCGGTCTTTGAGGCACCTGTTGCGTTGGAGGAGCAAGCGTTTTGCGCATGTCTGGCGGCGCTGGAGATCCAGGCCGAGGTTGAACGCTTTGCCGACGAGGTTGAACGCGCAGATGGCATCTCGTTGCGACTGCGGGTCGGGTTGAATTCGGGCCAAGTGATGTTCGGCGAAGGCGGGCCTGCCGTCGGCTACACCGCAATCGGTGAACACGTCGGGTTTGCCCAGCGGATGGAGTCAGTGGCCCCATCGGGCGGAGTGATGCTCAGTGAATCCACCGCGCGACTGGTCCACGGCGCTGCTGCCTTGGGGGCCCGCGAGTTCGTGCGTGTCAAAGGGGTCGAGTCGCCGCTACCCGCGTGGCGTCTGTTGGCGGTCGAGCCGGCTCGAGCGGCATCGTGAAGGTACTCTCGGCGTAGCGAGACTGGCTGTGGTTCAAAACATCTGATTGATCGGGATGCGCAGATCCCAGTAGTCAGTGTGACGTATTGGTGGCATGCGACCGATGCGATGGAACGTGGCAGGCGGGTCCACCGAACCATCTATTCTTGGGCAGATGGGCAGGTTTGAAGGTAAGGGCGTGCTGGTCACTGGCGCGGCATCGGGCATCGGCAAGGCCACAGTTGAACGGCTACTGAGTGAGGGCGCCAACGTCGTCGGCATCGACCGCGAACCCGATGCGCCAGCCGGTCTCGGAGAGCTTTTCAGCTACCAGCAAGGCGACGTGCTCGACGCCGACGCCATTGGTGCCTCAGTGGCGGCGGTGGTCGCTGCCGCGGGTCGCCTCGATGGCGTGGTGCACGCGGCAGGTGTCGCAGGCGGCGGGCCGGTCCACATGTTGACCGACGACGAGTGGGACCGGGTCGTCGGGATCAACCTCAAAGGCACCTTCGTGGTGGCTCGGGCCGCACTTGCCCAGATGGTGCAACAGGCCCGGGTGAATGGCGAGCGCGGTGCGATCGTCAACCTCGCCAGCATCGAAGGCATCGAAGGCACGGCGGGCGGGAGCGCCTACAACGCGTCCAAGGGCGGCGTTGTCCTGCTCACCAAGAACACCGCAATCGACTATGGGCCCAGCGGGATCCGGGTCAACGTCATCTGCCCTGGCTTCATCGAGACGCCGATGTTCGACTCGGTCATGGGCATGCCGGGTTTCGAGGGTCCGCGCGAGGCGCTGCGCCACGAACACAAGTTGCGGCGTTTTGGGCGGCCGACCGAGATCGCATCGGTGGCAGCGTTCCTGCTGTCGTCGGACGCCAGCTTCGTCAGCGGTCAGGCCGTCGCGGTGGACGGCGGCTACACCGCGGGCCGTGACCACGGCGTCACCGAACTGATGGGGCTGGGCGAGCAGTAGGGGACGGTCCTACCGCAGTCCCACCGTTCACGGCGTCATCACGACGCCGACGTACTTCCGGCTGATGGCCGCATACGTGCCGTCGTTGCGCGTGATGTCGAGCCACTGGTTCATCCATTGCTGAAGGGACGAGTTACTCTGCGGCACAACATATGCCTTCTGCTCGAGATTGAAGGGGTGGTCGAGGCTGACCCCGCAAAGCTCGGGATGTCGTTTGATCTGGAATCGGATCTCGCTGGTATCGGTGATCATCACGTCTGCGGCACCGCTGACGACCTGTCCGAAGATCGTGTTGTTGTCGGGGTAGGTGACAACGGTCGCATGATGAAGGTGGGCACTATCGAAGTCGGCGTTACCGCCGCCGGGATTGACGACGACGCGCACGCCGGGACGGTCGATGTCGGTCAGCGTCGTGTATTTGGAGCTGTCGGTGCAGCGGACGATGCCCGCCTTGCCGTCGCGAAGGAGGGGCGAGGTGAAGAGCGCGTGTGCCGCCCGGCTTGCGTTGATGCTGATGCCGCCCATTGCGACGTCGCATTTGGTGCCGAGGTCCGTCATGAACGTCCCCCACGCGGTTTGGACCAGCTCCAGTTTCACTCCGAGACGTTTGGCGAGGTCCTGCGCCATCTCGATGTCCACGCCGCTCCATTGGCCCTGCGCATCGAGATGGGTGAACGGTTGGTAGTCCCCGGTGCTGCACACCCGTACGGTGCCCACCCGTTGAAGGTGCTCGGGTCCCAGTGCTCCTTGTGTCGATGTCGCAGTAGAGGACTCATTTGCCGCGGTCCGCTCGCCGCGGCCGTCACATGCCGTGGCCAGCGCCAGCACGAGTGCGAGTACGACAGACGGCACCGACCATCGCATGATGACCTCCAGATTGGAAGGGGCTGCTGTTCGCCTGCCGCTTCACCTTCTTCGGACGAGCTCCGAAGTACCGAATGTAGTCCTCGCGGTACGCACACCATTCGTCAAGTGACGTATCAACTTCGTGCGACTGATCACTTACGATGGGGGAGAGCCGATTTCGGCGATGATGCGACCTGGTATCCGGCCCCATTCGGGGGCTGTCACCATTGTGCAAAGTACGGACGTGAAGGCTTGGTCTTCTCGACCAAGATGAAGACCACACCCCAGGGGTCGGCGAACCACGTCGTGCGGACGTTGGCCACGTCGGCGATGCCGTCGACGAGGAATCGAACGCCCTTTTCCGCTAGCTCCGCCTTCGTGGCGTCGAGGTCTTCACAGATCAGGCCAACGTGCGACAGGCCCTTGTCGGACAGGCTGGATCGGGCACCTTGGTCGTCACCGTCGTGATCGGCGAGGTACTCGATCACCTCGATTACGCGGTCGCCGTCGGTCCCGAATCCGACGATCGCGGCCTTCATTCGCGGGTCGGGCAATAGCTCACCCATGTCGTCCCGGATCGCGTCGTTGTCCATGACGTACGGCGGGGACAGGACGGTCATGCCCAGTACGTCGCGATAGAACGCGACCGCTGCTTCACAGTCCTGAACGCACACACCGCTGTGTGCAAGCCCGGTGATCATGCTGTCGATAGTGTCACGTCCAACGGGGGTACCGAAACGGCGTGGGATATGTTCGCCAAATATGAACTCTTCCAACGTATTCCACCTGAGTCGCAATCGTCACCGTGACGTAAGGATGGCTCCGGGCAGTGTTGGTGTAACCCGCTGCGCGATCGGGTATACCTACCCGCTATGGCGAAGTATGCACTCAACGCGGCCGCGGTCACCAAGGCGCGCCAGCTCATTGATGCACGTCAATACGTGCTCGACAGCGATTGGGGCGACGTGCAGCCGAAGGCGGACGACCAAAATGCCTATCTCGAGAACCACGGCTGGGACGACTATGCGCAGTGGCACCTCGGACTCACCGAGGGGGCCCAGGATGAGACGAAGGCGCGGTACGCATTCGTCTATGGCGACTTTCGGCGGGTGCACCGCACGGCGTTGATCGCGTGTGTCTACCGGGCGTCCGAATGGCGCCACAAGGACGTCGAGTTGGCGGCCCACGAGTTGCTGCAGTACCTCGACAAGGCGACGGGCTGAATGAAGCGAGTGACGATCAATTCCTCACATGGACGTCGAATCGTTCAACTCCCGCATCGGCGACGAGTGCCTCAACATCAACAGCTTCTGGTCACTGGCCCAGCCCGCGTGGTCATCAGCGACTGGAAACACGACTACAACCACGACCGCGGGCATTCAGCCCTGGACTACCAACCGTGCGCCCGCTGCGCCGGCCACCTGTACCCACCAGTGAACGCCTCTCGTTCGCCGTGTAGTAGCTGCGACCTGTACGACCATTGAACGACTCTCGTTCGGCGTGGAGCAGTTCATGGGGTCCGGCCATTAGCCCTCGGTACGTCCGGCTTCCTTGAGGATGCGGATCGCCTCGGCCTACCGCCGCGTAGAGCCAGGTCGCGCCGGCGACCGAGCCCTCAATGACGCGATCGCACGGAGTCCGATCGGGCCTATGGACATCGCTGCCCAATGCGGGCATCCGGTGGCGTGCTGGCGGATATGGTCCAGCGCGCGCAGGCGGCCGGTGCACTGCGACGTGATTACGGTCCACCGGACGTGGCCACCGTCGTCTGGGCGATGTCGAACGTAATCGCAATGGCCGACGGTGACGACACCGTCTGGCGCCGCCATCTAGGTTCATCCTCGACGGCTGCGCGCCAGAAGCCCGGAAGGGTCTGGTGCTTGACGTGTGATTGCGTTCGGTCCCGTCATCGAGGGACAGGACCCATGCCGATGCGTCGACTGTCGCGTCGACCATGATGGAGACATGGCCCAACGCGATCGCGACGAGTCCGGTCGGCCTCGCAACGCCCGCCCTCGTGACGCCCTGGGCCGACTTCTACCGCCCGGCAGTGCCGGCGTGCCGCGGATCCCGGAGGATCTCGAGCTGCCACCGTCTGAATCTCTTGCCTACGCCCAGGATCTGCTGAACCAGGACCTAGCGTTCAGCGCGCACGAGGTACTCGAGGCCGCGTGGAAAAATGGTCCGGACGCCGAGAGATCGCTGTGGCAAGGCCTGGCCCAGCTTGCCGTTGGCATCGTTCACGTGCAGCGCGGCAACCTCGATGGTGCGGCCGCTTTGCTCCGACGCGGGTCTGATCGCTTGGGCCAGATAGCTCATCCGGCGCCGTACGGTGTGGATGTCGACGGTCTCATCGAGTGGGCCACTGCGGTTGTCGACGATATCGCCGCCGACGCTGAGATTTCGCCGCCGCACCGACTCCGCCCCGCGCTGGTGAAACCGTAGCTCATCGCTGGAATCGGCTCGCATACAGAAGGTGGATAATCAATCCATCCATCGAACGGTCGTAAACTGATGCAGGACAGTAACTTTTACCCGGGGGACCGGGTGACTCAAACTGTGTCGAACCGGCGGCGCCCAGGCACATGCGGTCACCCACAAGGGCCCAGGCGCCGGCAGCTAGCAGGTCAACGCGCGCGATGTCCCGAGCGCGAGGGAAGCGCTAGCACGGTAGGAACGGTATGCAAATCGGCGGCGGTGGTGGTGCCCAGTCGTAGCCAGGTCCGTAACCACCGGGTGCGTAGCCTCCGTAGCCTCCGCGGTCGTACCCTCCGCGGTCGTACCCTCCGCGTCCGTCGCCACCGTGTCCGTAGCCACCGTGTCCGAAGTCGACTGGTTGAACTGAGCCCTGGTTTGGGACTGCCGGATGACTTTGCGGCGATGCCGAGTACACGGCGCTGGCAACCGACGACGCTGGGGCGGCGTTAGCGACCCCTGCGCCCAGGCCGATGGCACCGAGTCCGGTCATACCGGCGATTGCTGCAACCCCGACTATGTGCTTGAGATTCATTATGGTTTTCCTTTCCTATGAGAAGGACGTTAGGCACCCCGTCTATGCGTCAGTCGGGCAGAGGCTATGAGCTTGTTAAGTCACTTGAGGCCATCGCGAGATCGCGATTCGTTCGCGACTGCGGCCGCAAACCGATGGGAAACCGGCGCGCAACACAGAACTGCGACCACCGGCGATCGGGAGTCACTTCGAGGCTCGAATTGTCCGAGAAGTCCTGCACGGCAATTTATTTGGGTGTCCGGCTGGAGCGCCCCAATTCGTCACAGTGACATAATGCGGTTCGTCCCACACAGAAACGGGCGAGGGTGGCAACGACCGCGCTCAGGGTTCTTCGGTATCCGCACGCAGGATGCGGAGCGAGTCTTCCGAATGGAGCGCACCCGAAGCGGTTGGCCGTGCTGTCGTTGGTGGAGGAGCTCAACGCCATGGGGGATTGCGCCTTCTCCGAGTGGTGCCGGCGGTGGAAGGCTTCTGGTGCCGGCGTCCCGGGGTCTGTGTGCGCGGTATGCCCACAAACCACGGCGTCGACATCACTCGACAATCAGGAGTCGGGTAAGCGGCCGAATCGTCCGGGAAGTGCTACACGGCAACTCGTGGCCGGGTCGTGGCAATTCGTCATCCGATGAGTTTCCGTCCGTGTGGTGGTCTAACCCGCATGGGCAAACTGACTTACGGCATGAATGTCTCGGTGGACGGCTACATCGCCGACACGAACGGTGACATCGGGTGGAGCGACCCGGACGCCGAACTGCACCAGT
>JAOPVI010000165.1 GCA_025966225.1 Mycobacterium sp. | reverse complement strand
GACGCGACGATCAGCCAGCTGTCGGCGCCGTCGGGGAAGTAGGCGACCGGGGTGTGGCGTGGGGTGCCGCTCTTGGCGCCGACGGTGCTCAGGACCAGCGCCTGCATGCCCATTACCTTGGTGGCGTTGCCGCGGATCCGGTTCATGTTCCAGGTGTTCATCCAGGCCATCAGCTTCCCGCCGGGCTGGCGGGCACCGCGGGTGCCATGGGGGTTGTCAAAGCTCATCAACCATCTCCTTCTACTCTCGTTTGTCATTGGTTGGACGGTCGGCACTGCCGGTGGGACGGGCCGGTTCTCACCGGCTGGTGATCCGGGACCGTGGTCCGTTCAGGGGTGTAGCGGACTGCGCAGTCGAGTGGTCTCGTGGCGGTGTTGGCGTGCTCCGATGAGGCGGTAGGCCAGCCGGGCGGGTAGGGGGATGGCTGCCAGGAAGTCGCTTCGTTCCTGTGGGGTGGCACCTTCGAGCAGGTAGCCCAGCACGACCAGGCGCCGGGTTAGGGGTATCGACACCAGTCCCCGTTGGCCCACCTCCTGGTATTCGGCGGCGGTGATGACGCGTTCTACGATCGGCAGGACCGCCGCTTCCTCCTCGTCGAAGTGCTCGTTGAGTCCCGTCGAGAGCTGTTCCAGGAGCGCGGTGAGGGCGGTGCTGGTGGGCTCCGTGGGCGCGTGCTGCCACGCGGTGAACGCTGTCGCTGCGTGCTCGAGCAGCACCGCGAGGCCCTCGTGCTGGCTGTCCATGCGGGCGAGCAGATCGGAGTGGAATCGGGTCCGCGCTGACAGCCTCGGCCAGAGCAGTTCGTCCTCGCCCACGTGGTGGTGATGGAGCATGTCGAGTACTTCGCGGGCATGCCCGGCCACGGTGCGGGCCCGGGCGAGGTCGCCGCCAGCTACTGCGGCGACGAGTTGGGGCAGCAGGGCGCATTCGCGGCGGAACATGCGGTGCACGATCACCATGTCGCTGGTGTCGCACAGCTTTTGCGCGGGGCTCGGCGCGGTCATCGCGGCCCAGGCCGCCACGTCGATGGGCCGCTGGGGGTCCCTACCGCGGAGCTGAGCGAGGATGCGCTCACGGGACAGTTCGGTGTTCTCGTGTGCACGGGCGTGGGCCTGCACTTTGCGGACCAACTCCTCCTCGGTGTCCCCGGTGATGACGGCGCCGGACGGACCGCAGGTCAGGCTGATACTCATGCCGATACTCCTTCTGGTGGGTGGTGCGGCGACGGGTCCGGCTCGCCGGGGCACCGGCATCGTGGCAACCCCGTCCATAGTCGGAACAACGTCAGAGCCACTGACGAAACTAGTAAACAGATCTGACTATGTCAAGGGCAAGTGACGCCCGCCGACCCGAGTGGGTCGCCAGCGCTCGGGGGTCGCGGGTGGAGCCGCAGCGTGGGTAGGGTTTGTGCGCGTAGGGGTCGGTGATCTCGCGGAGTTGATCCAGGATCTGGTGCAACAAGGTGAAGTTGCGGGTGCCCAGGTAGGCCGTCCACTCCGCGAGGATCTCGGCCGATGTCGCGGTGGCCACCTCGGCGGCTCGGCGGCCACGTTCCTCGATCACGATCAACCGGGCGCGCCCATCGGTCGGGTCGGGGACCCGGCGGACATAGCCCAAGCGTTCCAGTTGATCGACAAGCACCCCAGCGCTTTGCTTACTCACTTGAGCCTGATCAGCGAGGTCCGTGAGCCGCGAACCGTCCGGGGCGATGCGTTGAAATACCCGGACCTGAGCCAGGGTCCAGTCGTCGAACCCGGCCTGCTGGATGGCCCGGAACATCCGGTCCTCCATGTACCGGTACGGGATGAACAACGCCACCCCTAGATCCACCCGCTGCGCGTCGTCCATACCGTTCTCGGCTCCATCGCCCACCCGCCCCATGAGGAACACACATTACGTCACCACCGCCGCATCAGATCACCGCCGACACGACCGCCACGTCGGCTCTGCAGCGTTGCGCCTACTGCGTCCTGCAGGCGTCCGCCGTGCCCGTCAGTGACGTCGGACCTGTTGCCATTAGGGCCATTCTACGACTACATTAGTCAAAATAACTGACTAATTGGCGTCCACACCTCCGAACATCCAGCGCCACGACACAGGCCGAGCGAAACAGAGGGAGCGCCCTGACATCGACACCAACCCTGGCGGGCAAGCGGCCCTGGTGACCGGAGGCTCATCAGCCGCCAACACGGGCGAAGGCTAGAGGTTATGCGCCACAAAACGGCCGTGCAACCACGCTGAAATCACGACGAAGCCCGCAACAGAAAGTTCTCGATCAGCTGATTGACCGTGGCGGGATCCTCGAGCGCGGCCAGGTGGGCCACCCCGTCGAGCACGACGAACTCGGCGCCGGGGATGGCGTCGGCCATCGCCTTGGTCTCGGAGTTGGGGAACGTGGCGTCCTCGACGCCGGCGACGACCAACACGGGCGTGGTGATGCCGCCCAACAAGGCCCGTTGGTCGGGCCGACGCGGCACCACGCTGCGCACCGCCCACGCGCAGGAGTCGAGGTCGTCGGCGCACACGGTGTCGCGCACGAACGCGACGACCTCTGGGCGAGTGCGAAAGGTGGTGGGCCCGAGGAACGCCTTGAGCACCGAGCGCGTCAGGGGTGGACGGATTCCGCCAAGCAGACCGGCCACCTGAAGCAGGGCGCCGTACTCGAGCTTCTGCCACCGGCCCGCGGCCGACGCCGTGCAGTTCATCAGCACCGCCTTGCCGATGCGGTCGGGGTGGGTGGCGGCGAACGTGCCGCCGATCATCCCGCCCCAGGAGTTGCCGACGAAGTGCGCGCGCTCGACGTCGAGACCGTCTAGCACGTCGACGATGCACTGCGCGCATTCTGCGAATGTAAAAGGCGCAGTGAGCTTTTGACTTTTCCCGTGCCCGGGGGAGTCGACCAGGATGACCTGGTGGTCGCGACCGAAGTGGGCCGCCTGTGCCGACCACATGTCGCCGGTCATCAACAGGCTCGGCCAGAACATGATGGGCTGGCCGGTGCCGCTGACTTGGACGCGAATTTCACCGAGCACGGTGTCGACCAGACTGTCTTGCACGGTTGAAACGGTAGTCCCCACTTCGAAGCCGGCACTTATTTTGCTTTTTGAATGATCACGCGAAGTTGCTGCACATACCGCACTACCCTGTAGGTACAGCCGTGGCCAAAGGAAACGCAATGAAGTCCGATCGGACCGATACCGCCGAATCCAGGACCCGGCTCGAACGTCGCATCGGGACCGACCTTCGCGAACTGACGTCCGAGGCGGACTGGATTGCCCGAAGTTTCTCAGCGCAGAACGACGTGTCCGCCAACGAATTTCGGGCGCTGCTGTTCGTCATGCTCGCGGAGGGTTCGGGCGTCCAGCTCACTGCAGGCGACTTGCGCAAGCAGATGGGCCTTTCCGGCGCGGCCATCACGTATCTCGTCGAACGCATGGCGGACAACGGACACCTGCGGCGGGAGACGGATCCCAGAGATCGTAGGAAGGTCATCCTTCGCTACGGCCAGCACGGCATGTCGATCGCCCTCGAGTTCTTCAGCAGGCTGTCGAAGCACAACGAGCAGGCCATGGCCCACCTGCCGGACGACGATCTCGAGGCCGCCCACCGCGTGTTCGGCGCAATGGTCGAGGCCATGCGTAGCTTCCGGGACGACCTGGCGGCGCCTACGAGCACCGCCGTCAATCCCGGTTGAGGGTCGCCTCTTCGAGGTCGAGTCCGTGTAACACCGACCGCAGCACCTCGTCGCTGATCCTGCCCGCGTCGCGTTCTTCGATGAACGATTCGCGTTCGGCCGCAAGCATTTCCAGCCGCAGCCTCTTGAAGGCCGCCGACGGGGCCTCGCCGATCTCGTCAGGTCCGCGGCCAAGGCTCTCCCAGGCCGAGAGTTGCCTGCGCTCGTTCCAGCCGCGCAGGATGTCAGCGGCCGCGTGAACCCGGGAGCCGGGCCGTTGATCGGCAAGGACCTCGTCGAGTCGGGCGGCGGCGGCGCTCGCGGCCTTGGTCTGCGCGGCTGCCCTTTGCAACGCGTCCCGCTGGTCGTCGTCGCTCTCCACGTCGAGCACCCTGATGAGCCAGGGCAGGGTCATTCCGTGCAATAGCAGCGTCCCGATGACCACGACGAACGTCAGGAAGACGAGCTGCGGGCGCCCGGGGAACTGACCACCCGAGGCCGTCGTCAGCGGGACGGCGAACGCGGCGGCCAACGACACCACGCCTCGCATCCCCGCCCACGCGACGATGAAGACCTCCGACTTGGTGGGTTGTCGCGGTTGTCGCTCGCGGATCCGGGCCGACAACATGCGCGGCAGGTAGGCGAATACGTACACCCACACCATGCGCACCCCGATCACCGTCGCCAAAACGGACACCGACGCGATGGCCAGGGTGGATGCCCTGATGCCCGCGAGCTCGCCGATGACCGTCGGGAGTTGCAAGCCGATCAGCAGGAACGCGAATGACTCGAGCACCAGCTGAACGGCCCTCCACACCGCAGTGTCCTGCAGGCGGGTGGCGTAGCCGGCGTGCGTCGACCGCTGTCCGAGGATGAGCGCGGCCACCACGACGGCGATCACCCCCGAGCCGTGGACCTCCTCGGCGACGAAGTAGATGAAGAACGGGGCGGCCAACCCGATCGCGCTCTCGACCAGCGGGTCGTCGAACCACGCCCTGACGTAGACGATCAACTGACCGATCAGGACGCCGATCACACCGCCGCCTGCGGCCGCCAGCACGAACGTGCCGAGTCCCGACTGCCAGGTGGCCGCCGTGCCGACGGCAGCCGCGAGCGCGACCTTGTAGGCCGTCAGCGCGGTGGCGTCGTTCAGCAGGCTTTCGCCGCCGAGCAGGGTCATGATCTCGCGCGGGAGCCCGAGCCTGCGCCCGATCGCCGTGGCCGACACCGCGTCTGGCGGCGCGACGATCGCGCCGAGTGTCAACGCCGCGGCGATCGTCAGCTCGGGCACCGTGTGGAACGCCACCACCCCGACCGCGAAGGTGGTCGCCAAGGGCAGTCCAACCGCCAGCAGCCCGATGGGACGCATGTTCCTGCGCAAGTCCACGTAGCTGCTCTCCAGCCCGGCCGACCAGAGCAGCGGCGGAAGGATCACGAACAAGACCAGTTCGGGATCGAGCTCGATGCCGTGCAGGCCGGGGATCAGGCCCGCCAGCAGCCCGGCGACGACGAGCGCCAGCGGCGAGGACACGTCGTAGCGACGCGCCACCCCGGCCAACAACACCGAGATCACCAGGACCACGAGTAACGGGGCACCCACGTGCCGAACCTCCCTGCCGTTAGATCAGACCTGCCGTTGAACGTGACCGTGCTTCAAGGGAACCCGGGGCCTGTCCCTATCCTTGGACAGCATGCGGAGGAGAACGCGGCGAAGCGACGTTAATTCCCCGCCACAAACTTGCGAGCACCTGTCCACGGCCGCCGGTGCCGACGAGCCGGAGCCGCTGACGCCGGGTCGCTGCGGTGAATGCACCGAGCACGGCGACGATACCTGGGCGCACCTGCGCATGTGTCTCACCTGTGGGCACGTCGGCTGTTGTGACTCCAGCCCGCACCAGCACGCCAATGCGCACTTTCATCAGACGGAACACTCGGTGATGCGTTCGGTCGAGCCTGGCGAGAATTGGCGGTGGTGCTATGTCGACCTCCAGTTGGGCTGACTCTCTGGCAGGGTGGTCAGGCGATGAGTGAAACTTCCGGCGGGCAGGAGCGCAGCGACTTGGGGATTGTGCCCAGCGATGTCAAGGTTATGTTGCTCGGCCCGGGTGACGCGGGCCGCGAACTCGAGCTGGCGTTCGAGCGCCTCGGGGCCGTGGTGATCGCCGTCGAACACTGGGATGACGCAGAGCATCTCACCGCCCTGTTGTCCGAGCACGCTCCCGGCTTCGTCGTCGCGACGTCTGCGGACGTGCCCGCCGACGTGCTGATCGCCGCCGCGGAGCGCTCCGGCGTCGAGGTGTTTCCCGGGCCTCGCGCCATGCGGCTCAGTCTCGATCGGGAGGGGCTGCGTCGGCTTGCCGCCGACGAACTGGGGCTGCCGACCGTGCCGTTCTGGTTCGCTTCGTCGGAAGCAGAGCTCGAGGCGGTCGCCGACCACGCCGGATTCCCGCTTGCCGTCACGCCGTTGAGCGCCGCACAGTCCGATGGGCGGTCGGTCATGCTGCGGCCCGAAGACGTCGAACCCGCGTGGCGGATGGCCACCAATGCGCCGTCGGCGACCGGGACACGCGTGATGGCCGAGACCCTCGTCGACGTAGACGAGGAGCTCACCCTGCTCACGGTGCGCACCACCGGCCAGTCGGGCCCCGCGGTGCACTTCTGCGAACCGATCGGCCACCGTGAGCACCCCGAGGGACCGCTGGAGGCGTGGCAGCCACAGCCGATGCCCCCCGCGGCGCTCGACGCCGCCCGTTCGATCGCGGCGCGCATCGTCAATTCGCTCGGTGGACGCGGGGTCTTCAGCGTCGAACTGTTGGTGCGCGACGACGAGGTCTACTTCTCGACCGTGGACGTGCTGACCGGCGATACGGGCCTCGTGACGCTACGGTCGCAACGCCTTTCGCAGTTCGAACTGCACGCCAGAGGGATTCTGGGGTTGCCGCTCGACACCATCATGATCTCGCCCGCGGCAGCCGAGGTTGGTGACGCCGCCGAGTCGACGGTGCCGGTCCACGTGTTGGCCGAGGCGCTGACGATCCCGGAGACCGACGTGCGACGCGTGGGTGGGTCGTCGGCGGCGCTGGCCTCCGCGCCAGACGTCGTGCGGGCCCGGGACAGGGCGCATCGCTTGGCGGTCGCGCTGTCCAATCTCGAGTCGTGACCAGTTCCGAAGCATCGGACGCGTCCGATTGGCCTTCGGACCGGCCCACGATGGCGCCCTTTCTCGGGGCGCTGGCAATCATCCTGCTCGTGGTGATCGGAATCGTCGCGTTCGATGTCTTCGGCGGTTCCGATACGACGCCGGACCAGCAGCTGAGGGGCGCCGTCGTTGGTCAGAACGACGCTCTGCAACGCCAGGACTACGCCGACTTCCGTGGGTTCACGTGTCGTGCCAACCAGCGCAATGAAGCCGACGTCCTCACTGGTCAGCGCGACTCGATCGCGAAGAGCGGCGAGCGTTACGTCGACGGAGTCTCCGATATCCGGATCGCAGGGGAGCGGGCGACGGTCAAGGTGAGCTATCACTTCGACAAGACTCCGGACACCACGTCGAGCGCCGAAGTGACCCTGGTCCGCGAGGACGGGGCGTGGAAGGTTTGTTCCAGCTAGTTATGGGACACTCGCCGTCGTGAGTTATGCCGGAGACATCACGCCTGAAGAGGCGTGGAAATTGCTGAACGACGACCCCGACGCCGTGCTGGTGGACTGCCGAACGGCGGCCGAATGGCGCTGGGTAGGCGTGGCCGACATCTCCAGCCTCGGGCGCGACGTCGTCTACATCGAATGGAACGGCGCCGACGGCACGCACAACGACGGCTTCGTCGACGAGCTGGTCGCGGCAGGTGTCACGCCCGGTGAGCGGCCAGTGGTCTTCCTGTGTCGTTCGGGCAACAGGTCCATCGGAGCCGCCGAGGCCGCGACCGACGCGGGCATCACCCCGTCCTACAACGTGCTCGATGGTTTCGAGGGCAACCTCGACGAGCAGAAGCATCGCGGCGGCACCGGATGGCGGGCCGTCGGACTTCCGTGGACGCAGTCATGACCAATTCCGATCAGCCGGTCCCGTCCGTCCGAATCCCGACGCCGCTACCCGATGGCGTCAGCCAGGCCACCATCGGTGTGCGCGGTGGGCTGCTGCGGTCGGGCTTCGAGGAGACCGCCGAGGCGATGTACCTGACGTCCGGGTATGTCTACAAAACGGCGTCCGACGCCGAGAAGGCGTTCACCGGAGACATCGACCGCTACGTCTACTCGCGATACGGCAACCCGACCATCTCGATGTTCGAGGAGCGGCTGCGGCTCATCGAGGGGGCGCCCGCATGCTTTGCGACGGCCACCGGAATGGCCGCGGTGTTCACGTCCCTTGGCGCGCTGCTGGGGGCCGGTGACCGGCTGGTGGCCGCGCGCAGCCTGTTCGGATCGTGCTTCGTGGTGTGCAATGAGATCCTGCCGCGGTGGGGTGTCGAGACGGTGTTCGTCGACGGCGAGGACCTCTCCCAGTGGGAGGAGGCGTTGTCGGTGCCGACGCAGGCGGTGTTCTTCGAGACGCCGTCCAACCCTATGCAATCCCTCGTCGACATCGCTGCGGTGTGCGAGCTGGCCCATTCGGCGGGCGCAAAGGTGGTGCTGGACAACGTCTTTGCCACCCCGCTGCTACAGCAGGGCCTCCCGCTGGGGGCCGATGTCGTGGTGTACTCCGGCACCAAGCACATCGACGGCCAGGGCCGCGTACTCGGTGGGGCGATCCTCGGGGACAAGGAGTACATCGACGGACCCGTGCAGAAGCTGATGCGGCACACCGGTCCGGCAATGAGCGCCTTCAACGCGTGGACGATGTTGAAGGGACTCGAGACGTTGGCCGTCCGCGTGGACTACTCCAACGCGTCGGCGCACCGGGTGGCGAAGTTCCTCGAGGACCACCCTTCGGTGGCGTGGGTGAAGTATCCGTTCCTGGAGTCGCATCCGCAGTACGACCTGGCGAAGCGTCAGATGCGCGGCGGTGGAACGGTCGTCACGTTCGAGTTGGCCGGCGCCGGCGGAGCCGGCAATTCGGCCGGAGCCGCCAAGGAGCGCGCGTTCGAAGTGCTGGACAAGCTCCAGGTGATCGACATCTCCAACAACCTCGGCGACGCGAAGTCGTTGATCACGCATCCAGCCACCACGACGCACCGCGCCATGGGGCCGGAGGGGCGCGCGGCAATTGGCTTGGGAGACGGGGTAGTTCGGGTGTCCATCGGATTGGAAGGCACCGAGGACCTGATCGCGGACTTGGACCGGGCGCTCAGCTAGTCAGCCTGGTTGCACTGTATTGGTCGCCTGGCGTCATAGCATCGGTCGGTGTCCAAGTCGACGGCAGCAAAGAAGGCACGGCGTAAGCGACGGATCACCGCGCGGAACGATCGCTGGTTACCCGATGACGTCCAGGCAGACGTCGAGGGCGTGGCGCGCATCGCGAACCAGATCGTGGGCCGGGGTTGGGAATTCGATAGGGAGTTCTCCACGGAGAGCTTCATCACTTGGTACTACCCGGCTTCCGGCGCCGAGCTCGAGGACGAGTCGATCGAACCCGTCACTCGAATCTGGATAACCGATCCCGCCGAACCGCACGTCATCCTCGTCGGTTCCAGCGAGGCAGGCCGGGACTACACCTTCAGCGTCGACGACCTGGTGGCGCGACTCGACGTGATCGAGGCGTATCGATTCGGCGATCCGCAGCCGACGTTCGGCTAGGGGTCGTCCTCGTCGGGTGGTCTGAGGATGCGCTCGGGGTGTGGTCAGTGTGTCGTGCTGGCGTTGCCCCAGCGTCCGCGCATCGGCGTCGAGCTGGGCTTGGCTGGGTACCGCTGATGCACGGGGCCTCGTCGGCGGGGTTGCACATCCCGGGGCCGGCCCACTTGGCGAAGACGGCTTCGACGGTGGCCCAGGTCTGCGGATCCAGGTTGCCCTTGACCGGGACCATCCCGTCGGCGCCTTGCGGCCCGTTCCACAAGCCGCGTTTGCGGCGTTCGGCATCGTCGGGGGCGGGTGGCCTCGGCCTTCGAGATCATCAACCGCTGGGTCAGCACCTCGCGCAGGTTCTCGGCCCCCAACTGCGTCGGGACGCCTCGGCGGCCAACCGGGCGATGATCCGGTGCGATTGGGTGGGCAGTCGACCGTTGAGGGATTCCAGTCCGTCGAGCACGGTGAGCAGCTCGGGGTGGGGGTCAGCGCGTCCACCGGCAGCGCGGCCAGCTCGGTATAGGCGGCGCGCAGCGCGGCAAGCACCGGACGCGAACTCATATATCTCGAACACTCGTTCGATCTACCGATAACTCGGCCCCGCTTTGTGGCCACTGAAACCACAGTGACGCAAGAGTTTTGGCGTCTTCGCGAGGGTGCGCAAATTCGCGAAAATGGGCGGCGTGTCGCCTGCAAACGCGCACGCTCGCGGATGGTGCGGGGCATGGTGGGCGACCCGCTTCCCAACTTGGCCCGACGATTTGCCTGTTGTTTAGCTGCCCTATCCCTGTGACGCGGCTATAGTTTTGGCCGTGATCAGCGGTGATGCGCTGACCGGACGCGACACAGAACTGGCGGAGTTGCGGCGGGCACTGGGCGGGGTCAGCAAGTACGCGGGCGTGGTGATCGCCGGGGCGGCTGGCGTGGGTAAAACGAGGCTTGCCCGCGAGTTGATGGCCCGTGCGGCCGGGGCGGGCATACAAACCAGTTGGGTCGTCGGGACGGCATCGGCCCGCCCGATTCCATTGGGCGCGTTCACCACAACGCTTAGTGGCGAAGCGATGACCGCGATGACCGAGCCCGCTCCCAGCGTGCGGCGGGTCATCGATTCACTCGTGGACGGGCGGGGCAAGGTCCGACATCTGATCGGCGTCGACGACGCGCACCTGCTCGACGGGTACTCCGCGCACGTCATTCACCACCTCGCCCAGACCCGCGAGGCCCGGCTGGTGGTGACCGTGCGCACCGGTAGCGCTCAGCCCGACGCCGTGACTGCGTTGTGGAAGGACGGCTTACTGGCCAGGCTGGACTTGGATCCGCTGTCGGAGGAAGCAAGTCAGGCCATGGTCGAGGATCTGCTCGGCGGTCCCATCGCGGCGCGTAGTGCGAAACGGTTTTGGCAGCTCACCGGAGGTAATCCGCTCTACCTGCAACAGCTGGTCAGGGACCAGGTGGCGGCCGACCGGATTCGGAAGGCGGCCGGATTCTGGATCTGGGACGGCGGCGTCGCCGTCTCTCAGAGCATGAGCGATCTCGTCGGCAGCCAGCTGGACCGGTTGTCTCCCGAGCTGGCCCGCGTCGTCGACATGCTGTCCCAGTGCGAGCCGCTCGAGGCCGAGGTCCTTGCCGACCTGGTCGGGCGCGAACAACTCGAGGCTGCCGACCACCAACACCTCGTCACCGTGGAGCGCACCGGCGGCACGCTGATGGCGCGGCTCGCGCACCCGTTGTTCGGTGAACTACGGCGAGCCGCGGTCGGAGAGCTGCATCTATCGGCGGTGCGTGGTGAGCTGGCCCGGCGACTGTCTGCCGACCCCGACCGTGACCCGCAGGCGACGGTGCGCCGCGCGCTTCTGGTGCTCGAATCCGACCAGGTCTCGGACGCGGAGCTCTTCATCGATGCCGCCAGGCACACCATGAGACTGCTCGACCTCGACCTCGCGGACCGGTTCGCTGAAGCTGCCGCGGCGCTTGGTTCGGTCGAGGCCTTCGAGCTTCAGGCGATCAACCGCTTCCTGGCCGGTGAGGGCGCAAAGGCGGAGGAACTGCTCCGCGCGCTCGTCGAGCGCGGCGGCGACGACCGTCATCGGTGGGCGACCATCCGAGCGGCGAACCTGATCTGGATGCTGGGTCGGCCCGCCGAGGCCGCGCATATCTTGACCGAGCTTGCGCTGGGTTCCGAGACCGATGCCCAGCGCGCGGAACGGTTCGCCGTCGAAGCCTGCGTCGACGCGGTGTTCGCACGGTGCGGCTCCGCCGAGCAGAAGGCCCGCGCGGCCCTGAACGCCGAGAAACTCTCCGACCTCGGCGCGATGCTGGCCGCGGTGGCATTCGTGATGGCGTGTGGCGCGCTGGGGCACACCGAGGACCTCACGTCGGTGGCCCGTGCGGGACTCGACCGTGCGACGAACTCCTACGAGTCCGCACACTTTCGCTTCTGGGCAGGCGGCGTGTACGCACGGGCATGTCGGCTGACCGGCCGCATCGCGGAATGCCAAACCGCGGCGAATCTGCTGTCCGACCTGGCCAAGGATGCGCCGGGGCTGGCTTATGCCAACCTGATATTCCTGCTCGGCCATGCAGAACTGATGCGTGGCGACCTTCATGCTGCGGGGGCGATGCTGCGAGAAGCCCTTGCTGGCGTCGAAAACCATGGCATCACAACGGGTTTGCGGCCCGCATGTACTTTCGCGCTGGCCGAGATGTATGCCAAGTTGGGCGATGCCGAGGCGTCCGCGGTGATGCTTGCCGAGGCGCGCCGCGGCGTTCAGCCGGACTTCCTCTTCATGCAGACGGGGCTGGCGTTGGCGACGGGTTGGAGCCAGGCGGCGGGCGGCTCGCTCGCAGAAGCGATCGAGACGGTGCTGGCCGAATCGAAGATGGCCCGCGGTCGGGAGCAGCCCACCCACGAGGTGGCCTGCCTGCAGGCCGCGCTGCAGTGGGGAGTCACCGACGGGTCGGGTGCGCTCGCCACTCGGGCCCGCGAACTGGCCGATCGGTTGGCGCTCCCGTTGGCCGAAGCCGTTGCGATGCATGCCGAGTCATTGCGAATCTCCAGTGGCGAAGGCCTGCTCGCGGCGTCGCAGGCCTACCAGGCCATCGGCGACCAGTCCACTGCGGCGGACGCTGCGGCTCAGGCGGCGGTGGCGTTCATGGCCGCACAGCATCGGGGCAGCGGGCTGCTGGCCGCCGCGACGGCCGAGCAGTTGGTCCGCGACTGCGGCGGTCTGTGCACTCCGGCCACCCGCAGCTTGGCTGCGCCGGTTCCGCTGACGGGTCGGCAACGCGAAGTCGCCGAACTGGTGTCGGCGGACCTGACCAACAAGGACATCGCGGACCGCCTGTTCATGTCCGTGCGAACCGTCGAGGGCCACGTGCTACGGGCCTGCCAGCGCATCGGAGTGACCACGCGCGCCGAACTTGCGGCGATCATGCGCGGACGCGGTGGCCCTACTCCTTCTCGATGACTCCGGTGGCCGTCTGCGCGCGGTCCTCGTAGCCCTGGCGCGCCGCCCTGTCGAAGTCGAGGAAGACGCGATCGTTGCCCATCTTCTTGGAGAGCCAGCGGCGCCCGCGCGGGCCCAGCATCGAGGTGGCGACGCCGACGAACCGGAGCGGGGCAGGCACGGACACGTGGGTCTTGGGCTTGTCGAGGGCCTTCACGACCGCCGCGGCGATGTCTTCGGGTTGCACCGGCTTCTGCGCTCCGGTGGCCTTGGTGCCCGCGATCAGTTCGGTGTTGGTGAACGTCGGCAGGATGACCGTCACTTCGACGCCCTGCGGAGCGAATTCGTCGGCGAGGGCGGTGGATAGCCCGACGACGGCGAACTTGGTCCCGGCGTAGACGACCTGGCCCGGTACGGCGACCATGCCTGCCATCGACGCGATGTTGATGATGTGTCCCCTGCGACGCTTGACCATCTCGGGCAGTACCAGCCGACAGCCGGTCAGCACGCCCCACACATTGACCTCGATGGACGAGCGGATGGCCTGTTCGGACTGTTCGAGGAACGGACCGACGGGCATCACGCCCGCATTGTTGATCAGCACGTCGATGTGCCCAGCCGAGCCGTCCGCGCGGGCCTTGTCGAGGAACGTCGCGAACGATTCCTGGTCGGTGACGTCGAGCGGATAGCCGGTGACCTGCCCGAACTTGGAGAGTTCGGTGACCGCGGACTCGAGCACCGTCACGTCGCGGTCGCCGATGACCACGCGTGCACCGCGGGCCAGCAAGGCCTTGGCCGTGGCATGCCCTATGCCGCGGGCGGCGCCGGTGATCGCGATGGTCCTGCCTCTGACGTTGTCCATGCGGCCAAACTTTACACCTGTCAAGTTTGGCTTGGAAGGGGTCCGCGGACGGTTTGAGCGGCGGCGAATTTCGATCAGCGTGATCTGATGACGAACTGTAGGAATGCCGTCGAGCGACGCGCGTTGGAGAGTTAGGTGATGCTCGTGTCAGCGGTGAGTCGATTGCGCTTCCAGCCCGTCGGTCAGGACGACCCGCTGGCGCAGCCGCTGCTGGACGAACTCGCGGTCGAATACGCCACGCGCTACCGCGGGACCGTCAGCGGAGTCGGCGAGTGGCTGCGGGGCTACCCGGCTGCGGAGTTCGCGTCGCCCGCGGGCGGCATGCTCGTCGGGCTGCTCGGCGACGTGCCCGTCACGGGCGGGGCGTTCCGCCGCTTCGACGACGACACCGCCGAACTCAAACGCATCTGGACCGACGCGCGCCACCGCAGGCACGGCTACGCGCGGACGTTGTTGTCCGCACTGGAGCGCGAGATCGCGGCGCGCGGGTACCGCCGCGTCTACCTGACCACGGGCGACCGTCAGCCCGAGGCCGAGGCGCTGTACCTGGCCACCGGTTATCGCCGGTTGGCCGAACCACTGCCTGCGGAGGGCGAGGTCTATCCGATGGCGTTCGCCAAGGATCTGGCGATGAGCGCTTGCGCGAACAGCAGAGGGCTTCCGTGACCGACCTGCACGTGGCCGTCGCGCTGGAGGGTTACGGCTGGCACCCGGAGTCGTGGCGCCATACCCCTGACCGCCAACCGATTCTCAGCGGTCGCTACTGGGCGGGGCTGGCTGCGACGGCCGAGCGCGGCCTGCTGGACTTCGTCACCTTCGACGACGGGCTCACGCCGCAGCGACGACGCAGGCCGGGCCTCGAGCCCCGCTGGCTGGCCGGCCGACCCGACGCCGTCATGGTCGCATCGCGGGTCGCCCCCGCCACGTCGCACCTCGGACTGATTCCGGTCGCCACGGTCACCCACACCGAGCCCTTTCACGTGTCGAAGGCAATTGCGACGCTTGACTTCATCTCCGGCGGTCGGGCGGGCTGGCAACCCCGGGTCAGTGGCGCACCGCACGAGGCCGCGCTCTTCGGAAGACGCGACGTCACGACCGCGGACCTGTTCGAAGAGGCCACTGACGCGGTCGAGGTGGTGCGCCGATTGTGGGACAGCTGGGAGGACGACGCCGTCATCCGCGACGTCGCCACCGGTCGCTACGTGGACAGGGACAAGCTGCACTACGTCGACTTCGTCGGGGAGTACTTCTCGGTCAAAGGCCCGTCGATCACCCCGCGATCGCCGCAGGGCCAGCCCGTCGTCGCCGCCCTGGCGCACGCCAGACCGATCTACGAATTCGCCGCCCGCAGTGCCGATCTCGTGTTCATCACCCCGATTGACGACGGCTCGCTGCGGGCCATTCTCGGGGAGCTCGCAGAAGTGGGTGGCGCAGCGCTGAAGGTCTACGCCGACGTCTACGTCGCCTCGTCGGGCGTGGTCGACACCCGGTCGGATGCGGTGGTGGTCGACGGCAGTGCTCCGGAGTTGGTGGAGCTACTGCTGCGGTGGCAGCGCATCGGGGTCGACGGCGTGCGGCTCCGCCCGGCAGTGAATGCGATCGATCTACCGTTCATCGTCGACGAGGTGGTGCCGCTGCTGCAGCGGGCTGGGGTCTTTCGCACGGCGTACTCAGCCGAGCCGCTGCGCCAGCGCCTGGGCCTGCCCGTCGCAGTCAATCGCTATGCGGGGCAATCGTGAATGTGATGGGGGCGAGCGAAGCGACAGGGAATGTTCCGCTGTCAGTGCTGGACCTCGCGCCCGTCACCGCGGGCAGCGATGCCGCAACGGCACTGCACAACGCCGTCGAGCTGGCCCAGCACGCCGAACGCTGGGGCTATCGGCGGTACTGGATTGCCGAACATCACTTCGTCGCGGTCGCCAGTTCGTCGCCCGCGGTGCTCGTCGGGCAACTCGCCGCCGCGACCGAGCGAATCCGCGTCGGCACCGCGGCGGTACAACTCGGCCATACGACCGCCGTCGCCGTCGTCGAGAGTTTCGGCATCCTCGACGCATTTCACCCCGGTCGCATCGACCTCGGGGTCGGCCGGTCGGGCCATCGCAAGCCACCGCCGCCAAGGCCGAAGGACGCTCCGCCGAAGCCGCCGCGCGAACGACGTGAGGTCGACGGCGTCGTGATCCCGCTGCCGTTCGACGTCAGCGCGCTGATGAAGAACCCGCGGCTGCAGGCCAGAATGGCGGCGCTGCAGCAACCCGGGGCCGTGACGCCGGACTTCTCGGATCAGGTCGCCGACATCCTTGCGCTGCTCGGCGGCACGTACGCGGCCGACGGCGTCGAGTCGCATGTGGTGCCCGGCGAGCGGACCACGTTGTGGCCGTGGGTCTTCGGCAGCAGCAAGGGGGAGAGCGCTCGCGTGGCAGGCGCCCTCGGGCTCCCGTTCGTGGCGAGCTATCACATCACCCCGGCCACCGCGCTCGAGGCCGTCGACGTCTATCGCGACACGTTCCAGCCGTCCGCGCAGCTGCCCTAACCGTACGTCGTGGTGTCGGCGGACATGGTGGTGGCCGACGACACCGCCACCGCCAGACACCTGGCCTCGACCTACGGGCATTGGGTGTACTCGATCCGGGCCGGCGACGGTGCGGTCCCCTATCCCGATCCCGACTCGACGCCGCCGCTGACACCAGAGCAGGTCGCGGTGGTCTCCGACCGCATCGAGA
>JAOPVI010000146.1 GCA_025966225.1 Mycobacterium sp. | reverse complement strand
CCCGATGCCCGAGAGCATCAGCAGCTTGGGAGTGTCGATCGCACCGGCGCTGAGGATCACCTCTCGCCGCGCGCGCACCGTGTCGGTCGTGAGGATGTCCGGCGTCAGGTACTCGACTCCGGTGGCGCGCTTCTCGTCGTCGAACACCACCTGCTTGACCCACGCGTGCGTGCGGATCTCGAGGTTCCTGCGCGACTCGAGGATCGGGTGCAGGTACGCGTGCGAGGTCGACATGCGGCTGCCGTCCTCCCCCACGTTGATCTGAAACCAGCCGGCTCCGTTGTGCACCGTCTTACCGCGGTTGAACGCCACCGTCGGCAGTCCCGCCGAGGCCGCTGCCTCCAGGACCGCGACGCCGCACGGGTCGTTCGGAGGGACGTCCTGCAAGCGGACGGGGCCGTCGTGTCCATGATCGCCAGGAGCGTCGTTGTTCTCCAAACGCTTTACCAGCGGCAGGATCTCGGCGGCGCTCCAGCCCGTCGCGCCCAGCTCGACCCATTCGTCCAGGCATTCGGCGGGCGGCCAGAACGCGATGCACGAATTGTGGGACGAGCAGCCGCCGAGCACCTTCGCGCGGGCGTGGCGCATGAAGCTGTTGCCCCGCTCCTGAGGCTCGACCGGAGAGTCCCAGTCGTAGCCGGAGTCCAGCAGGTGCATCCACTCGGACAGCGGGAGGATGTTGGCGTCCCCGACGTCTGACGGTCCGGCCTCGACGAGGCAGACCGTCACGTTCGGGTCCTCGGACAGGCGGGCGGCCAGCACGCAGCCGGCCGTCCCCCCACCCGCGATCACATAGTCGAACGTCGCCGTTGATTCAGACCCGGTATCAGACACCGACCGGACCTGGATCCAAGTTGCCTGCCTCCGCCTTGGTGGCCACGGCATGCGATTCCAGTGTGCCGATGTGATTGCGGCCCTTGATGCCGTACCACAGCAGACCCGCACCGAGGATCACGCCGATGTAGAGGAATGCGCCCCAGGTGTTGTACCAGCCCACGCCGTAGACGGCCTCGCGGGGCCAGGCCAGGTTTACCGCCATGCCGACACCCCAGACCACCGCCAGGATGTTGACGGGCATGCCCCACCTACCCATGGTGAAGTAGCCGCCCTCCTTGAGATCCTTTGGCGGCCATTGTCCTTGGAAGCGCTTCTTGAGCATGGGACCAGTCACCATCAGATACGCCAGGTAGATCATGATGATGGCGATCGAGGTCAACACCAGGAAGATCTGTTTCTGACCGATGTTGATCACCAGAAGCAGCACCGCGAGCACCCCGATGACGATTGCCGGGATGACCGGCGTCTGCGTCTTCGGGTTGACGCGGGCGAGTTTCTCCCCGAACGGAAGTGCGTTGTCGCGCGCCATCGCAAACGTGAGTCGGATGGCAGCGGTGTGCACGGCCAGCGTGCAAACCGTCACCGCGACGACGATGCAGATCAGGAAGATCGTGCCCAGCGGGCCCCACATGACCTGCTCGACGATGTACTGCAGTCCGCCTTCCGCCTTGCCGATCAACGGATCGTTCAGATTGGGCGCCGCCATGACCGCGAACACCAGGATGCCGCCACCGATGACGAAGGACGCCAGAATGGCTCGCAGAATCGCTTTCGGTGCCGTACGCCTCGGCTCGACGGTTTCCTCCCCCAGCGAACTGGCGGTGTCGAAACCGTACATGACGTAACCCGAAGCCAGCGAGGCGATCAGGAACGCGCCGAGGTAGCCACCGCTCACTCCGGCGCCGTAACCGTTGGTGGAGAAGAAGACATCCGGTGCGCGCTTGATGTTGAACGCGAGCAGAACGGCGATGAGCACCGCCGCGATCAGCTCGATGAACACGCCGGCGCTGTTGATCCTGGACATCAGCTTCACGCCAAGCGCGTTGATCAGGGTGGTGAACGCGATCAGGACCGTGCCGAGCACGACTGCGTTGGCAGCGAAGTCGTACTCGCCGGTGCCATCACCGATGAGCTGGAAGCCACTCCACAGTCGAGGCAGGTTGAGTTGGTAGGCCAACGCCACTGCCGATATCGTGACTATCGACGCGGTGAGCATCAGCCAGCCCGACATCCATCCCACGATCTTGCTGCCCAGTTTCTTGGACCAGTTGTAGACCGACCCGGCGACCGGATACTTCGCCGCGAGCTCCATGAAACACAGCGCCACGGCCATCTGCCCGACGAACACGATGGGCCACGACCAGAGATACGCCGGACCGGCGGTGCCAAAGCCCTGGTAGAACAGCTGGAAGGTTCCGGTGAGGATCGAGATGTAGCTGACGCCGGCCGCGAAGCTGGCGAACTTCCCGATGCTGCGGTCAAGGGATTCCTTGTATCCGAAGTCGTCCAAGCCGCCACTGTCGGCGCTCGGGGTACCTGTTTCAACGGCCATTGAGGCGTTCCTCTCTGAAGTGTTCGCCGCAGGACGGGCTATTCGCCCTTGAACCAGCCTGCGAGTTTCGGCGCGGTGTTATGCCAGATGTGTTTGAGCTCTTGGTATTCCGCGAGGCCCGTGGGGCCGAGCTCGCGACCGTTACCAGACTTCCCGAATCCGCCCCACTCCGCTGCAGCGGTGTAGTAGCCGAAGTCGTTCAGCCACACCGTGCCGTGCCTCAACGCGCGCACCACACGTTCGCCCCGCGCCGGATCGGACGTACGAACGCCCGCCGCGAGACCGTATTCCGTGTCGTTGCCGAGGCTGATCGCCTCGGCCTCGGTGGTGAATCGCTCCACCGTGAGGATCGGTCCGAAGGTTTCCTCTCGGACGATTCCCATCGACCGGTCACACCGATCGAAGATCGTCGGCAGGTAGAAGCTGCCGTTGGCGAGCGCCGGGTCGGCCGGCCGTGAGCCGCCGGTGAGCAGCTTCGCCCCCTCCGAGATCGCCGACGCCACATGCGCTTCCACCTTGGCGCGGTGCTGCTCGGACACCAGCGGACCGGTCTCGCTGGCCGGATCCATTCCGTCGCCCATCTGGATCTTCTCGGCGCGCTCAACCAGCGCGGCGACGAAGTCGTCGGCGATCGACTCCTCGACGATCAGCCGGGTGCCCGCCGAACACACCTGACCCGAGTGCAGGAAGACCCCGGTCAGCACCTGGTCGACGGAGGTGTCCCAGTCGGCATCGGCGAAGACGATGTGCGGGTTCTTCCCGCCGAGTTCCACCGCCACCTTCGTGACGTGCTCGGCGGCCACCTTCGCGATGGTCCGTCCGGTGGCCAGCCCTCCGGTGAACGAGATGAAGTCGACGTCCGGGTTGTCCGTCAGCGCGCTGCCGAGCACCGCGCCGCTGCCCTGCACGAGGTTGACCACCCCGCCGGGCACGCCTGCCTCTTCCAGCAGGTGCGCGAACGCGATCGTGGACAGCGGCGTCACCTCGCTTGGCTTGGCGACCATGGTGCAACCTGCGCCGAGCGCAGGCGCGATCTTCCACGACATCTGCAGCAGCGGGTAGTTCCACGGTGCGATGAGAACGCAGACGCCGATGGGCTCTCGGACCACCCGGCTGATGACGGCGGGATCGCCGACGTCGACCACCCGGTCGGCTTGGACTCCGACCAGGCGTGCGTAGTAGCGGAACACCGACGTCACGTCGTCGATGTCGATCCTGCTCTCCACCAACGTCTTTCCGGTATCGCGGGTTTCCAACGACGCTAGGTCTTCTTTGTCCCGCTGCAGCAGGTCGGCGATGCGGTCGAGCAGCGCCGCACGGTCCCCTGCGGTCGTCGCAGGCCAGGCCCCGTCGTCGAACGCTGCCCTTGCGGCACTCACGGCGTCGCGCGCGTCCGCATCGGTGGCCTCGTCGACGGTGGCGGCGACACTTCCATCGGCCGGATTGACGATCTGACGCGTCCCGCCATCGGAGGCATGACGCCAAACCGCTGCGATGTAGAGGTCGGGCTCACCGTTCATGGGCACTCACTTTGTGTTGAGAGCCGGGACACTACCCACTCGTGGAACTCCGCGATGTGGTGTTCGGAAGGAACGAGTACTCCGCCATTGCGGTAGGCGCGCGACGACATCGCGGGCTGGGTGCGTTCGCAGGCCTCGAAGTCCTGCTCGTTGACCCGGTGGAACAACTCGACCGAACGCGACACGTCGCGGCCGCCGGCAACCACGTCCGGGGTGTACAGCCAGTCGCATTCGACGACGGTGCGGTCGGGCGCCATCGGGTACATGCGGTGGAAGATGACGTGGTCGGGCACCAGGTTGATGAACACCGTCGGCTTCACGGTGATCGCGTAGTAGCGCCTGTCCTGCTCAGAAGTGACACCGGGCAGAGTCTCGAAGCCCCCGCTGCCGTCGATGGTGAAACCCGATACCTCGGAGCCGAACTCGGCTCCGTGCCCGACGTAGTACTGCGCGGCGAGCCCCTTGGCAAACTCGGGCAGCACTTCGGTGAGCTCGGGATGGATCGTGGCGCAGTGGTAGCACTCCATGAAGTTCTCGACGATGAGCTTCCAGTTCGCGGCCACGTCGTACACCACCCGACGACCGACGCTCAACTGCTCGATTTCGTAGTGGTCGATGGCCGACGGGTCGCCTAGTCGCCGGGTGGTCTCGCCAACCACCTGGTCGACGAAGGACGGCGGATCGTCGGCCAGACACACCCACGCGTAGCCCAACCATTCGGTCAGCGCGACGGATACCAGCCCGTACTTGTAGCGATCGATGCCCGCGCCCGACGCATCCTTCAACGACCCGATGTTCGGCGCGCCGACGAGCTTGCCGTCCAGCCCGTAGGTCCAGGCGTGGTACGCGCACCGCAGGTGTCGCTTGACCTCGCCTGCAGGTTCGGTGCACAGCATGGCCCCGCGGTGACGGCACACGTTGAGGAACGCCCGCAGCGTGCCGTCGCGCCCGCGAACCACCAGCACGCTCTCCCGACCGACCTGAACCGTCTTGAACTGTCCGGCGGCGGACAGCTCACCGGAGCGGGCGGCACAGAACCACATGGTCTCGAAGATCTGATCCTGCTCAGCGGCGAACACCGTTTGGCTGGTGTAGAAGTCACCGCCGAGGGTGGCGAGCAGGGCGGCTGGGAGCGCGCCGGTCATCGCCTGATCCTCGACATCTCCGGGTCCACCACCGGCTCGGCGTGCACCGTGGCGCCGTAGCGGCTGCCCCGGTAGTCGACGGCGACCGCGTCCCCGGGTTCCGCCGACGCGGGTAGCCACGCATAGGCGATGCAGCGCCCGACGGTGGCCGAGTAGGCGGCACTGGTCACGTACCCGACGCATTCGTCGTTCACAGACACCGGTTCCTTTCCCAGCACCACCGCGGTCGGGTCGTGGAAGACGATGCTGCGCAACACCTTCGTCGGCGGCGCTGCCTGTTCCAGCGCGGCCTTGCCGACGAAGTCGTCCTTGTCCATGCGGACGGCGAAGTCCAGACCCGCCGCACCGGGCAGGTGTTCGGCGGTCATGTCTGTGCCCCACGATCGGTAGGCCTTCTCGATCCGCAGGCTGTTGAACGCGATCCGGCCGGCGGCGATCACGTCGTGTTCTTGACCGGCGGCCCACAACAGGTCCCAGAGCGCGGCGCCGTATGCGGCGTCCGCGTAGATCTCCCAGCCGAGCTCGCCGACGTAGGACACCCGCATCATGGTCACCGGAATGGCGCCCAGGTTGGTGTGCAGGGCGCGGAAGTACTTGAAGCCCTGGTGAGACAGGTCACCGTGACACAACGGCTGCACCACGTCGCGGGCCGCCGGTCCCCACAGCCCGACACAGCACGTCGCCCCGGTGATGTCGCGCACGGTGACGCTGCCGTCATCGGGCAGGTGGCGGGTCAGCCAGTCGAAGTCCATGGGCCCGTTCGCACCGACCTGGAAGCGGTCGGCCGCCAGCCGGGCCACGGTGAGATCGCTACGCACGCCACCCGTTTCGTCGAGCAGCATCGTGTAGGTGACCGAGCCGACGCTCTTGTCGACGTTGTTGGTGGTGAGCCGCTGGAGTAACGCCGCCGCGCCGCGACCCGCGACCTCGTACCGGGTGAGCGGCGTCATGTCGTACATGGCGACGTGCTCCCGGGTCCAGTGGGCCTCCGCGATCGAGAGGGGTGACCAGAACTTGGCCGACCATTCGTCGCGCTCCGGGAATGGCAGGCCTTCGTCACGGAGTCGTCGCGCCAGTGCGGCGTTCGACTCGTACCAGGCAGGGCGTTCCCACCCGCCGCCCTCATAGAAGAACGCGCCCAACTCTTGTTGCCGCGGATGGAACGGGCTGGTCCGCAGCCCGCGCAACGCCTCGCGGAACTGGTACGGGTGGATGATGTCGTACACCTCGACGAACGCCTGCGAACTGGTCGTCAGGATGAACTCGTCGGTGCGGGCCACGTCTTCGAAGCGGTAGAGGTCGCATTCGTGGACGTCGGTGGACGGCGTGCCGTCGATGATCCACTCCGCGGTGGCCTTGGCGACGCCCGCCGAGTGCGTGACCCAGACCGCCTCGGCGACCCAGAAGCCGGCCAGTTCGCGGTGCTCCCCCATGATGGAGTAGCCGTCCGGCGTGAACGAGAAGATGCCGTTGAAGCCCTGTTCGAGCTTCGAATCATTGAGGACGGGAAGCAGTTTCAGCGACTCGCCCCAGGCGGGCGCGAAGTCGTCGTCGGTGAACGGGAGCATCGAGGGCATCTGCTCGCCCGCGGTGTCGGACTCCAGCGTCGACATGTCGACGGGCATCGGATCGTGCCCGTAGTAGCCGATGCCGATGCGGTCGACGTGCTCGCGGAAGTAGAGGTCCTGATCCTGATGTCGAAGGATCGGCAGTCCGGCCTCGGCCGTTTCGCTGTTGCGGCCGACGAGTGGCTCGATCCGGCCGGTCGTCGCGTACTGATGGGCCATCGGTACCAGCGGCACGACGAGTCCCACCTGTTTGGCCAGACGTGCGCCCCAGAACCCGGCGCAGCACACGACGACGTCGGCGGCGATGACACCGTCGGCGGTCTGGACGCCGGTCACCCGCTTGCCGTCGTCGACGATGCCGAGCACCTCGGTGTGAGGTCGGAAGGTTGCTCCACGTGCGATGGACGCCTGCGCCTGCGCCTCGACGGCCCGCACCGCCTTCACCAAACCATCTGTGGGCGTGTGGAATCCGCCGAGGATACGGCCTGCGTCAAGGAGCGGATGCAACTCGGCGCACTGGCCTGGAGTCAGCAGTTCGCCTGCGATACCCCAGGACTGGGCCCATCCGGCCTTGCGGTGCAGGTCCGCCCAGCGCTCCGGGGTCGCGGCCACCTCGAGTCCGCCGACGGGGTTGAACGCCCACCCGCCGGGGTGGTCGAACGCCGCGAACTTCTCGGTGGTGTACTTCGCGAACTCCGACATCGTCTTCGACGGATTGGTCTGGAACACGAGACCGGGCGCGTGCGACGTCGACCCGCCGGTCGCGAACAACGGGCCGCGGTCGAGCACCGTGACGTCGGTCCAGCCTCTCGCGGTGAGCTCGTCGGCCAGCGAGGCACCGACAATTCCCGCACCAATGACGACGACTTTGGGGGCAGCCAAGCGATCCTCCAGTTGTTGCATGATGCGCAACGGGTAGTGCGGTACGCAACACATGATTCTCCGGCACAGGTCGCGCGTCAACAGGGAGAACCGTGTGAAGTTCCAGCCGCACTCACTCGCACTCTTGCGACCCGTTTCCACCACGAGCAATCCGACAGCCTGCGACTGACGGTCGGCGGGATCCGAGGGCGCCCGTCCGCGGCGGACGCTTCGGAGGGTTTGACGGTGTGGCTCGTCATCGCTGAGGATCGTCCGTGGGTTGTCACACCGGTCCGTTACACCTCGCTGGGACGTCCATTCGTCGGTTGCGCGAGTACCGTGACGACCCCGTTGGTTTCGGGATCACGTTGGCCGAACGACTTGACAGCGGCCGCTTCTCGAGCGAGGAAGGCACCGAGCTCGCCGATCGCACTCATGATCGGCGCTGGGAACACGACGGTCGTGTTCTTCTCGACCCCGAGCTCGGCGAGGGTTTGCAGGTTACGCAGTTGGAGCGCCAGCGGGTGCGCCATCATGATGTCCGACGCGGCTCCGAGCGCCGCCGCC
>JAOPVI010000126.1 GCA_025966225.1 Mycobacterium sp. | reverse complement strand
CCGCGCACGGCGTGCCGCTGTCCGCCGAAGCGGTCACCGCCCACGCCCGGCGCAACCTGTCGGGCTTCAAGGTGCCGACGGTCCTCGCGGTGCTCGCCGAAAGCGACCTCCCGATGCTGCCCACCGGGAAACTCGACCGTCAGGCACTGGTCGGGTTGTTGACGACGGACTGACGCACCGCAAGTGGTGAGCGGTTTCACGTCGCGTGACGCACTTCGGTGATCAGTGTGTCGGCGTAGAGCGCTGCGACGACCCCACTCGGCGACTGTCGTCGACTAACTGACTCGGGTCCATCCGCTAGCTCGCAGCGGCATACCGCTCTGCGAATTAGCTAGTCTGTAATCGAAATACCGGTTGATCTTCGAATGACAAGGGGCATCTGTGAGACCTACGCGTTTGTCCCGCGCCGAACAGCAGGCCGCCACCCGTGAACGCCTTCTCGCCGCGGCAGAGGAGGCCTTCTCCCGGTTGGGATATGGCGGCGCTTCAGCGGACCTGATCGCGGCCGAGGCGGGCTACTCGAAGGGCGCCTTCTACTCGAACTTTCCCAACAAGGAAGCCATCCTGCTCGAGCTACTGCGACGGTATTCACAGCGTGACATGGCTGACCTCGAGAAGTTCGTCGGCCTCGAACCGGAGGATGTGCGTGCCGCAGTCACCGACTGGCTCAACTCCGCGTTCGTGAATACCGACTGCCCCGAGCTGACCACCGAGCTGCAGTTGCACGCGCGACGGAGCCCAGAGTTCGCCGAGGAGTACTACGCGCTGCAGCGGAAGCAGATCGACGCCCTAGCTCAAATTCTGCGCGACTACTTCGGAAAGCTGTCGGTGGCGTTGCCGATCGATGCGCGAGACCTGGCCGCGTCGATGATGGCTCTGGCCAACGGTATTCGCCTGCAACGGCCGGCTGACCAACCCGACGGGCCCAGTAGTGCTGGGCAGGTGGTCGACGCGATCCTGGGCGTCCTGACAGCCAGTCCGACGGCGGGCTAACTCTATATACTGGGGTACGGTTGGCGGCTTCTCGCGCTTCTAACTCAAGTCGCCTTCAGGAGGCGTAGGACCCGAATTCCACGTCCTCGAGGATGTCCGTGCGACTGGGCGACCACTTCAAGAGGTCGCGCGTCTTGTCCGAGGACAGCCGCTTGTTGAGACTGAGGCTGATGCCCGTGCCGAAGCTCGGTGGCGGTGTCAGTGCGCGGCCGAACCTGCTAGTGATGCTGGACGGCAGACCTCGCGTGAGCCGAAGCCCGAGTCGCGCAACAGTGTTGAGCCCGAGCATCTCGTCCAGGGTGAAGCTGTCGGTTCGATCGCCTGCGCCGATCATCCGGCTGACGGCCGCCGCCAAGTCGCGATGGTTCACGTCCTCGACCACGCCATGAAGGACCGCTCCTTGCGGCGCGCGCTCAACGGCAAGGCAGTAGAGCTCTGCAAGGTCATCGACGTGCACATAGCTCTGCCGCGTCGCCCCGGCCCCGAGATGAGCGCCACGTCCGTTGGCGCGCGCCATGGCGATGACGGCTGGGACGTCCAGGCTGCCCCCGTGGCCGTAGACGAGTCCCGGTCGCACGACGATGCCGCGGACTCCGGGGTCATCGAGGACGACACGTTCTGTCTCGACTCGTGCGGCCATGGCTTCGCCGAGGCCCGCGACCAGCATCGGATAGACGTGTGCCGACCGGGGTGCGAACACTTCCTCGGGCAGCGGCAGGGCGGCGTCTTCGCCATAGACGACCTCTGTTGCATCGCCACCGTTGAAGACGCCGAAAACCGCTGAGCCGCTGGTGAATACCAAGACCTTGCCCGAGCCACCGAGGGCTTCCTGCATCACGCGGACGGCTGCTCGGTCCCGTGAGAATGTGTCGGCGTTGTCTCCCTGGGAGGCGCCGACACTGGCGGTGCTGACGACCGCGTCGACCTCCGAGGTGGCGATGGCGTGCGCCAGACTCGACGAGTCGCCGAAGTCGCCCATGGCCGCGTCCAAACCCATCTGGCGCAGTTTCGCTGCGGAATGCTCGGAACGCGCCAATCCGAGGACTTCGTGTCCCCTGGCGACCAGCGCTTTCGCGGCCGCGCTACCGATGTAGCCGGTGGCGCCCGTGACCAGAACCTTCATCAGGTGACTCCCAATCTCACGTTTTAAATACTGAACAGTATTTCAAAACCTATCTGACTTTGGTCACCGCCAGCACGGACTCTTCGTAACCAGTTGCACAGCAGAAGCAGCTCTGCCCTTTCCGATGAACCACACGCGGTGCTTCATCGTGTCCCTGACGGGAGACCGTGACGATGTGGTCATGGCGTTGATGTTCAGTGATCCCCGCCGGCAGTGACGCTGTCAAGATCGTTTGCACGTGCGCCGGGCGCACTGTTGGTGCTGTTGCATCCTTTGGGCTCGACGGGAGCGATATCATGGCACACTTGCGGAATCGATTCGGGGGAGCTGGACATCGCTTCGCAGCGTTGACAGAAGGATCACCATGACCACCACACCGGTCTGCGACAGCCACGACGCCGTTGTCATCGGGGCGGGCCCTGCCGGTCTTGCTGTCGCACGCCAGCTCGAGCATCGGCACGGCATCAAGACGCTCGTCGTCGATCGTGCAGCGGCACCGGCCATTTCGTGGCGCACGCGCTATGACAACTTCCGCCTCAACACCACAGGGTTCTTATCGCATCTTCCCGGACAGCGGATCCCGTTGACCGCCGGCCGTTGGCCAACGCGGGAGGACATGATTCGCTACTTCGACGACTACGTCCGGCAGCAGAACATCACGCTCGAGCTGGGTTGTGAGGTCAAGGCGATCGACCGCGCGGGGGACGGGTGGCGAATCGACACCTCGTCCGGCGAAATCCGAGCACGGGCAATCGTCCTCGCCACCGGCAACTACCGCACGCCGACCATCCCTGGATGGCCTGGCCTGAGTCACTTCACCGGTGAATTCGTCCATTCCGGCAGTTTCAGAAACGCTTGGCCATACCGCGACCGCGACGTCCTGGTCGTCGGCGCCGGCAATTCGGCAGCCGACATCGCCGTGCAGCTGGCCAACCACGGCGCGCGCCGAATCTGGCTTGCGGTCCGCACACCACCGCACCTCGTGCGGCGGGCCATGGCGGGCTTTCCGGCGGACATCTTCCTCGAGCTCTTCGCCTGGGCGCCCGCGAGCGCTGTCGACCCGATGATCAAGCTCTCCGAGCGCCTGATGTGGGGTGGTGACCTGTCGGCGTACGGCTTCCGTCAACCGCCGCTCGGGCTCAAGGCGACGGTGGAACAGACAGGCCGCATCCCGACGTTGGCCGACGAGCTCGTCGACGCCGTGCGGGCCGGCCGCGTAGAGGTCGTCGCCGCTGTGGAGGCGGTCGAACCCGACCGGGTGATCCTCGCCGACGGCAGCTGCATACCGGCGTCGGTGGTCATCGCCGCCACCGGCTTCAGCCTGGATCTCGACGGCCTGGTCGGACACCTTGGCGTGCTTGACGAACGGGGCAAACCGCGCGGCGGATTCGCCTCGCACATCGGCGATGGAATGTTTGCGATCGGCTACGGCATTCCGTCCAACGGCCCACTGCGCGCAATCCGCCTCGCGGCCAAACCCCTGGCCCGTGATATCGCCGCTCACCTAGCCACGACGTCCTCCACCACGCCGACCCGCTGACAGTGCCAGTCGTGGACTGAAACTCGTCAGTCGTGCCGGGCGCCCCCCACAGCACAACGACAGACGATGCCCAGGGTCGACCGATGCCGAGCGGCAAGATCAGCACGATACGAGCAGGATTCGGGCCGATGTGGGATGCGTCTGCGCATGCATTCCGTGACGGCGATCACCTCCGATGAACGGAAGCCACTCACTAATCGTGTCACCGTCAGGCGGAGGTTCCGGCCGCGGCGCGTGGCCAAGAGCGCCGATGTCTTATCCGAAACGACAGTCGACGCCACTGTCCGAAGTCAAGGGGACGCAATGGTTTTGCTTTCCGTCGAAAAGTACTACTTCCGCGGCACGGAAGGATACGAGACAGCTCGTCGGGAGACGGTGTGGAACGGCCTTCTGCCGGACCGCTTTCCCGACGTGATCGTGCAAGCTCACGACACCGACGACGTAGTCGCAGCGATCCGCTACGCGCGCGCCAACGGCCATAAGGTCGGCGTACGTTCGGGAGGGCACAGCTGGGCGGCCAGTCATCTGCGCGACGGCGGCCTGCTCCTCGACGTCAGCCGCCTCGACCACTGCACCGTCGACCCGGACCGGATGACAGCGGACGCCGGGCCGGGCAAGATCGCCAGCGTCTTCGCGACCGAACTCGACTCACAAGGGCTCTTCTTCCCTTCGGGTCATTGCGAAGGCATTCGCCTCGGCGGCTATCTGTTGCAGGGCGGATACGGCTGGAACAGCAAGGTGGTCGGACCGGCATGTGAGAACGTGCTTGGACTCGAGGTTGTCACTGCCGACGGTGAACAGATCTACTGTGACCCCGAGAACCACGCTGACCTGTACTGGGCCGCCCGCGGCTCGGGCCCTGGCTTCTTCGGTGTGGTCACCTCGTTCAAACTGCGGATTCATCGGCGCCCGGCCGTCTTGGGCACGTGTCTGTACATGTACCCGATCGAGCTCGTCGACGAGGTGTACGCGTGGGGGCGATCCATCAGTCCGGAGATCGACGACCGCGTTGAACTGCAGATCCTCGCCACGCGAGCCTATCCGGCAGCCGGGATCGACCGTCCCGCCATCACCATCGCCTCGCCAGTCTTCGCCGAATCAGAAGAGGAGGCGACGAAAGCACTTGCCCTACTTGGTACCTGCCCGGTCGCCGACAAGGCGATGATCGCGATTCCCTATGCGCCGACGAACCTGGCCAGCTGGTATACGGCCGTGATGACCAATTACCCGAAGGGACACCGATACATCGCCGACAACATGTGGACGTCGGCTTCAGCTGAAGAACTACTGCCAGGCATCCGCAAGATCATCGAAACGATGCCACCGCACCCCTCGCATTTCATATTCACGGGCTGGAACGTCTCCCCGGACCGCCCGGACATGGCGTTCAGCGTGGAGGACGAGATCTACATGGGGCTGTACACCGTCTGGCAGGATCCCGCCGACGACGAACGGTACCGCGACTGGTCAGGGTCCAAC
>JAOPVI010000034.1 GCA_025966225.1 Mycobacterium sp. | reverse complement strand
GGTACTTGTTGATCACGATGTCCGAGGCGACCGTGACCACCCACGACATTCCGCAGTTGGCGTAGAAGCCGAGGATCGTGTTGAGGAAGCTGAACATGTTCGCTTCCATCAGCACGAGCGCGATGAGCAGGTTCACCCCGAGGAAGACCAGTCGGCCCGGGTAGTGCTTGGTGACCCGGGTGAAGGAGTTGGTCCACGCCAGCGAGCCGGAGTAGGCGTTCGTGACGTTGATCTTGATCTGGCTGATGACCACTAGGCACACGGCCAGCGTCATGGCCAACCACGGCGGCAGGAAGTTCTGGTAGATCTCCAGGAACTGGTGCACGGGCTGGTTCGCGATTCCGGCGCTGTCGGCGACGTTGGCAATCAGGTACACGGCCAGGAAGAGTCCGACGATCTGCTTGATCGCGCCGAAGATGACCCACCCGGGGCCGGCCAGGAACATCCAGGTCCACCAGCTGCGCTGGTTCTCGGGCGTCTTGGGCGGCATGAAGCGGAGGTAGTCGTTCTGCTCGGCGATCTGCGCGATGAGCGAGAGACACACGCCGGCGGCCAGCAGGGTGGAGCCGAGGTCGAAGCCCTGGATGTTGTCCTTGCCGTTGTATGCGAAGAACTGGCCGACGGATTCCGGATGGCTGACGACGAGGTAGACGAACGGCGCCACCATCAAGACGAGCCACAGTGGCGTCGTCCAAACCTGAAGTGTGGAAAGCACCTTCATGCCGTAGATCACCAATGGGAAGATGATCAGCGTCGACGCCGCATATCCGATCCAGACGGGTATCCCTAGCCCGAGCTGAAGGCCCTGCGCCATGATCGAGCCCTCGAGCGCGAAGAAGATGAAGGTGAACGTCGCGAAGATGACGTTGGTCACGACCGAGCCGTAGTAGCCGAAGCCGCTGCCGCGGGTGACCAGGTCGAGGTCGATGTTGTAGCGGGCGGAGTAATAGGCCACCGGGAAGCCGGTCGCCATGACGACGACCGCGAAGATGAGGATGCCCCACAGCGCATTGGTCGTGCCGTAGGCGATGCCGATGTTGGCGCCGATCGCGAAGTCCGCCAGGTAGGCGATTCCGCCGAGCGCCGAAATGCCAACCACCCGTGTCGACCACTTGCGATAGCTTCGCGGAGCGAAGCGCAGCGTGTAGTCCTCCAAGGTCTCCTTGGTGGCGGTCATGGTGTCCAGGTCGGCCTCTGATACTTCTGAGACCTCCGCCACCGGCTCTTTGCTCATCTCTTGAGTCATGGATTCCTCTCGCTGTGATTGCGCTGCCAAGCAATCGCGCTTTGAGGAACTTAGATTCGAGGTGTTACTGAGTTGTGACGGTTGTGTTCACGCCACGAGGCAGAGCGCTGACGCGAGCGTTAAATAGTATCCTCAGCGATCGGTGGTACAGGTGGGATGGTGACCTTGCGCAAACCCTGGCTCGTCGGACTCTTGGCCCTGGCCGTAGTGGTCTACGTGTCGATGTGGCTCGGCTGGTCGATGCCGTGGGCCTGGGTGGTGTCAGCCGACGACGCCGCGCTGGCCGCCACGCACCGGTTCGGACTGGCACATCCAGCGTGGATCACCTCGTGGGACGTGCTGTGCACGGCGTTCTCGCCGCTGACGTTTCGAGTGCTGACGCTCGGGCTCGTCGTCTGGGCGTTGATGCGGGGTCAACGTCGCGTCGCGCTCTTCCTCTTCGTCAGCGTCGAGTTGTCCGCCGTGCTCACCGAGTTGGCGAAGGCCGCGGCGAACCGACCCCGGCCCGCGACGGCCATGGTCGTGGCGACGTCGACGTCGTTCCCGTCCGGCCATGCCCTCGGCACCATGGTCGCCGTGCCTGCCCTGCTTCTCATCGCGCTGCCCCTGGTACGACCGACGTTCCGGCGGTGGCTGATTGGAGCAGGCGTAGCCATCGTGCTCGCGGTCGGCACCGGGCGCGTCATGCTCAACGTGCACAACCCCTCCGACGTGGTCGCCGGGTGGGCGCTTGGTTACGTCTACTTCGTGGGGTGCCTGCTGCTGCTCGTCCCTCGGCGGGTCAAGGCAGCGGTCGAAACACCGGCAGCCCTCGGTAGTGCACCTTGAAACTCGCTTGTTCACAGGTGATTCCAACTTCGCCGTCATGGGCGATCGACGTCGGTCCGTCCACCGTGGTGAAGCTGAACTCGGGCACCTGCAGTTCGTGGTAGAGCGGGCTGCGCACCAGTCGGCCGAGCATCAGTGACGTCAGGACCCGGAGCGTGCTGAACCTGCGTCCGGTCTCCAGGATGCGGATGTCGATCAGCCCGTCGTCCATCCGCGTCCGGCGGGACGGGGTGAAGCCCGAGGGCAGATAGACCGAATTGCCTAGGAAGAACAACGACGTCTGCAAGGTCTTGTTGTCGTATGTGATTCGCACCGGATCGTCGCGGCGCAGCGTGTGGAACAACGCGTACGCACCTGCAAGGGGCTTGCCGATCTTGGGCTCGAGCTTCTCGCGGGTCTGGACGAACGTCGGATACGCGCCGATGCTCGCCGTGTTGACGACGGTGTCGGTCTCGTTGAGCCGGATGGCGTCGACGTATGCCACGCTGCCGCTGCGAATCGCGCCGACCGTCTTCGCGACCGTGTCGCAGCCGATGTCCTTGGCGAAGTGGTTGAACGTGCCTGCTGGGAAGACGGCGAGCGGAACGCCCGCGTCCAGCGCGACGCCTGCCGCAGACGACACCGTGCCGTCACCGCCGCCGACGGCAAGCACCTCGGCCCGCTCGGCAGCCGAGCGCAACGTCTGCCGGAGGTCGTCGCCCTCCCCAAGCTCCACTACCTCGGCCCTGGGGAGCGCCTCACGGAACTCGTCGAGCACGCGTGCGCCGGTGCCGCTGCCCGCCGCCGGATTGATCACGAGCACGACGCCTGCCCCGTCGGGTCGGGCCAGGGTTTCGAAGCGCAATGGGTCCGCGGGGCGCAGGCGGGGTACGGCGATCGGCGGCACGATGCGCCCTCCGACGACGGCTATCGCGGCTCCGATGCCGAACCCGGCGAACACGTCGCCTGGATAGTGCGCCCCGGTGGCCACCCGGGACAGTCCGACCAGGCCTGCGAGCAGGGCCAGCCCAAGTCCGAGTGGCGGGCTCTCCAGGCCGACGGCGACGGCGAAGGCGGCCGCGCTGGCCGAGTGGCCCGACGGCAGCGAGTTCGACGTCGGCATCCGGCGCGACCGGCGTACCAGCGGAACCGGGGCCCAGTTCGGCCGCGGGCGCTTCCACACGCGCTTGGCCACCTGATTGGTGACCATGCTGGTCACGGCCAGAGTCGCAACGCCGCGCGCCGCACCGCGCTTCATCGACGGGGTACCTGCCGCTGCGATGGCCGCCGCGATCGCGAACCACAGCTTGGAGTGGTCGGCCGCCGCCGTGAGCTTCGGCATGAACGCATCCAGCAGCGGGCTCGGCGACTCCGCGATGGCCTCGAAGAGTTCCCGGTCGAGGGTCCCAAGACCCACGCCGATCTGTTTAATGCCTCTGCGGCGTTGCATCAGTTTCACGGTTCTCAACCTAGCCGTCGGCTGAGAATCGTTTCTAAACCTTTACTTGACCTGGAGCTAGCCGCCATTGACGATGGAAGCGTGCGCCGACTGGTGGTTCTGCTGTGCGCAGCGGCGACGTGGCTCATGGGGGCGCCGGTCGCGCGGGCCGAGCTCATTCCCTGGTTCGCCAACCAGGTGGGCAATGCGACACAGGTGATTTCCGTTGTCGGAGTTGGCGCTTCGGATGCCAAGGTCGACGTGTACGAGCGCACGGCGGCAGGCTGGCAGGCGGTCGCTGCCGGGATACCCGCGCACGTCGGCTCGGCGGGCATGGCACCCGAGACCCACGACGGCCAGATGCTCACTCCGATGGGCGTCTTCTCGCTCGACTTCGCGTTCGGCACCGCCCCCAACCCCGGCGGCGGCCTTCAGTACGTCCAGGTGGGAAAGAACCACTGGTGGGACGGCGACATGAAGAGCCCGACTTACAACACGATGCAGATTTGCGAGAAGTCGCAGTGCCCGTTCGACACCAACCCGAGCAGTGGCACCGAGAATCTCGAGATCCCGCAGTACCGGCACGCCGTGGTGATGGGCGTCAACAAGGAGCGTGTCCCAGGCAACGGCGGCGCATTCTTCCTTCACACCACCGACGGAGGACCGACGGCAGGGTGCGTCGCGATCGACGACGCGATGATGGTGAAGCTCATCAAGTGGCTGCGACCCGGAGCGTTGATCGCGGTCTCTAAGTAGTCAGAGTCGCCAAGTAGTCAGATATGAACGGCCCGACCGGCTTTCACCTTGAAATTAAGGGCAGCGACTGACATCGAGGCGTCATAGGTGCGGTCGTAGCCGGTGACGCTGATCTTCCAGCCGTCCGCGGTGCGCCGGTAGCGGTCGTGATAGAAACCCGCGCCGATCAACATGAAGTCGTACTTCGGGACGATGACCTTGTCCTGCAGGTACCAGATCCCGGTGGCCTCGTCGCCGTCGACGTCGAGCTCGGGGTGCGTGACCCGGTGCTCGGTGATCATGTCGGAAGGCATCGACTCGCGCATGAACTGGACCAGCGAGGCGCGATCGGTGAAGTGATGTTCTTCTCCAAGGGACTCGCCGTAGTCGCCGATCACGTCCTCGGTGAGCGTGTCGGCGAACTCATCCCAGTGCTTCGTATCGAGTGCACGTAGGTACCGGTACTTGACTCGCTGGATCTCCTCGATATCGCCCATTCGGACATTGCAACACGAGGTCCGGTGCCGCATATAGCCCGGTCATGGGTTTCGCTGACGGCTACGTCAAATCGCCGCCCGCGGGCATCGCGCCCGGTCTCGGCCCGACGTTGCTGACGCCGTGCTCGCAAGCTTGCGTCGCTTGCGCCCGACGACGTCATCCGCTGGCTCGAAGTGTGGGCAGGGGAGGTTTGCCGTGCAATTCACAGAGTTCTATCCCGACTACGCGGGGTTGCGATGCTGGGCGAAATCCAAAACCTAGCTGGGAGAACGCTGTTCGACGGGTTCGCCACGGAGTGTCTGAACGTAGGCTCGGGCGATCCGGTCTATCGTGGTGACCGTTATGAGCGACCCAATGGGGTTGTCGATCGGGACGACCAACCTGGTTGCGGCTCGCGTCGGCAACCCACCCGTCATGCGGCGCTCCGTGCTGACCATTTCCGGTGAACTAGTCAGCGGCTTCGTGGAGCGCGTCGGAGACCCCGTGCCTGTCGTCACGGCAGACGGCACGTCCCACCCCGCCGACGAGTTGGTGGTCGAGGCGCTCGCAGCGATGGTCGGCGACGACCCGACGTCCCAGGTGGCGGTGGCGGTCCCCGCGCACTGGACGGGCGCGACCCTTCGCGCGCTGCGAACCGCGATGCGCAAGAAGCCGAACCTCGCCCCCAACGGGGTGGCGCCCCGGCTGGTATCCGATGCCGTGGCCGCCCTGACGGCCCTACACGTCAACCCTGGCCTGCCCGCTCAGGGTGTCATTGCGCTGATGGACTTCGGCGGCGGCGGCACCAGCGTCACGCTTGCCGATGCCGCCGCCTCCTTCGAGCCGATCGACACGGTTCGGTATGCGGACTTCTCCGGCGATCACCTGGACCAGGTGCTGCTCGCCAGGGTGCTCGAGGGCATCGCCGACGCAGGCGAAGTCGATCCGGCGGGCACGCAGGCGGTCGGTTCGTTGAGCCAACTGCGGGACGACTGCAGGCAGGCGAAGGAAGCATTGTCCGAGGGCACCGCCACCGAGGTGGGTGTCGAGCTGCCCGGGTACTCGTCGACGGTCAACGTGACTCGGCCAGAGTTCGAGTCGTTGGTCGACACGGGGTTGGCGGGCGTGCTGTCCGAATTGGACGACATGTTGGCGCGCAACAGAATTCAATGGGCGGACGTCACCACGGTGGCGTTGGTCGGGGGTGGGGCCCGCATCCCGCTGATCGCTCAGCGCCTGTCCGAACACACGCAGGTGCCGCTGGTGACCAGCCCGGTGCCCGCCCTGGACGCGGCCGTCGGTGCGGCGATCGTCGCCGCTTACACCTTCGACGCCGAGGCCGCGACGGGAGTGGCTCCAGCGGAACTGATCCCGACCGGAGAGTTCGACGCCGCCGCCCCGGATTCGGCCACGTTCCGCGCGCTCGCGTGGTCGCAGGCCGACGACTTCGACGACGACGAGTCGTTGCTCTTCACTGACGAGTCGTCGTATGGCTACGACACCGGCACGACGCGGGCGGTCGCGCAGTACGTGCCAGCCGCCGAAGCGGTCGAAGGTGACGAAAACCGATCGTGGCAACGCTTGCCACAGTTGGTCTTTGGGATAGCCCTTGCAGTCGCCCTGCTTGCCGTTGGCGGTGTCGCGGTCGTGCTGACCAACGCGACCGACAACAGCCCGCCAACCCCGAGCCCCGCTCCGGTGATTGCGCCGTCGGTCCCGTCCAGCAAGGTCGCCCCGCCACCGCCCCCGCCGCCATCGCCGGAGCCGCTGAGCACCGTCACGGTGACCGAGGCGCCTCCCCCGCCCCCGCCCCCGCCGCCACCCGTCGAAGTGACGACGACGCACACCACCGTCGCGCCGACACACACCACGACCACGACGACTACGACGCCGCCGACCACGACCACCACGACGGAGACGACGACGACCACCACGACGGAGACGACGCCGTCGCCCACGATGACGACGAGTTACATCACCGTTCCGTTCGTGCCCGTGCCCATCCCGATCCAGGTGCCGGTCAATCCGAACCAGCCACCGTCACAGCAGTATCCGCAGCAGTACCCCCAGCAATATCCGCAGCAGTACCCGTATCCGCAGCAGCAGCCGCAGTACCCCTACTAGGCTCGGGGATGGTGGCAGGCCGCGCGGTGGTCGGCCTCGAGCTCGCGGAGTTCGGGATCGTCGGTCTCGCACACGTCAGTCATCCACGGGCACCGGGTGTGGAAGTGACAACCGGACGGCGGGTCGATCGGACTCGGGGGATCACCTTCGAGGACGAGACGCTCGCGCTCGCAGTTGAGCTTCGGGTCGGGGATGGGCACCGCGGATAGCAGCGCGTTGGAGTACGGGTGCAGTGGATGTCGGTAAAGGTCTGTCGCGAAGGCGTTTTCGACGATCCGACCTAGGTACATGACCGCAACGCGATCCGACATGTGGCGGACCACGCCGAGGTCGTGCGCGACGAATAGGTAGGAAAGCCCGATCTCGTCCTGAAGGTCCTTGAGCAGGTTGACGATCTGGGCCTGCACGGACACGTCGAGTGCGGATACCGGCTCGTCGGCGATGATCAGCTTTGGTTGCAGTGCAAGCGCTCTCGCGATACCGATGCGCTGGCGTTGCCCGCCGGAGAACTCGTGGGGATAGCGATTGGCGTGTTCGGGTTGCAGCCCGACGCGGTCGAGCAGGTCCTGGGTCTTCTTGTCGACGTCGCGCCCGCTCGCCAGACCGTGCATCTCCATCGGCTCGCCGATGATCTGGCATATTCGCTTGCGCGGGTTCAGCGATGCGTAGGGGTCCTGGAAGATCATCTGGATCTGACGCCGGATGGGCCGCAGCTGGCGTCTCGATCGGCCCACCAGTTCCTCGCCGGCGAACCGCACCGAGCCCGACGTCGGCGCGGTCAGTTGTAGGATGGCCCGGCACAGCGTCGACTTTCCGCAGCCGGATTCGCCTACCAGGCCTAGTGTTTCGCCTTCGTCGATGGTGAGGCTGACCCCGTCGACGGCGCGCACGCGGCCGACCTCGCGGTCGACCACGAGGCCCGACTTGATCGGAAAGTGCTTGACCAGGTCGGTGACCTCGAGCAGGGGGCTCACGGGCTGATCGCCTTGGGCAGCCCGATGCGGCCGTCGACATCCCGAAGCACGCGTTTCTGCTCGGGTTCGAGCCAGCAGCGGTCACCGTCTCGCAGCGGCGGCGGTTCTGCGCACTTGCCGAACACGTGGGGGCAGCGCGGGGCGAAGCGACATCCGGTCGGCGGTTTGAGCAGTGACGGCGGCATTCCGGTGATCTGAGCCAGTCGCCCCGGGGTCGGTTGGTCCAGTCGGGCAAGGGATCCGAGCAGCCCCCAGGTATACGGGTGCTGTGGGTCGTAGAAGACGTCGTCCAGGCTGGCGTCCTCGACTATCTGCCCCGCGTACATCACCGCGACGCGGTCGGCGAGTTCGGCCACGACGCCGAGGTCGTGGGTGATCAAGACGATCGCAAGTCCGCGTTCCCGGTTGAGTCGATCGAGCAGCCGTAGGATCTGGGCCTGCACGGTGACGTCGAGGGCAGTCGTCGGCTCGTCGGCGATCAACACGTCGGGGTCCAACGACAAGGCCATCGCGATCATTACGCGTTGCCTCATCCCGCCGGAGAACTCGTGCGGGTAATCACGGACGCGGCGTTCGGGATTGGGGATGCCGACCGAGCGCAGGAGCTCGACGGTGCTGTCAAGTGCCTCGCGCTTGGACACCTTGCGATGCGCCCTGATCATCTCGACGATCTGATCCCCGACGCGGTAGACGGGGTTGAGCGACGTCATCGGATCCTGGAAGATCATCGCGATGCACTTGCCGCGGATGGCACGCAGCTTGTCGTCGTCGAGCTGCGTCAGGTCGTTGCCGTCGAACTCGACTGACCCAGTGATCGTCGCATTGGGCGCACGGGTCAGACCCAGCAACGTCTGCGCGGTGACGCTCTTGCCGGAACCGGATTCCCCCACGATGGCGAGGATCTCGCCCCTGTCAAGGTCGAAGGAGACTCCCTCGACCGCGCGCACGACACCACCGTCGGTGGCAAAGCTGACATTGAGATCTCGAACCGAGAGGATCATGCCGGTGCCGCCGCGCCAAGTCGGATGCGTGGGTCCAAGACCGCGTAGAGGACGTCGACGATCGTGTTGAACAGCACGATGAAGAAGGCGCCGAACATGGTTACGCCGATCAGCGGCGGAAGGTCGAGGCTGCCAATGGCTTGGCCGGCGTAGAGGCCGACGCCGTTGAGGTTGAACACCGTCTCGGTGAGGATCGCGCCGCCGCCGACGACCATCCCGAAGTCCAGTCCGAACAACGTGATGATGGGGATCATCGAGTTGCGCAGCACGTGCTTGACACGGATCTGACGCTCGCTGAGGCCCTTGGCGCGGGCGGTGCGGACGTAGTCCTCGTTCATCACGTCGAGCATGTTGGAGCGCAGTAGCCGGCTGTAGAAGCCCACGAACAGCACGGCGAGCGTGATCCATGGCAGCACCAAGTGGTAGGCCCAGTCGGCGGGGTCCTTGGTCAGGGGTACGTAGCTGCTCGTCGGGAACCACTGCGCCTTGAAACTCAAGTAGTACAACAGCATTGCGGCCAGCCAGAACACCGGCATCGAGATCCCGACCAGCGAGAGGATCGTTAGCGCGCGGTCGGTGAATCGACCCGCGTGCACGGCGGACAGGTAGCCGAACACGACGGCGAGTGTCATCCACAGCACCGCGGCGCCGATACAGAGCGACAGCGTCGCGGGAAGTCCCTTCCAGATCTGCTCGACGACATTCTGGGAACTCGCGTACGACGTCAGCTCACCGGTGAAGATCTTCTTCATCATCGTCAGGTACTGCACCGGCAGTGACCGGTCGAGGCCGAGATCTTCGGTGACGCGCGCGATCAGCGCCGGATTGGAGTTCTTGCCCGCGATGCGCGCCGCAGGATCGGAGTTCGGGATCACGTTGAAGATCAGGAACACGATCACCGAGATCGCGAACAGCACGGCGATCATCCCGAGCACGCGTCTCACGATGAAGCTGGCCACCGGTTAGTGCTCCAATCGGATCTTGGCCCGCGGATCCAGCGCGTCCCGAAGCCCGTCGCCGAATACGTTGAGCGACAACACCGTCAGCACGATCATCAGGCCTGGGACGATCGTGAGGTGCGGTGCAGTGTAGATGTTCTGGTAACCGTCGGCGATCATCGTGCCCCACGACGCGTTCGGCGGACGGACTCCCGCACCAAGGAACGACAGCGACGACTCGAGAAGCATGTTGTTTGCGATGTTGAGGGTGAAGAACACGATGATCGTGGACGCCACGTTGGGCAGCAGTTCGGACACCATGATGCGCACCGACCCCTTGCCCTGTGCGACGGCGGCTTCGACGAACTCCTTCTCCCGCAGCGCCAGGATCTCACCTCGGATCGGTCTGGCCATGTAGGGCACGTAGACGAACCCGATGATGAGGATCGGAATCCACAGCGAGTCACCGGCCACGACGAGGCCACCGATCTTCACCCCGCCAAGGGCCAAGGTGGTACCGAGGGCGATGCCTAGCAGCAGAACGGGGAATGCCCACACGACCTCGAGGGCGCGTGACAGCACGGCATCGATCCAGCCGCGGTAGTAGCCGCACACCAGTCCGACCAGGACCGCGAATACCGTGGTCACCAGCGCGGCCGCGACGCCAACGAAGATCGACGTTCGCCCGCCGTACAGCATGCGCACCATCACGTCGCGACCGTTTTGGTCGGCCCCGAGCAGAAATCGGCCGTGCAGCCCGGGCCCCAGCGGCGCTCCGTCGGGCGCGACGACATACGTCTCCTGCCCGTCGATCATGACCTTGTCGGTGATGTGATTCTGGTTCGGGCCGGTGTGAGCGACGTGGCCCGCCCATAATGGCGCGGCCAGGCAGACGGCGACGATTACCACGAACAGCACGCCGAATGCGAGCGCCATCTTGTTGCGGCGCAAGCGCATCCATGCGAGCTGCCAAGGGCTGCGGCCGCGGAGCTCAGCTGCAGGTACACCGATGGGCAGCGGCGGGTCGCCCGGTGCCTCCACCGCCTCCAGGGACGCGGTCATCTACTTCACGGCGAACGACGAGTAATCCTGGTTGAACAGCAGATGGTGATAGGACTTGTCGAAGTCCATGCGCTCGGACAGGAACGTGGTGTACTCCTCGTTGCCGTACGGCGCCCATATCGCCTGCTCCATGTAGGCCTTGTCCAGTTCGCCGTACTGCTTCTTCACGTCGTCGGTGAGTTGCTGTTCGAGCAGCTTGTCCATCTTGGCGTCGAGGGCCGGGATGCTCACCCGCGAGTAGTTGTTCCCGTTCGTCGGAAGGATGCTCTTGCCGTTGATCAGCGGACGGAAGAAGTCGTCGGGGTGTGGGAAGTCCTGGAACCAGTCGCCGAAGCCGGTGTCGAGATCGGGCGTCGACTGGTTGCCGATCGTGGTGAAGTAGACGTCGCCTGCGATCACCTTGAGCGTGGCGTTGAAGCCCAACTGCGTGAGCAGGTCGTGGTAGTACTCGCCGATCCGCTTGCGGTCCGGCTCGTCGTCAGTCCACACCGTGATGTCCTTGTCGGCCGGATTGGCCTCGGCGAGTAGAGCTTTGGCCTTCGCCATGTCCGGCCCGGGGTATAGCTTGTATTCGTCGTAACCGGGCATTCCTGGCGGAAGGATCTGCTGCGACGGGTGCATGCGGCCGCCGAACACCCGGTTGAGCGCCTCGGGGTCGACCGCGTAGTTGACGGCCTGGCGGACCTTGAGGTCGTTGAACGGGGCGGTCTGGGTGTTCATCCAGAAGTAGTAGGTGTTGATCGAGTCCTCCAAGCGGAAGCGATCCGCGAACTTCGCCTTCACCTCGGCCAACCGGTCTGCATCGGGTGGATCGACCATGAAGTCGATGGTGTTCTGCTCGACACCAGTGACCTGAGCGGAGTTGCTCTTGTTCTGGGTGACCGTGATCTTGTCCACCTGGGCGTCGGCGACTTCCGTTGCGCCCGCGTCCTTCACGGTCTGGAAGTTGGGGTTGCGCTCCATCGTCAGCGTCTGCGGTTGCTCGACGTGCGTGATCATGAACGGCCCGCTGGATGGCGGGGGCTTGGGCGTCGCGTCCTTGTCCAGCGGCGTGCTCGGCGGCACCGGAGCGGCGAACGTGAGCGCCAGCAGACCCTCGAAAGTGCCGTTGGGCTGGGTCAGCTGGATGGTGATGGCGCCGGTGGCGTCATCGGTTGTGATGCCGCTGATCTTGTCGGCCTTACCGTCGGCGTACTCCCTGGCTCCCACGATCGGCTCGTAGAACACCGAGCCGCCCGAATCGGCCTTGAACAGCCGCTGGATTGCGTAGGTGAAGTCAGAGGCCTTGATCGGCGTTCCGTCCGAGTACTTCATGTTGGGTCGAAGGGTGAGTTTGTACGTCTTGCCGTCGGCGGACACCTCCGGCATGTCCTTGGCCAGGCCGGGGACGACCTCGGTCCCCTCTTCGCCCTTCGCGTGCTTGTAGGTGAGCAGTGGGACGTAGGTGTTGTACAAGACCTCCCAGCCCTCCAGGGTGTACGAGAGTTGAGGGTCGACGTAGTCCGGGAACGACGTCATCGACACGTTGATGTCACCGCCGCCGCCGCCACCGCCCGAAGAACCACCTCCGCATGCCACCCCGAACGCGGCCAAGGCGGTGACGACCGAAACGGTCAGGACTTTCCGGGCCAGACGCCGTGAGCTCATGTAGTCCCCTTCGATTCTGTCGAGCCGATGTCCATAACCTGTACGCCACCTTGCGGCCATGTACATACTTTTCCCAAATACCGCGGCAGGCAACTCGAGAGTGGCTGGCCCTTCGCCCACGGGCCTTGGCCGCGTACATCGAGGTGTCGGCCTCGCGGCCGCCTCGCGCGTTGCCACAAGTCTGGTCAATCGCGCTGACGTGGCGAAACGCCGAATTGACGGGTCAGCAAACGGATCGCGGTTCGGCTTGACCGACGGCGCTGCCGGTCAGGTGCACCGGTGCGCGTCCCCGCCACACAGTTGCTCCACAGGTTGATGGGCGCGGCGCGGATTCCCGGGGTGAATCGGCCAAAAGCGCTGTGCCGGAGTGCTTTCCAAACTGTGACGCAAGTGACTGGTGATGCTGAAGCCAACGGTAGCCGATTTCGCTCGTCGGTCGACGTCAGATTGTGCCCGAGCCCATCTTCGGCGGTCATAGTGATCTCGAACTAGCAAATAACGTTGCTGTAACGATATGTAGCTGCGGAAACAGCTGGTAAACACGCATGTTTGGGTGGTATGTTGATGTAGCTACTTGAAAGTCTTCAGTGCCGACGGAGACACCCTAGACCCCGTTTCCCCGAGCACTATGGAGTACGTCAGCCCATGACGACCGTCGCCGCACTAAACCCTGTGCAGTCCACCGAGCACCACGGGCGCGTCGCCTGTTGGGATCCCGTCGCCGAGTGCACGCTCGTCATGGCCAAGCCGGCCGCCGAGCCGGAGCTCTTTGCGGCCTACCACCGCGGTGCCGTCGCGAACTACGCGAGATTCGGGGTCAGTGACGCGCTGGATTCCGACCTCCAGCGGTGTGCGGACGACACCGCGCTCTTCTGGACACTGACGGATCTCGACGGCCGCGTCGTAGGCGGCGTGCGGGCGAAGGGTCCGTTGCTCAGCCCCGAGGAATCGCATGCCATGGTCGAGTGGGCGGGCCAGCCTGGTGAGGCCGAGGTCTACGCGATGATCGCCGATCGCATCCCGCTTGGCATTCTGGAGATGAAGGCGGCCTGGCTGGACAAGGACCCAACGCCAGGTCGGCTTCGGTCGAAGATGGTCGCGCGCAGCGGGTTTCACGCGATGGCCATGCTCGGCGTCAACTTCTGCATGGCGTCGTCTGCCGCCCACATCCTGGAGCAGTGGCGGTCGTCGGGCGGGGAGGTGGCCCCGATTCCGGCGACGCCGTACCCGGACGAGCGCTACGAAACCAAGATGATGTGGTGGGACCGTAGGACTTTCACCGTGCACGGTGAACGCGAACAGGTCGCGGCGATCGTTCGAGAGATGGCGCAGGTCCAGCGCAGTACGCAGTCACGGCCACCGCATGCGCTCGACCGCGCGCGCGGACGGTCCACGCGGTGGACGCGGCAACCCGTGCAGGAGTCGGCTGGCGCGTGAGCGGGCTAGCGGCGGGTGGGCACCCGTGAGTGCGGCGCCGTGTCGGGAAATCGCCGATGTAGGCCATCGATCAGCCGGTGAGTCTCGTGCAGTTCCCGCCGCAAGGTGCCGACGATGGGGTCTCGGCGGTTGGTGCCGCGGGCGCGTGCGCGCCGGTTGCGCTCATCAGCGGCTTCGAGTTTGTGCGCGATGTCGGAAACGTGGCCGTACAGCTCGCTCAGAAATGCCTGCGCCTGGGCATGGCCCGCATCATCACTCACGCTTAGGATCCTCTCACCCATTCTTAATGTGTGCGTGTTTGGGCGGCGAAGTGATGCAAATCATTTGGAAGCGCGGTAGATACTCGGTCCGTGGCAGAGCCAACCGTTCAGTTTCGCCGTCTCGCCGAGCAGGTTGCCGACCAACTCCGAAGGCGCATCCTTCGCGGTGACCTAGCCGATGGCAGCGTGCTCCCCAAGGAGGACGAGCTCCTGCTCGAGTTCCCCGTGAGCAAGCCGTCGCTGCGGGAGGCCATGCGCATTCTCGAGGCTGAGGGGTTGCTGCGGGTTCGGCGCGGCAAGCTCGGGGGTGCCGTTGTGCGTCGGCCCAATGCGGCGAACGTTGCGTACACGATCGGTCTGGTGCTGGGCTCTCAGGAGGTCGGACTCTCGGATGTCGCAGGCGCGCTCCTTCAGGTCGAGCCCGCGTGTGCCGCGCTGTGCGCGCAGCGCCCTGACCGAAAGAGCGCCGTCGTACCCGCCTTGCGACAACTGCACGCCGAGTCGGTCGAAGCGGTAGACGACCTGCTGCTGGCCACGTCCGCGAGTCGCCGGTACCACGAAGCACTCGTCGAACTGTGTGGGAACCAGACGATGATCATGCTGGCAGGCGCGCTCGAGATGCTCTGGTCGGCGCACGAGACGAGCTGGTCGAGCCGCGTGACGGACGACGGCATCGTGCCCATCGACGAACGCCTGGCCGTCTTGGAGGACCACCGACTGGTGATCGACGCGATCGAGCTCGGCGATGCGCGGCGGGCGCACGACCTCGCCGCGGCGCATCTGGTCAACGCGCAGCACTATCCGGGTTCGTCCGGGGTCGTCGACCCGTCGATGGTGCGCAACTGGGCGCCCGACCATTGACGCCGGGCCTCATTTTCATATGATTTGGTGATGGGCGTCGACGGAGCCGCCGTCTCGAGTGCCGAAGCTGCGCGGTACCGGGCCGCGGGATGGTGGTCGGACACCACCTTGTCCGAGTGCGTCGGACGCAACGCAGCGTCCGCGCCGGACAAAACGGCCTTCGTCGACTTCCCTGCTGGACTTCGTCTGACGTGGCGCGAGTTCGACCGCGCAGCGACGAAGCTCGCCCGCCAACTCGTGGATGTCGGGGTGGCGCCCGGCGACGGTGTCGCGGTGTGGCACCAGGACAACGCCGCCATTCACGTCCTGCTCGTCGCGATCGAACGCTGCGGGGCGGCGACCGTCGGACTCGGAGCGCGGGCAGGCGTGCGCGAGGTGGCGCAGCTCCTGCGGACGGCGCAGCCCGCGCTGTTGGTCAGCGACGTCGAGCACGTCGATCCGGCGACGCGCGCGGCCGCCGACGCCGATCCGTCGCTGCGCGTCGTCGCACTGGGGACTGGAACCGACGCGGTCGTGCTCGACACCCATCCACCAAGCGAACTCGGAGCAGCTCTACAACCCGTCGGGCCCGACGACGTCTTCCTGATCAACTCCACCTCTGGCACCACCGGCTCGCCAAAATGCGTTGTCCACACCCAGAATCGGTGGCACTACTTTCACCTAAAGGCCGTCGCCAACGGCGAGCTCACCGCGGACGACGTCTTCCTTCCGGTTATCCCCACCCCATTCGGGTTCGGAATCTGGACCTCCCACACCACCCCGATATACCTCGGCGCGACGACCGTCCGCATCGAACGCTTCGGCGCCGAGTCGACGTGCGCGGCGATTGAACTGCACCGGGCCACCGTATTGTGCTGCGTCAGTACGCAGTTGGCGATGATCATCGCCGACAAGGCCGCGCGGGACCACGACCTCGGCAGCCTGCGGGTCGTCTTCACCGGCGGTGAGCCGTTGCCCTACAGCCAGGCCGCCGCGTTCGAGGAGCTGACGGGCGCCACGATTCTGCAGTTCTACGGCTCCAACGAGACGGGCATGCTCAGTGCTACCAGCATCGCCGACCCGCTGCACCGCAGGCTGCGCACAGCGGGTCGGATCGTGCCCGAGATGCAGGTCCGGCTGTTCGATGGAGAGCGCGACGTCACGGAATCGGGTCGCGGACAACCGGCTTGCCGCGGGCCCGCGCTCAGCCTCGGCTATCTCGGTGGCACCGACCACGACAAGCTCTTCACCAGGGACGGTTGGATGCGGATGGGCGACATCTGCGACCTGGACGCCGACGGGTATCTCAGCCTGGCCGGGCGGACGTCGGACTTCATCCTGCGCGGCGGGAAGAACATCAGCGCCGTCCAGGTCGAGGAGGTGGTGGCGACTCATCCCGCCGTGGCGGTGGCCGCGGCCGTCGCGATGCCCGACCCACTGTTCGGCGAACGGGTGTGCGTGTTCGTCGAACTCAAGCACGCCGACGCGCTCGAGCTGCCGACGCTGGTCGAGCACCTTCTGCAGCAGGGCGTTTCCAAGGAACTGCTTCCCGAACGACTCGAAGTCCTCGATGAGCTACCCCGGTCGGCTGGCGGCAAGGTCGCCAAAGGCCAACTCCGCGAGCTCATCCGATCTGTATTGGAGCCATCATGACAACAGAGCAAGTGCGGCGGGGCGGCCTCGAGGTGTGGGCGCCGTCGAAGGTCCCGCCCATCGGCGTCGACCTCACCGAGGAGCAGGCGTTGGCGGTGGCCTTTCGTCACCTCGCCAGGCTGGGCTTCTCCGAGAACATGGCCGGGCACATCACCTGGCAACTGGACGGGCAGACAGACATGTTGGTCAACCCGTGGGGGCTTTGGTGGCAGGAGCTCACCGCGTCGGACATCTGCGTCGTGGACGAAGCCGCTCGCGTGGTGCGCGGCCGCTGGGACGTCACCCCCGCGATTCACATCCACACCGAACTACACCGGCTGCACCCCGACGCACGTGTGGTGATCCACAACCACCCCTACTACGTCAGCGTGCTGGCGGCGCTGGGGGTGCTGCCCGAGCTCGTGCATCAGACCGGCGCACTGTTCCTCGACGACATGTTCCTCGTCCCGGACTACGACGGCGAGATCGACGAGCCCTGGCGGGCAACCGAACTCGTCAAGCAGATCGGGTCTGCGCACATGGTGCTGCTGGCGAATCACGGCACCATCATCACCGGTCGGAACATCGCGGAGGCGGTCTACCGGGCGGCGTCGATCGAGCGCGTGTGCAAGCTGGCCTACGACGTCATGCTCACGGGTCGGACCCCTTCGCAGATGAACCGCGGTGACATGGTGGGCATGAAGGCGTCGCTCATCGAACGCGCAGCGGACGTGTACTGGGCCGGGGCCGCCCGAATGACCATCAAAGCCGACCGCAGCGTGCTGAGTTAGAGAGGCAAACCACCATGGCTTCCATCGATGAGCTCGCGGGGAATCTGAACTTCACCACCGCCAAGACCGGAGCGGACCGCTCCGTGACGTTCCTGCCCGAACCCGAACGGGCCGAGCGGCGCTACACCGTGATCTCCGTCGACGACCACATCGTCGAGCCTCCCGACACGTTCGAGGGCCGCGTCCCGCGGAAGTTCGCCGACCGCGCGCCGAAGGTGGTCGACACCGAGGACGGTGGGCAGACCTGGATATACGACGGCCAGTCGCTGCCCAACGTCGGCTTCAACGCGGTCGTCGGACGGCCGGTGTCCGAGTATGGCTTCGAGCCGGCCCGGTTCGACGAAATGCGCCGCGGCGCATGGGACATCCATGCCCGCGTCAAGGACATGGACCTCAACGGCGTGTATGCGTCGCTGAACTTCCCGTCGTTTCTGCCTGGTTTCGCGGGCCAACGGCTGCAGCAGGTGACCGCCGATCGCGACCTCGCGATGGCGTCGGTGCGGGCGTGGAACGACTGGCATCTCGAGGCCTGGGCCGGCCCCTACCCGGACCGGATCATTCCGTGCCAACTGCCATGGCTGCTCGACCCCGAGGTCGGCGCGACGATGATCCGCGAGAACGCCGCCCGCGGGTTTCACGCCATGACGTTCAGCGAGAACCCGGCCATGCTGGGATTTCCGACCATCCATTCGGGCTACTGGGATCCGCTGATGGCGGCCTGTGCAGAGACGGGCACCGTCGTCAACCTGCACATCGGGTCGTCGGGCACGTCGCCGTCGACCACCGATGACGCGCCCCCGGACGTCCAGGGCGTGCTGTTCTTCGCGTACGCCATCACGGCGGCGGTGGACTGGCTGTACTCGGGAGTCTGCACCAGGTACCCGGACTTGAAGATCTGCCTATCCGAGGGCGGGATCGGTTGGGTGGCAGGACTTCTCGATCGGCTCGACCACATGCTGAGCTATCACGAGATGTACGGGACGTGGCGGCGCCTCGGCGAGAAGCTGTCGCCGTCAGAGGTTTTCAAGCGGAACTTCTGGTTCTGCGCCGTGGAGGACCAGTCGTCGTTCATCCAGCACGAGCGGATCGGCGAGGACAACATCATGCTGGAAGCCGACTACCCCCACTGCGATTCGACGTGGCCACATACTCAGCGCACCATCCACGAACAGATCCGCCGGCTGCCCGATTCGATCATCCGAAAGGTGACGTGGGAGAACGCGGCGCAGCTGTATCAGCACCGCGTGCCGGTCGCGATTCAGCACGATCCGAATGCGTTTTGATCCACTGACCTGCGCAAACACGCTGTGACGTCGGCCGGATTCTTCAAGATCGTTGCGATTATAACGATTTGATATATGGTGCTCGGGTGGGGCGGCACACGGTAGCCAGCGCCCGACGGAAGTCGTCGGGCTTGCTGGCCGCGGCCATTGCACCGATGGCGGTGTTGTTCGCGCTCGGGGCAGACGTGCACCCGCTCGCCGCCCAAAACCAAGCCAGGCCCGTGGTTGAGCACGTGGCGGCGCCGGCCGCCGACGCCGCTGGCTCTTGCTGCATGCAGGTCGTGGCGGCGACTCCGGCTGCGTTCTCGGCGGCGGCGAATGCGGGTTGGGTCGTGAGTTCGCCTGCCGTGCAGTCGGTCTCGGCCTCGAGATTGCGGATCATCGACATCCCGCGACTGCTCCCCGTTGGGGACGCGCCCGAACGGGGGCTCCAGGTGAAGACCATCCTGGCCTCGCGCGTGATCAGTGCGGTGTTCCCCGAGATCCACAGCATGGGCGGCGTTCGGCCGGACGCACTGAGATGGCATCCGGACGGCTTGGCCCTCGACGTGATGATCCCCAACCCAAGCAGCACCGAGGGCATCGCGCTCGGAAACCAGATCGTCGCGTTCGCGCTGAAGAATGCGGATCGCTTCGGGCTGCAAGACGCAATTTGGCGTGGCGTCTACTACACCCGCAATGGTCCGCGAGGATCCGTCGCCGGGCACTACGACCACGTCCACATCACCACCACCGGTGGCGGATACCCCTCCGGCGGGGAGCTGTACTACCGCTGAGCTTGTCCCCATTGACCTGCGCAGATGGTTTCGCCGGAGATTCTCTCGAGAAATGCGTGGGCGCTGCTTGCCCCTAGTTGGTGAACGCGGCCCATCCGAGGGCGGCGACCACAGACCACCTCTCGCCGCCGGCTGCATCGTCCGCCGAGGCCGGCGCAGGCGCTGAAATTCGTGTGAATCCCCGCGCTGGGCCGGTAATGTCAGCCTTCGGACCGACTGGGGGATCGCGATGAAGGCCGACGATGCGCCGAAGCAACCCGATGAGTACCGAATAAATTGGAGCCGTGCAGTATTCGTCGGCGCAATTGCCGGCGGCGTGCTGTGGTCGCTAGTCATCAGAGTCGCCACGGGGATCGGTGGCGCGACACCGATGTCTATGCGGTTGGTGTACGCCATCGCCATGGTGTGTCTGCCCGTCGGGCTGCTCGGCATCTGGATGTATCGGGGATCGGCGGATGTACCGGCCCGCACGATTGCCGTGGCGACGTTGATCGCGCCTGCGACGGGGCTCTTCCTGCTGCTGACTCTCGCGGCCCCAGGGTTACTTCCGGAGTTGTTCGGTCGATGAGCGAGAACTGGGCACACGAACTCGAACGCCCGAAGTTGCCGCCGAACCCCGTGTCCGAGGCTGCCGCACGTCATCCCATGCAATTGCTTGCCGGGCTCGCCGCTGGGCTGCTGCTGAGCTTCTTCGTCGGGCTGTTCTACTGGCCGGCGGCCCCAGCGGTGCCGTTCGTGCTTGGCACCTTCCTTCTGATCGGCCGCGGCACCATCGCCTTCGGCACAGGCCTCCTGGCTGCGGGGTGCGGTGTCGCGGCGTTCCTCGCGGCGATGGCGATCGTGTTCCTCGTCTTCTAGTGGGCGCGGGCGTGCGGGCAGCATTTGGCCGCCTCCGGCGAGGCTGAACCAGCAAATATCAAGATCGCCATTGTGATACGCGTCACTAAGTCGGCCCCGGCTCGTCAACGTGCAGTTTTGCGCCTGAGGAATTCTCAGGCTAGATGCTGCCCGAGGGAAGCAGGCTATCGAATCGTGACCAACCCAGATCTGGGTACAGCAACTTACCGAGCCGTAGAATTGTAATTTGCTCGCGAGGCGAAGCACGATGACTGATCAAGGCCCTCACCTGGATAGGGATAATTGACTGACGCGATAGTTTATGTGCGAGCACGTTGTTCTTGAAGTTGGCGACAATTTTGCAGCAAAATCTTCTCGATCGGTAATAACGGGTGTTACGGTCCTGAGATCAGCCTTAGACAACCCCTGAGGAGATCGGTCACATGGCGCCGAAGCATCGCAAGCAGGGTCAGCGTGCGAGGAAGATCGCGCTCGTCGGCGCAGCCTCCGCAACCGCGACATGCCTCACTGTCGGCGCAGCACCGCCACCGGCGCCGCACCACGCGGTGTCGTCCGTGCCCGTCGCGCTCGCGGCGGACATCGACTACACGCAGCTGATCACCGACTCGTCGAACAGCTTCAATAACATCTTGTTCGCGTCGGCGAATTTCCAGAATGGGCTCGCTGATCTCTTTGAGCCGCTGCTGGCGGCCACGGGTGGGTCGGCCGGAGCGACGGTTGGCCAGGCCAACCTGCTCCAACTTCTGCCTCCTGGTGTGCTCCAGGCGCTTATACAGATATTGGGCACTTTCAACTCACCGGCAGGGCTCAGCGGGGTACCCGGACTTCCAGCGGGCGCGGGCTCGATTCTCAATCCGGTACTTGACGGGACAGATATCGTCACCCTGCCGGTACTGGGGACCTTGACGGGCTTACTGACAGCTCTCCAAGGCGTGCTTACGGCAGTAAGTGGGATAACAACACCTCTTGGCGTGACTGTGCCAAGTCTGGACCAGCTGATCCCTGGCCTGACGGCCACGTTGACCACCTACGAATCCCATTACAACTTGCCGCTGCTCGGGCTGGGCACACTTCTTGGACTCAGCGGACAATCCACTGCCACGAACCTATTCGCTCAGATTCCAGGCCTGACGCCGGAAGGATTGGTCGACGGCATTCTCGACGGCCTTACCGGTTCGGTGGCAGCGCTTGCCGTAGCGAAACCGCTCGTCAATACGCTATTGACGCTGGGTCCGGTGTCCGATCTGCTCAATCTGGTCAACACGCCGACGGTCACAGCCTGGGTGCCGCTCGCGGGTGGGACCTACGGCCTTCCGCTGGGCGGACAGTTTGGGTTCTTGGCCACGATGCCGACTCTGGACGTCGGACCCGTCGACCTTGCGCCTGACCTCCTGCCTCCCCTGTCCACTACCGACACCGTGTTGGCCGTCCCGATTGGGGCGGCGGGCGTCGACCTCCCGCTGGGTCTCGCGTCGTTCGGAATGCTTGGCACGCCAGGCATCGTGCTTCCGACTGCCACGGGGGTCACCACGGTCGGCGGCGTCTCTCTGACGTCGTTCAGTATTCCGGGTCTAGGTATCTCGTACTTGAGCACGAATGTCCAAGGTGCCAATTATTACGGGACCAACGGGATCGACTTCAGCGATGGCCAGAACATCGGTGCGCTGGTCACCCCGTTGGGCACGATCCCGATCATCTACTCGTTGGGCTCGTTCAACGTCGGTGATGACGGATTCGGATTCTCCGGACCCTCGTTCTTCGGCGTCGGACTGATCCCGCCCATTCAGGTCGGCGACGCCCCCACGCAGCAGTCTCCGGACGGCCTCATCCCTGCCAACGGGCTCGTCAGTCTCAATACCCTGTTCACCGCTGGGCGGGCGCTTTCTCCCACCCAGCTGACCAGCGTTACTGAGGTACTTGGCATTCCGAACGTGGGTCAGTCGCTGGCCGACGCCGTGCTGACGCCCGGCTACCAAATCCTGGTGACGCCGCTTGCTACGCAGCTCACGGCCTACCTCAACGCGAACCTCGGCTCGTGGGTGAACGGAGGCGCCAGCCAGTTCGAGCAGCTGACTGCGGCAATCGCCAATCTGTCAGCCCAAATTCCCGGGGCGACACCCATTCCGGCCCCAGCGGTGACCCCGGCCGCTCAAAACAACGCATTGCTCGAGACCGCGAGCGTCCAGAACAAGCAGGCGGCTCCTGTCGTTCACAGCCAGCAGACCATCGTTCAGACGCAGGCCTCAACGGACCCCGTCAAGAACGTCCAGAATGAGGTGAGGAGCGCGAATACTCAGATCACGACCAGCATCACGGCTGCCAACGCGAAGACGAAGGCGTCGGTCGCGAAGGCCACGGCCGACATCGAGAAGTCGGTCGAGAAGGCTGGCGCGAAGCTGAACAAGATCGCCAAGGACGGGCAAGACCAGGTCAAGAAGGCCGTCGAGGGCGTGCAGAAGACAGTCAAGGCCGCCGGCGACAGCGTGGGCAACGCCGCGAAGGCCGCCACGAAGAAGGCCGACAAGAAGTAAGCGATACATACGAGTCGGGCGCCCAGCGGTGGGGCCGC
>JAOPVI010000105.1 GCA_025966225.1 Mycobacterium sp. | reverse complement strand
AAGAACGTCCGCGAGCACATCGCGTTCGGACGGGGCGTGCACTCTTGCCCAGGAGGCCCGCTCGCTCGCGTCGAGGGCCGGGTGTCCGTCGAGCGCATTCTCGACAGGATGTCCGACATCAGGATCGACGAGGAGAGGCACGGTCCGGTGGGCGAGCGCAGCTACAACTACGAGCCGACGTTCATCCTGCGCGGGCTCACCGAGATCAACATCGAGTTCACGCCGGTGGCGTGAGCCGTGGTCAGGAGATTTTCGTCATCTTGACCGGCAAGGTCATTACCAAGGACAGGTTCCGGCCGCAGTTGCCACTCACGCCGGTGGTCTGATCCTCGCCGACCATCAGGTTTATCGGCGTCCCCGCGATGGCGTGGTTGCCCGATTCGGTGGCGGGGTAGAAGCGGTACACCTGCAACCCGGGAGCCGTCGTGCCATCTGGGCACGGAATCCAGTCCTGCACATAGTGTTTGACGAACCACTGGGCGCCACTCATGGTGTAGATGTCCTCGGTCCAGCCCAAGGTGCTGGTCACCTTGCCCGCGCAGGTCATCGCCGTCGAGCACGTGGTGTTGACCGTCCAGGTACTCCTGACGCTCGGTTCGTCCTGATACCGATCGTTCTGCATGGCCCACTCGCCGTTCGAGACGACGCTGTACGTCCCGTTGATGGCGTACTGGTCGTAGCTCGCGCTGGCCTGCGGCGCGGTGCCTAGCACCGTCGTGGCGAGCAACGCAGCGCCACTAATCGCCTTCGCTGCGCCCATTGCCTTGCTCCTCGATGTATCTAAGACGTCGTCTAACGCCTGGCTTCGAACCCGCCCCGGTAATGCCATTCTTCGGCTGGAGGGTAACACCTTTCGCGCCGGTCAAAGATGGGTTCGAACGTAGTGGATTCGGCAGCTGCGACGGGCCTCAGACCTAGCGCGCCTTGGATCTTCTCCGAACAGGAGAATTCAACTCTCCTGTGTGCGAGAGTATTGATCGTGCGAATCGTTGTTGCCGTAGCTGCCGCGCTTTTGACTGCGGGGCTAACGGCCGCGCCCTTGGCGATGGCCGACCCTACGGACCCCGCGCCCGCCGACGATCCGACCTCGTGCAACGTTCCGGCGTGCATCCCCGGCATTCAGCCAGGGGCCGTGCTGGGCGCACCGTGCAACAACCCCACCTACTACGCGTTCGGGGTGACGGACTGGGGCCGGGTGGTGGTTTGCGAATCGCCACGCCGCTACGAGCCCCGTTGGTTCCGGACGACCGCGGTGCTCGGCGTCAAGTTCGAGGGCGGCAACTGCTCGACCCACGACGGCATGATGGCGCAGGCCCCGGACGGCCTATACCTGTCGTGCGACGCACGAAACGGTTCGAGCGTCTGGACGCGTGGGGACATCTAGGGTGACGTTCAGGCTGTCCGCCTGCACTCAAAGCCGTTGCAGGTTAAAGCCGTAAGTCCTGCTGCCGCCCGCTCCCCCGTAGCAGTCCGCATCGAACGTAGAGTTGATCGTGCCGTTGAGGGTGGCGGCGTCCCAGGTATAGACGTCGTGTGACGGCAGGTTGTAGCCGATGCAGCGCACGCCGTCGATCACGTCGACCGTGAGGGTGTACTGACCGTCAGCGTAGAACGCCGTGCCTTGAAATCGCTGACTCTTCGGTGGCCGGGGAATGGCGATCACGTTCCGGTTGTCCGTTGGGGTAACGACGTTCGGGTCCTCGAGGTAGGTCCCACAGTCGGGAGCCCCGCACGAAAAGGCGACCGCAAAGACAAACGAATGATCGTTCCATCGATCAGTCAAGACTTCATAGTTCCCGATCCGCATGGCGGCAGCATTTGCATTGGGCGCCAACACCATTGCGGCGATCGCCGCGAACACGCTGCCCACCACCGGCGCCACTAGCCTTGCCGCTCTGGCCACAACCAGCTCCCCTCGTCGCATGTGCATGATCATTAGCTGCCTGTTAGTGGAGCAGCAGATCCTTCCACGTCTTTTGGAGCGGGACATCAGCAGCCAAGTTGGTCACCTTGTACAGCTTGCCGTCCGAGCCCATGTACTCGCCGGTTCGCGGATTGTATTGGGCGACAGCCACTGCGGGTCGACCACCCGACTTGGCGGATCCGAATGAACTCGGCGCAACCGGCAGCGCACCGTCACCGGCCTGCGGAACGGCCGCATCGCCGGCAGCCGGCAGAGCGGCGGCAGGAGCCGAGTCCGGCGCTGGACCAGGAGGCGGGCCAAGCGGCGGGATCGGTTGGCCGTTCAGTGAATTGCCCTCGGGCGGCGGCGCAGGCATCACCGTCGCCAGTGGCGCATCCAACGGAGAAACCCCGCCCGGCAGCGGCGTCGCCTGCGGCGGCGCTCCGCCCGGAACCGCGCCTGGCGGCATTGGGGTGCCCTCCACGGGTGCGTACAGGGTGTCGCCGAGGTCAGCCGTGGTGTCAATCGCCGTGCCCTGCGCAAGCAAGCTGGGATCGAACGGGGCCGCACCAGTGGCGTGCTGGCGCATCGCCAACGGGACGAACGGCTTGTCACTGTTGCAGATCGCGACCGTCGGCGCACGCTTCCCGGGGTGCCTGATGCAGGGGTCGTTGCGCACGCCACGAACGGCGATCGGCGAATCCTGTGGCAGCTTGCAGTAAATCCCGTCCGGCGTGTCGATGTCGGAGGTGTCGTCGGGGGAACGCCACTGCGACGGCGGAAGGAACCCGACCGTGCACGGCGGTGGATCGGACACGGTGATCGCGAAGTCGCCTCGGGCCTGGCCGGTCGCCTCGACCGCCGTCGAATACGATTGCTGCTGAGCGAAATACGGCGGCAGCAGCACCAGAAGTTGCTCGAGCGACGGGTTGTAGGTCATCAAGATCTCGCTGATGGTGCCGAAGTTCGCCAAAAGCACCGGGAGCGTCGGTTTTAGCTGGTTCAGTAGGGCCGAAGTCTCGTCTGCGAAGCCAGGGCCATTCTGCAGCACTGAGCGAAACTTCGGGTCGTCCGTGGCCAGCTGCCCGGTGAAGCCCGCCAGGCTGCGGGCCCAGGTACGAATGGAATCCGCGGTACCGGCCTGCCCCTCCAGGAGCGGACGGCTGTCGTCGGCGAGCATGCGGGTCTGGTCGGCAGCGGCGTTCAAGTCGGCACTCAGCTTCGCGCCCGAGTCGAGCAGCGAGCCGAAGTCGTACCCAGCGCCGTTCAAACCCTTGTACGACTCGTCCAGGAGTGCACTGAGTCGGTCCTTCGGGAACGTGCTGACCAACTTGCTGACGCGGTCCAGCACCGGCCCGATCGCCGGTGGAAGCGAAACGTTGTCGCCTTCGATGACCGAGTCATTCTGCAGATACGGCCCCGAATCGGTCCGCGGCCGCAGATCGACGTACTGCTCGCCGACCGCCGAGACGCTGCGGACCTCGGCTTCCAGGTCGGCCGGAATCTTCGGCGACGTATCGATCGACAACGTCGCTTCCGCACCGGTTTTCGTGAGTCTGATGTCGGTGACCTTGCCGACTTGGACGCCGCGGTAGGTCACGTTGCTGAACCGATAGAGGCCACCGGAAGTGGGCAACTCGAGCTTCACCTGGACTCGGCCGAGCCCCAGCAGGGTCGGCACCTGCATGTAGACGAACAACATCGCCGCCACCCCGACGACCGAGACGATCGCAAAGATCACCAGCTGGACCCTGATCAAACGTGTCAGCATCAGCCACCTCCGACAGTCGGTGCGGGTTCAGGAGCCTGCGCGCTGCTGTTTGAGTACGGACCAGCGAAGATCGGGCCGTTGCCTCCTGGGGCCGGCGGACTGTCACTCCCGCTGTCGTCGAGCTGTCGCGGGACAACGGGCAGTACGGGCCCCGTCACCGGCGGCAACGGCGCCTGCGCTGGCGGTGGCGCCGCCGGTGCCAGCACGGCTCCCGGCCCTGGCAGGCTCCGCGTCGCGCCCGGCGGGGTGGCAGTCAAGCCGTCCGTCGGCGGATTCCCGGGCAGACCGGAGAGCGGGCCGCCCCCCGGCAGCGGTGCTAGTGGCCGACCCAATGGGTCGTACGTGTAGCGCTGGAAGAACGGTTCGCCGGGCAGCGGAACCAGGTCACGACCTTCCTGGCCGACGCGGGTGCCCAGGAATATCGAACGGCGCAGGCGGGGGCCCGAGATGTCGATGGTGGCGAAGAGGTTGAGGAAGTCGCCTCTGACGGCCCGGTCGATGAGATCCTGGCCGTACGGGAAGACCGTCGCGTAGGCAAGCATCTGATCCAGGTCTGGTCCAGCGTCGCCCAGCGCCTTGATCGTCGGCTCGAGGTCCTTCAGGTTGTTGACCAGATCGGCCTGACTGTCGTTGACGAGCTTGTTGGCGGTGTCGCTGAACTTTCCGAGCTTGGTCAGCGCGGTGGTGAGCTGCGGCCGCGCGCGATCGAGTACCGCGAGTGCGCGCGGAATCCGCTGCAGCGCTTGGTTGATGGAATCGCGCCGACCGGCGAAGGTGGTGGCGATCCGGTTCAACGCCTCGATGGTCGCGACGAGACTCTGGCGTTGTCGATCCAGGGTGCCGATGAACTGATCGAGTTGAGTGAAGAGCTCCCGCCAGTCTTGCTCACGCCCCGAGAGCGCCTGGTTGAACGTGTGGACGATGTCGCCGAACTGACCGAGCCCACCCGCGTTGACCACGACCGACAGCGAGGACAGCGTCTGTTCCGTGGTCGGATAGGTAGACGCGTCGTTGAGCCCGATCGTGGACCCCGGCGGCAGCTTGCCAGTCGGCTGCTGCCCCAGTGGTGGATTCAGCGCGAGATGCATCGAGCCCAGCAGGCTCGTCTGTCCGACGCTGGCCACCGCGTTGGCCGGGATGACGACGTCGGGTTTGACCGAGATGTCGACGTCAGCGTGCCAATCTTGGACGTGCATCTTGCCGACGCTGCCGATCACGACGTCGTTCATCAGCACGGGCGAATTGGACTCCAGGGTCGCGATGTTCGCGATCTGCACGTGGTAGACGACCGCGTCGGAACCGCGCCCCACCGCACCGGGCAGTGGCAGCGAGTTGATGCCCTGAAACGAACATCCCGTCGCGGTCAGCACCACACACGTGCCGCCTGCCAGGAGCCGGCGGATTGACACTCCACTAATCATGACGGCGGTGTCCCATCGGCCGGAGGAGACGGCGTCGCTTCCGCGGGAAGCAGCGGACCCGGCGCCGGTGGCGGCGGAGCGTCCGTGGGGGGCAGCAACAACGAAGGGAGACTTGGCGTTCCCAACGGAGCCGACGCCGGAGGAGGCTCCGGCGGCCCGATGCGCGTGTCTTCGGGCATCGGCACCGGAGCTCCGGGATAAAGCGCAGGAATGGGGAAGGACGCAGCGCGCTGAGGCTGTTGCGGCGCCCCGCCCGGCCCCATGCCGATGGGTGGCGGAACATCGCCGTCGAGGCCCGTGTACGCCGACACGGAGGGCGGGGTCTCGGGCGGGACCGGTGCACCACCCGCTCCGCCAGGCGCGAGCTTGGGGTCGGCGTACACGATGTTTGCCGGGTTGGCCGATCTGGCGAGGTACGGATTGAGCGGTATCGGAATGTAATTGAGGTTCAGCACCCGCAGCGCGGGGCCGAGCGTCTGGGCGCACAGCTTGGCCGTCTCGGGCGCAGTCGTGTTCTGCAGCGAGCCGATCATGCCGCAGAGGAACTGCATGGGATTCGAGAGGTTGGGGATCGCGAACCCGCCACGGACAGCGCCGATGTCCGGGTCGTAGATGTTGTATCCGTTGGCGATGCCGTTCGGTGTGACGTGGAGCAGCTGTTCGAAGTCTTCCCTGGAGTCGTACAGGGTCTGGCTGACGTCCTTGAGCCCCTCGAGCTGCTCGGCTGTCTGGTTTCGGGTACCGGCGATGAACCGCTTCACCTCTGTGGTCGCCAACGAGAGGTCGGTCAGGGCCGCATCGAGGTCGGACTTGCTGCCGTCGAGCACACTGGACAACGTCGCCAGCCGATCGTTGAGCTGCACCAGCTGAGTGTTGCTGTCGCGCAGCGCCGTGACGAAGACCTGCAGATTCTTGATGATGCCGACGAAGTTTCCGCTTCCCTCGGCGAGAATCCGACCGACCCCGGAGAGTTGGGCCAGCGTCTGCCGAAGCTTGTCGCCGTTGCCGTCCAAGGCGTTGGCGGCGCTGTCGATGAACCGGCCCACCGAGGTGGTCGACACGTCGCTGCTGGGTCCGAGGTCGGTCGCCAGCCGGTCGAGTTGCTTCTTCACCTCGTCCCACTCGACGGGGACGCCCGTGCGCTCCTGCGGAATCACGGCGCCGTCGGCCATCTTGGGACCGCCGCTCGCCGACCGATATGCCGGAGTCAACTGGACGTAGCGGGCGGCGACCAGATTCTGGGCGACGATGATCGCTTTTGCATCCGCGGGCACAGGAACGCCGTGGTTCACGTTGATGACCATTTTGGTCTGCGTGCCCTCTGGCTGTATCGAGTCGATGGTGCCGACCTTGACACCGGAGACCCTGACGTCATCGCCCGGATAGATGGCCGTAGCTGCCGGGAAGTACGCGGTGATCGTCGTCGGGGCAAAGAATGCGGCGCGCAGCGCGAGGTAGCCACCGCCGATCAGCGCCACCACCAGCGCGACCGCCAACGCAGGTACGAGCCACTTCCTGGCGGTCATCGTGATCCTCCAGGAACCCCGTTGTAGGGGAGCTGCAGTTCCTTGCGAGGTCCGGTATCGGACGGCGGTTCCCCGCTACCGAACGGGCCTCTGCGGAATCCAAATGCGTAGTCGAGGAACGGTTGGAGTATCTGCGTCGGGGTGAAGTTCGGCACGTAGGCGGTGTAATAACCACCACTGGCTACTGCCTCGCCGAGCGTTTGCTCGTACTTCGCCAGTCCCGGGATCGCCTTCGCGATGTTGTCTCGGTTGCGCACCAGCACTTCGTTCACCCTGTTGAGCCGCTCAAGCGTGGGGGCCAGCTGCTTCTCGTTGTCGTGCACGACTCCGACCAGCTGCTTGGATACCGCCGAGGTGTTGGCGAGCAAGCCCACGATCGCCTGACGACGCTGGACCAGCACGGACAACAGGTCGTTGGCGTTGAGGATCACGGAGTTCACCTGTTGGCTTCTTTCCGACAGGATGCCCGTGACGTCCGACGCGGTCTTGAGCAGGTCGCCGAGGGCTCCATCACGACTGTTCAAGGCCTGCGACAGGCGGGTCAGTCCGTCGAATGCCGGACCGAGCTGTGGCGCGATCTGATCGAGCGTCTGCGACAACGTGTCGAGCGACTGATTGAGTTGCGCGGTGTCGGTTCCGCCGGTGTTCGTGGTGAGCTCACCGACGGCGTCGCTCAACGAATACGGCGATGACGTGCGCGTTATCGGAATGACCTGGGTGCGGTTCAACCTTCCGGTGCCCGCCGAGTCGAGCGTCAGCACACGCTCGCCCAGCAGCGTGCCGGTCTTGATGTGTGCACTGGTCTCGGACCCGAGCTGGTACTTGCTGCCGATGGTGAACCCGACGAGGGCATCGCCGTTGTCCAGCGTCACGTCGGTCACCTGACCGACCTTGATCCCGGCCAGGGTGACGTCGTTGCCGACCGCGATGCCGCCCGCCTCACCGAACAGCGCCTTGTACTGCTGCGAGGTCGCATACGCCAGCAGTCGCTCCGGCTGCAGCCCCACGGCGATGATCAGGATGGCGAGTACGACACCCATGAAACCCGCGCGAGCGAGACTTGAGCCCCGATATTTCAGCATTACGGCTCAGCGCACCTTCCGTTTTCCTGCTTGATGAAGGGGAACTGCGACGCGCGACCCTGCAGATCGGTCACGCGGATGGTGAGTTCGCAGATGTAGTACTGCACGAACGAGCCATAGGCGCCGATCCTGGCGAGCTTGCGGTAGTTGCTGGGTGCTCGCTGCAAAGATCCGTCGAGGAAGCCCTTTCCGTTGTCGAGGTTGGGGGCCAGCCGATTCAGCTGATCGATCGTGCCCTTCAGCGGAGGGCGGGCCTGGGTGAGCAGATCCGCGATCGAGGCGGTGCCGTTGTCGAGTGAGGTGATGGCGGTGCCGATGGGATCGCGGTCCGTGGACAACCCGCTGATCAGCTTTTCGAGCTTGTCGATGGCGTCCCTGAACTGGTCGCCGTCCTTCGAGATGGTGCCAAGTGTCTGGTTGAGGTTGTCGATCAGTTGCTGGACGGTTTGGTTGTGGTCCGCCAGGGTGTTGGAGAACGACGAGGTCTTGCTGAGCAGGGAATCGATCGTGCCTCCCTGGCCCTGGAACACCTGCACCAGCGACGAGGTGAGCGCGTTGACGTCCTGGGGATTGAGCCCCTGGATGACGGGTTTGAGCCCGCTGAGGAGCAGATCCAGGTCGAGCGCCGGTTCGGTCCGATCCACCGGGATCTGGGCTCCTGGCGGCATCAATCTCGTCGACCCGGGTGCGTCGACCAGTTCAAGGAAGCGGTCGCCCGTGAGGTTGAGGTAGCGGATCGCGGCCTTGGTGCCGTCGGTCAGCTTGATGTTCTGGTCGGCGTCGAAATCGACCAGCACCCTGCGGTCCGAATCCAGCGACACGTCGGTCACGGTGCCCACCCGGATGCCGGCCACCCTCACGGTGTCTCCGGTCTTCAACCGCGATGCGTCGGTGAAGACAGCCGAGTAGCCGTTCGTCGACCCCGTCCGGTACTGGCCGAAGGTGAAGAACAGAAACACGGTCAGCAGCGCCATGATCACGGCGAAGATGCCGAACTTTATGAAGGTGCTTGCCCCTCGCGTCATCCCGGCATTCCGATCTGCGCGCTGTTGCGTGGGGGACCAGAGATGGGCCCGAACAACGCCTGCTTGAGCGCGTCCGAGTTGGCCAGCCAACCCTGGTTTCCGTACTTCCACGGGTCGGCACCGATGTCGGCGACCAGGAACGGCGGAAACTTTCCGACCGGCACGACGGGCAACATCTGATCCTTACAGGACGGACCGCTCTTGGCGGCCACCTTCGGGAGGTCGTCGGGGTAGCGGTAGCGCTCGACACCAAGGGTGAAACTCGCCGACACCGTGACGCCGGGGCGCGGCTGCGGGGAACCGTGGATGAACGGGCTCAAGCCCCTGAGCCCGCAGGAGAGGTTTTCCTGGTACTGGCTGAGCAGTGCCGTGGTCGGCGCCAACATGTGCAGCAGATCGGTGAGGGCTTGCCGATTGGTGCCTACGACATCGTTGCCGACGTCAGCCAACCCGATGGCGCTGACCAGGAACGTATCGAGATTCTTCTCTTGGTCGACCAGGGTGTCGCTGACCTTGGTGGTGTTGTCGAGGATGTTGACCAGGTCGGGTGCCGCGTCGGCGTAGGCGTTCAACGCCACCGGCGCTACTTCGAGGTCGCGGCTGATGTTGTCCAGGCTGGGATTGAGCTTGACCAGAAGGTTCTTGAAGTCGGTCACCGTCTGGCCCAGCTTCTCGCCGCGGCCGTTCAAAGCCCCTGAGAACGCAGCGAGCGTCTGGTTGAGCTTGACGGGGTCGATCGCATGAAGCACCGACGTGAGCTGTTGGAAGACCGTGTTGATCTCGACGGTCACGTGTTGGGCGTCGAGCTGCTGACCCTTTTGCAGCGGTTGCGCCGACGGCTGCTGGGGCTCGACCAACTCGACGAACTTCGCGCCGAACACCGTCGACGACGTGATGTCGACGTTGACGTTGCCCGGGATGTCGGCGAGCTGCTTGGGATCCATCGCAAGGTGGAGTACCGCCTTGCCGTCGGGTCTGGTTTCGATCGAGTCGACCTGGCCGACCTGAACCCCCCGCATCTTCACCTTGGCCTCGGGATTCATGACGAGGCCCGCCCGCTCGGACACGACGGTGACCGGAATGGTGGTTCCGAAGCCGCCTCGGAACATGCCGATGGCGAAGAAGACGATCGCCGCGATCACGACGATCGTCGCCAAGCCCGCCAGTGGGCGGACAGCCGAGCTAGCCACTTGCTCCCCTATCCCGACAGGTTGAAGTTGCCGTTGGAGCCGTAGACGGCCAGTGACACGAGCAGAGTCACCGAGACCACGACAATCAGCGAAGTGCGCACGGCGTTGCCGACCGCGACGCCGACCCCGGAGGGGCCGCCGGTGGCGTAGAAGCCGTAGTAGGTGTGGATCAGCAGGATCGTCAACGCCATCAACAAGGCCTGCAGGAACGACCACAACAGGTCGATCGGGTTGAGGAACGTATTGAAGTAGTGGTCATAGAGGCCGCCGGACTGACCGAAGAGGAACACGGTGGTGAACCGGGAGGCCATGAACGACAGGATCACCGCGATCGAGTACAGCGGGGTGATCGCGATCATCCCGGCCACGATGCGGGTGGACACCAGGTACTCGATGGGCCGGATGGCCATCGACTCGAGCGCGTCGATCTCCTCGTTGATCCGCATCGCACCCAACTGCGCGGTCACGCCTGCGCCGAAGGTGGCGGCCAACCCGATCCCGGCCACCACCGGCGCGGCGATGCGCACGTTGATGAACGCCGACAAGAACCCGGTGAGCGCTTCGATGCCGATGTTGCCAAGCGACGAGTAGCCCTGCACGGCCAGCGTGCCGCCGGTGGCCAACGTCAGGAACCCGACGATCACCAGGGTGCCGCCGATCATCGCCAACACCCCCGCCCCCATGGAGATCTCGGCGATCAGGCGCACGATCTCCTTGCGGAAGTGCACGGTCGCGTGGAACGTCCCACCGATGGCCTTGCCGAAGAACAGCGTCTGATCGCCGATGCGGCTCAGCGTCCCGACGGGTTTCTGCACCGTCCGGGTAAGCCGGGGATAGGTAGCGCGTAGGGCCACGGTCAGCCCCTCTACTTCGACGTCATCTGGATACCGATGGCCGTGACGACCACGTTGATCACGAACAGCGCCATGAACGCGAACACCACCGTCTCGTTGACCGCGTTACCGACCGCCTTGGCGCCACCGCCGCTGATCGACAGCCCGCGATAACACGCCACCAATCCGGCGATCAGCCCGAACAGGGCCGCCTTGACACAGGAGATGATGACCTCGGGCACGCCGGTCAGCAGCGTGATGCCCGCCGCGAACGCGCCGGGGTTCACGTCCTGGACGAACACCGAGAAGAAGTAGCCGCCCAGGATGCCGATGATGACCACCAGGCTGTTCAGCAGAAACGCCACCAGGCACGAGGCCAACATCCGCGGAGTCACCAGGCGTTGCACCGGGTTGATGCCCAGCACCTCCATCGCGTCGATCTCCTCGCGGATGGTCCGCGAACCGAGATCGGCGCACATCGCCGTCGCACCCGCTCCGGCCACGATCAGCACCGTGACCAGTGGACCGACCTGCGTCACCGCGCCGAACGCCGCACCCGCACCCGAGAGATCGGCCGCGCCCAACTCCCGCAGCAGGATGTTCAACGTGAACGACACCAACACGGTGAACGGGATCGCCACCAACAACGTCGGCGCCAATGACACCCGCGCCACGAACCACGACTGCTCCAAGAACTCCCGCCACTGGAACGGCCGCACGAAGATGAACTTCGCCGCGTCCAGCCCCATCGAGAACATGCCACCGACGGCGCCCATCGCGCCAGACAAGCCCTTTGGCACTGAGATGCCTGTGGTCCAGCGCTCCGGCCCTTTAACTGCCATTGGCTGTGGGTCCTTCCAGAATCGTCCCGGCTGACAACGCTGCCGGACCTCCGATGTTGTGCGCCATTGCGATTCGTGCAGCGTCGAACTGATTGACGACCACGCGGCATTGTGTGAACGGCTCAGCGCACTGTGCCACATCGACTGCGCGGAGCGCGCGACCTTCGGACTTTGACCTTCCGCTCGGATTCATCGGCAACGCACCGCGGACATTCGTTACCTCCGCATCGCCGAACTGGAAGCCACCGAACCGCTCGGCGAAGCCGTGATCTTCATAGCTGATGAAATTGACGTCTGTGACGGAATGATGAACTCGCTCGCATTCTGATGCCCAATTGCCGCGCATGGCTGTGCCAGAGCGCGGTGGGCAGGTGCCCATGGCAGCGGGGGGCGACATCGGGTTTCTCCTACGACCTAGGTAACGGCGCCAGCGGTTTTGAGCTCGATGATGCGGTCCCAGTCCAGGCCGAGTTCGAGCAGCACCTCGTCGGTCTGCTCGGCGAACGCCGGTGCAGGCCCGGTGTGTGGCGCCGTGACGTCGAACTGAACCGGGTTGGCGACGAGGTCCAGGTCGCCGGCGTGCACGAGGTATTCGTTGGCACGGACTTGAGCGTCGTCGGCCGCCTGCAACGTGTCCTGCACAGGAGCCCACGGTCCCGCCAGCGTGGCGAAACGTTCACTCCACTCGGGGAGCGTACGGGTCCCGATCGCCTCTCGGAGGACTTCGACGGCTTCGCCGGTGTGTTCGGCTATCGACTCGACGGTTGCGAACCGGGGATCGTCGATCAGGTCTTCGCGATCGATGTGTCGGCACACGTCGGCCCAGAACTTCGTGGGCTGCATCATCACGAGAGAGATGTAGCGGTTGTCCTTGGTCTCGTAGACGCCGACCAGCGGATTGATCGGAGATCCGTGCACACCGGGCGTCGGCGCCACCATGAGCTGATCGAGATGTGACGTCAACGCAATCGTGTGGCCCATCGCCCACAAGCCACTGCCAAGCAGCGAGACGTCGACCACCGATGGCTGCCCCGTGCGCTCGCGTTTGAGTAGGGCCGCCGCGATGCCTCCTGCGAGGTTCGTGCCGGAGATGGTGTCGCCGTAGGCGGGTCCTGGGGGCCCGATCATGCCCTCCGTTCCTGGCGGCGTGATGGTGGCGGCGGTGCCTGCGCGGCACCAGAAAGCGGTCATGTCATAACCGCCCTTTTCCGCCTCGGCGCCACGCGGGCCGAGCGCACTCCCCCTGGCGTAGATGATGTTTGGGTTGACCGCGCGGATGTCGTCGACGTCCATGGCGAACTTCTTGCGGTGCCCAGGAAGGAAGCTCGTCAGGAACACGTCGGCCCGCTTCGCGAGCTCGAGCAGGACTTCGTGCCCCTCGGGCACCGAGATGTCGAGGCCCATGCTGCGCTTGCCACGGTTGGCGTGCTCGATGTTCGGGTTGGGGTCGCCCTCGACGCGCAACGGGCCCGTCTGCCGCAAGCCACGTTGGGGATCGCCGTTGACCGCGTGTTCGACCTTGATGACGTCGGCACCCCATTCGGCGAGCACCGCGCCTGCGGACGGGACGAACCCGTACATCGCGACCTCGAGGACGCGGATCCCGTCCAGCGGCCCCGACATCACTGCACCACCGTCGCGAAGGTCTTGCCCTCGAGGAACTCCTCGAGGCCGGCCCTGCCCATCTCCCGGCCGATGCCCGACTGCTTGAAGCCGCCGAATGGGCTGTCCGGGCTGAAGTAGTTACCGCCGTTGATCGAGAACGTGCCGGTGCGAATCCGGCGCGCGATGGCCAACGCTCGGTCCTCGCTGCCGAAGACGGCGCCCGACAAGCCGTAGATCGAATTGTTGGCGATCCGGATGGCGTCCTCGTCATCGTCGTACGCGATGACGACGAGGACGGGCCCGAAGACCTCTTCTTGGGCGATCTCGCTGTCGGGTTCGACATTGCTCAAGAGCGTCGGCGCATAGAAGTAGCCCGGCCCCTTCTGCTCGCCGCCCGTCACCAGGGTGGCGCCTGCGTCGACCGCGCGCTTGACCATCGCGTCGACCTTGTCGCGTTGACGCTCGCTGATGAGCGGACCCATGTACGTCGTCGGGTCGTTCGGGTCGCCGTAGCGGACGTGGCCGAAGTTGGCCTTCACCAGCTCGACGAGCTCGTCGTGGTGCTGACGAGGGACCAGGAGCCGCGACGTCAGCGCGCAACCTTGGCCGGCATGTGAGGCCATGCTGAACGCGGCGAACATCGCGGCAGTGCCGAAGTCCGCGTCGTCGAGCACGATCGCGGCCGATTTGCCGCCGAGTTCGAGGAAGACCTTCTTGAGGGTTTCGCTCGCGGCGGCCATGATGCGCCGACCGGTCGGCGTCGATCCGGTGAACGTGACCATGTCGACGTCCGGGCTGGTGGTGAGCACCGCACCGACCTCGGGGTCCGAGGAGCTCAGTACGTTCACGACACCTGCGGGGATGTCGGTGTGGTTGGCGATCAGCTCGCCGAGCGCCAAGGTGATGAGTGGCGTGTCCGGGGCACCCTTGAGTACCACGGTGCAGCCTGCTGCCAGCGCGGGCGCGAGCTTGGCCAGGGCCAGCTGGTTGGGGTAGTTGTACGCGATGATGGCCGCGACCACGCCAGCCGGTTCCTTCTCGACCCAGCGATGATGCTGCTGGCCGCGCACCTCGACGTTTCCGAGATCTTCGGTCAGCGGGTAGTTCTTCAGCAGCTCGGCGTAGTAGCCGACGAGCTGGATGGGCTGGTCGAGCTGCGGTCCCTGAATCAACGCCGGGGTTGCGCCCACCTCGGCGATGGTCAGCGCCGCCAATTCCTCGCGATGGTCGACGAGCGCTTGGTGGAGCTGCGCCATGCAGCGGATCCGGAGGTTGACGTCCGTTGCCCAACTGCCGGTGTCGAATGCGCGGCGGGCCGCTGCGATGGCGGCCTCGGCGTCGGCCACGGTGCCCTCTGGGGCGTGGCCCAGTACTTCTCCGGTAGCGGGGTTGAGCGAAGGAAAGGTTCGTCCCGGCTCGACGAGCCGGCCATCGATCAGCATCCGGCGATCAGCCGGTGGATCACCCGAACGTCCATCCGCGTCGTGGTCTGTGCTTGGCTGCCCGTCCCCCGCGATCGTTGACGTCTGGGTCACACAACACTCCTCACTGTGACGGAAATTTCATTCTCATCAACGGCGAATCTTACATTCACTGGGCGAGAACACAAGAAAGGCTAGACTACCTAGTCAGGTTGGTGATCGCCGGTCGTCGAGGGTCTGGGAAGTTGCCGGGTAAACCACCATGACCGGCTGCTATCTTGCGAAATCGGGGTCTACGAGAGTACGGTTCTCATAATCGGAAGCAAGATTCTTAGCAATCGAAACGACAGTCCGCAGGAGGATCGAGACGTGAAGAACGCCATGGTGACCGGAGGCGGTTCGGGCATCGGCCAGGCGATCGTCAACCGGCTGCGCGCCGACGGGCTCAACGTGGCCGTGCTCGACCTCAATCCGTCCGACGACGAATTCGGCTACGTTGCCGACGTCACCAACCGCACGCAGATCGACGACGCCCTCACCGCGATTCGCGCGAAGTTGGGACCGGTGTCGATCCTCGTCAACGCTGCGGGGCTGGACAGCTTCAAGAAGTTCCACGACGTCTCGTTCGAGCGGTGGCAACGCGTCATCGACGTCAACCTCAACGGCGTCTTCCACTGCGTCCAGGCCGTGCTGCCCGACATGCTCGAGGCGGGCTGGGGCCGCATCGTCAACATCTCGTCGTCGAGCACGCACTCGGGGGCGCCGTACATGTCGCCCTACGTGGCAGCGAAGTCCGCCGTGAACGGGCTGACCAAGACCCTCGCGCTCGAGTACGGACCGAACGGCATCACGGTCAATGCCGTGCCGCCGGGCTTCATCGACACTCCAATGCTCCGCGCCGCCGCCGACAAGGGCTTCCTCGGCGACATCGACAAGACCATCGCCGCCACCCCGGTGCGACGCATCGGCAGGCCCGAGGACATCGCGGCCGCGTGCGCATTCCTCGTCTCCGAGGAGGCCGGCTACATCACCGGCCAGCTTCTGGGCGTCAACGGTGGACGCAACACCTAGTCAACGAAGTCAAAGCGAAGGGACAACCAGTGGGACGCGTTTCAGGCAAGGTCGCATTCATCACCGGCGCGGCGCGCGGGCAGGGCCGCAGCCATGCGGTCCGGCTGGCCGAAGAGGGCGCCGACATCATCGCCGTCGATCTCTGCGAGAACGTCGACACCATCGGCTATCCCATGGCCACGCAAGCGGACCTCGACGAGACCGCGGCGTTCGTCGAGAAGACCGGCCAGCGCGTCTTCACGGCCAAGGCCGACGTCCGTGACGCAGCCCAACTGAAGAAGGCACTCGAGGACGGCATCGCGCAGATGGGCGGCCTCGACATCGTGGTCGCCCAGGCCGGAATCGCCGGGATGAAGGGCGAACCGCCCATGCAGGCCTGGATCGACGTCATCAACACCAACCTGATCGGCACCATCAACGCCATCCAGGTGGCCCTTCCGCACCTGAAGGAAGGCGCGGCGATCGTCGCCACCGGCTCCACCGCCGCGTTGATGGACGTACACAGCAAGCCCAATCCGGGCGCCGACCCGGGCGGCATGGCCTACATGACGTCGAAGCGGCTGCTTTCGCAGTACGTCCACGACATCGCCACCGAGCTGGCCGTGCGCGGCATCCGGGCCAACGTCGTGCACCCGACGAACTGCAACACGGACATGCTTCAGAGTCCGCCGATGTACAAGTCGTTCCGGCCCGACCTGGAGAACCCCACCCGCGCCGACGCCGAGCCGGTGTTCGGCGTGCAGCAGGCGATGAAGGTCAACTTCATCGAACCAGAGGACATCAGTAACGCCATTCTCTGGCTGGTCTCCGACGAGGCCCGCTACGTGACCGGCACGCAACTGCGCGTGGACGCGGGCGGCTACCTCAAGTGGTACGACTACCACACCTAGGCCAAGCCGATAGCGAGACTCGAAAGGGGTTGTGATTGTGAAGGTTTCGGTTGACGGGCAGCGCTGCCAGGGCCACACCCTGTGCTCGATGATCGCGCCCGACTCGTTCGAACTCGATGATGTCGACGGGCACGCCTCGCCGGTGTCCGAAGAGGTGCCGGCCGACCAGGAAGACCAGGTCGCCGAAGCCGCACACTCATGTCCGGAGCAGGCCATCGTCATCGAATAGGCGGCGCGGTTCGCAAAATGACTGAGCCGTACGATAACCCAAGGAGACAACGCCGTGACCTTCGACAGCGATGAGCCGCTTGCGCGAAGAGCCAACGATGATGTCACGACCGACGAAGACCGCAAGAAGAACCGTTATCACTTCGACCGGCACACCCCGGAGTACCGGGAGCAGTTCCAGGACATCACCGAAGAGATGCATGCCAAGTGCCCGGTGGCGTGGACCGACGTGTACGACGGCCACTGGGTCGCCGCGGGTAGCAACGAAGTCTTCGAGCTCGCGCGTTGCCCGGTGATCTCCAACGACCACGACCTGCACGGAGAGCGCAAGGGCTACAAGGGCATCACGATTCCCAGGGCGCAGCGCGCCACGGTCGTGCGTGGCGGCATTCTCGAGATGGACGAGCCCGACCACAGCACCTACCGCGGGGCGCTGAACCCGTACCTGTCCCCCGCGGCGATCAAGCGGTGGCAGCCATTCGTCGACGAAATCACGCGCGCAGCGCTCGACGAGAAGATCGAGTCGGGTCGCATCGACTTCGTCGACGACCTGGCCAACGTCGTGCCCGCCGTGCTCACCCTGGCGATGATGGGCATCGAGCTCGACAAGTGGATGATCTACAGCGAGCCGGCACATCTGGGCGTATCCACCCCGGAACACTCCCCCGATGCCCCACGGGTCGCAGACCTGAACCGGCAAATGGGCATCGACATGATCAACACCATGACGGAAATCCGGGAGCGCCCGCGACCCGGTCTGGTGAACGCCCTTTTGGAACTGCGCATCGACGGTGATCCTGCGCCCGACCTGGAGATCCTCGGCAATCTTGGCCTGATCATCGGCGGCGGGTTCGACACCACGACCGCGCTGACCGCGCACTCGCTCGAATGGCTGTCGGAGCATCCGGACCAGCGCGAGTTGCTCAGCCGCGAACGGGACACCTTACTCAATCCCGCCACCGAGGAGTTCCTCCGCTACTACACCCCCGCCCCCGGGGACGGCCGTACCTTCGCAGAGGACGTCGAGGTGGACGGCCACCAGTTCAAGGAGGGCGAGCGGCTCTGGTTGTCGTGGGCGATGGCCAATCGCGACCCCGCGGTGTTCGAGCAGCCGGAGAAGGTGATCCTCGATCGGAAGGGCAACCGGCACTTCAGCTTCGGCATCGGGGTGCACCGCTGCGTCGGCTCCAACGTGGCCCGCACGGTGTTCAAGTCGATGCTTACGGCCGTGCTCGATCGCATGCCCGACTACGTCTGCGATCCGAAGGGAACCGAGCACTACGAGACCATCGGCGTCATCCAGGGCATGAAGCACCTGCCCGCGACCTTCACCCCGGGTAAGCGCTTGGGCCCTGGGCTCGACGAGACGTTGGAGAAGCTTCAGCGCGTCTGCGACGAGCAGGAGGCCGCCAGGCCGATCACCGAGCGCAAGGACGCCGTCGTCATCGACTGGTGAAGCCCCCCTTACGATTTCGGCGGGCTTTCGCTCGCTGAGCGACGGTTCCGCGCCGAAATCGCTATCGCGGGCGCGGTAGTCCCAGCACCTGCTGCGCGATGATGTTGCGCTGGATCTCCGAGGTGCCGCCCGCGATGGTGCCCGAGAAGCTGCGCGCGTAGCGCTCGAACCAACTGGCGAAGTAGTGGTCCAGGTTCATGTGCGCATAGGTGCCGGTGGTCGTGGGATGGAGCAGGCCGCTCGCACCTGCCGAGTTCAGAGCCAGGTCCAGCACACGCATCTCGGCCTCCGCGCCGAAGAGCTTGGGCACCGACACCGAGGCGACGTCCACCTCGCCTCGCGCAGCCTTGGCCAGACCCACCGAGCCGAGCAGTCGCAGCGCCTGGTAGTCCATGATCGAGCTAGCCAGCTGGTCCCGCTCGAGTGCGTCCGAAGGACGAATGTCGTTGATCGCGTTGGCGATTCGGTCGGCGAACCCCAGCCACATCATGGTGCGTTCGTGGCCGAGCGATCCGTTGGCCACGCCCCAGCCACCGTTGAGCGGGCCGACGAGGTTCTCGGCAGGCACCTCCACGTCCGTGAAGAAGACCTCGTTGAAGTCCTTGTGCTCCTCACCGCAGAGGTCGGCGAACGGGCGGCGCACGACTCCGGGGGTGTCGGTGGGGATGACGAGCACGCTGATGCCCTTGTGCTTGGGCGCATCGGGATCGGTGCGGACGAACGTCAGCAGGTAGTCGGCGTCGTGGGCGCCAGAGGTCCACACCTTCTGCCCGTTGACGACGAAGTGGTCCCCGTCGAGCACGGCCCGGGTGCGCAGCGACGCGAGATCCGAGCCTGCGCTGGGCTCGCTCATGCCGAGCGACGCGGTGAGCTCACCCTTCAGGACGGGCACGGCCCAGCGGTGCTTCTGCTCGTCGCTTCCGAACGTCAGCAGCGAGGCGGCGATGATGTTGACGCCCTGGGGATTGAAGCTGTGGTAAATCCGCCGCTTGGACAGTTCTTCCATGTGGACGTACGTCTGCAGCACGGTGGCGTTGCGGCCGCCGAACTCCGGCGGCTGGGCGGGTAGTAGCCATCCGTTGTCGAAAAGCAGGCGCTGCCAGTCGCGCGCCCACTGTGGCATGTGCGAAACCGATCGCGGCCGCTCGAGCGTCTCGGCCGCGGTGGGCATGTTCGCGTCGAGGAACGCGGCGAACTCAGCGCGGAACTCCTCGACGTCGGAATCAAACGTCAGCTTCATCAGATGTCCTTGTATTCCGCTGCGATCAGCGCGCGATGCTCGGCGGCACCGCCGAGCATGAGCTCACCGGCCTTGGCCCGCTTCAGCGCGAACTGAAGGTCGTTCTCCCATGTGAATCCCATGGCTCCGAACGTCTGCAGGCCGTGCCGGAACACCAGGGCCTGGCACTCCCCCGCGGACGCTTTGGCCATGGCCGCGGCGATGCGCCTGCGTGGGTCGTCTGCGGCGATGGTGAGCGCGGCGAAGTAGGACAGCGCGCGAGCGCGCTCGATCGCTACGTGCATGTCGGCAGCCTTGTGCTGAATGGCTTGGAACGAACCGATCGGAACGCCGAACTGGTGACGGTCCTTCGCGTATTCGAGGGCCAGGTCGAGGATGCGCTGGCAGGCGCCGACCATGGTGATCGCCATGCCCATCAGGGCGACGTGGCGGGCGCGTTCCGGATCGACGGGCAGCCGGTCGGCGTCGGCGACGCGGAGGCCGGCGAACGACATCTCGACGACATGCAGCACCGGATCGAAGACGTCGACGCGCCGCCGGGTGAGTTGGGGGGAATCGGGGTCGACGTCGACCAGGAATACGCCCGCGGCGGTCACGACGGCGAGCCGTTCCGCGCGGTCTCCGTCGAGCACGAACCGGTCGGTCCCGTTCAGCACCCAGCCTTCGGCATCCCGGTTCGCGCCGACTCCGCTGTACACCGCGGCGCCCGAGCGCAGCGGATCGAAACGCTCGCCGACCAACGGGGCGAACTGGGTCAGGGTCGCCAGGTACGGCGTCGGGTCGGTGGCCCGACCCAACTCTTCGAGCACGATCGCCAGTTCGACGGCGTGCTCGGGATTCGTCAGTTCGGTCCAGCCGGCGTCGGCGTAGACCTTCCACAGCGGCATCGGGTCGGTGCCGTCCTCGGCGACGCTGCGCACGAGCGACGCCGGACACTGCTTCGCAACGGCGTCGCGCACCGTCTCCTGCCATAACCGCTGATCAGCATCGAACTCGAGTAGCACCCGATCGCCTCCATTGCTCCGTCGCCGCGTTGCGACGAGAATATCATTCTCAATAATGGAGGATAGGTTCTCTAATCACCACTATCGGCTTCCGTCGAAGCACCGCCGTGCGACTGACCAGCAGACACTCTCACCAGCGCTGACATAACCGAAGTGCTAGAGAACATTATTCTTGCTTATGAAGAACTTGGATCTACACTGGGGTTCGGTTCCAGCGGCGCCCAAGGCTGGACGAACACGTAAGGACGGATCTCGGTGAAAGAACTGCGTGACGGGGCAGGCACTGTTTGGAACACCCCCGTCATCGACGCCAGCGTGCACATCTTCGTCGAGTCGAACAAGGACCTGCGCGAGAACTTCATGCGCGAACCGTTCCGTAGTCGTGGATTCCCCGACTACGAGATGGACTGGTACGGCGCGCCCGGCGGTGAATACGTCAAGGGCAGCAAGGGCCCCGACCGGCAGTACCCGGGGTCGGACCCCGCACTGGTGGCCGAGGAGCTCTTCGGCAAGCGTGGCGTCGACGTCGCGATCCTGCACCCGATGACGCGCGGCATCATGCCGGACCGGCATCTGGGCACGGCCATCGCCGCTGCGCACAACGAGATGATGGTCACCCGCTGGCTCGACGGTGAGTTCGGCGACCGGTTCCGCGGCACCATCCGGGTGAACCCCGACGATGTCACCGGCGCGTTGCGCGAGCTCGACAAGTACAAGGACCACCCCCGGGTGGTACAGATCGGCGTACCGATGCAGTCGCGCGAGCTGTACGGCAAGCCGCAGTTCTGGCCGCTGTGGGAAGCCGCGGTGGAGGCTCAGCTGCCGGTGGCCGTGCACATCGAGGGCGGGAGTGGGGTCGCTTTCGCGCCAACGCCGTCCGGCAACACCAGGACCTACGAGCAGTACCTCGGCTTCATGTCGCTGAACTACCTGTATCACCTGATGAACATGATCGCCGAGGGGGTATTCGAAAGGATGCCCGGGTTGAAGTTCGTCTTCGCCGACGGTGCCGCCGACCTCTTGACGCCGTTCATCTGGCGGATGGACTGCTTCGGCAGGCCGCATCTGGAGCAGACTCCGTGGGCCCCGAAGATGCCGAGCGACTATCTGCCCGGCCACGTCTACTTCGTCCAGGGCAGCCTCGACGGCCCTGGGGACACGGAGTTCGCCGGCGAATGGTTCGGCTTCACCGGCAAGGACGACATGACCATGTTCGGCTCGAGCTATCCGCACTGGAACTCGAGTGACTTGACGGTGCCCAGCAGCTACACCGCCGACCAGCGCGAGAAGCTCGCCTGGCGAAACGCCGCGGAGCTCTACGGCATAAAAAGTCCAGTCATTCCGTCCGCCGTTACGGCACAGTAGAGGGATAGCGAGGGAGACCATCGTGACAGTGACAGCCAATCCACGAGTGCCAGCCGCCGAACGCATCGCCGTACGGTGCGTCGACTCCGACGTCCACCCCACGCCGCGCAAGGGTGAGCTTGGCGCGTACATCCCAGCGGAGTGGCGCAGCAAGTTCGGCACCCACCCGGTGGGCGAGCAGATCTATTACGACGCTCCCGACTACGCGCACTCCTATGCCATGCGGGTCGACACCTTCCCATCCGACGGCGAGTTCGCGGGCAGCGATCCGGATCTCGCGTTCCGACAATTGATCATGGAAGCGGGCTCGGACATCGCGATCCTGGAACCCGGCGTCTATTCGAGTCGAGTATCCGAGCTCAACCACGTCATGTCGTGTGCGTTGAACGACTGGCAGGCCCATCACTGGCTGGACAGCCACAACAATTGGCACGAACGGTGGCGCGGGTCGATCTGCCTCGCCATCGAGGAGCCCGAACTGTCCGCCCGCGAGATCGAGCGCTGGGCCGGGCACCCCTACATGGGGCAGATTCTGATCAAGGCCGAGCCGCGCCCGTCATGGGGCGATCCCAAGTACGACCCGATCTGGGCGGCGGCGACCAAGCACGACATCACCGTGAGCTGCCACCTGTCCCGCGGCCACCACGAGGAACTGCCCATCCCGCCCGTCGGATTCCCAAGCTACAACCACGACTTCATGGTCACCTACTCGCTGCTGGCCGCGAACCAGGTGATGAGCCTTATCTTCGACGGGGTCTTCGACCGCTTCCCGACGTTGCGAATCGTGTTGGTGGAGCACGCATTCAGCTGGATCCTGCCGCTGATGTGGCGGATGGATGCCATCTACGAAGCCCGCAAGTCGTGGGTCGACATCAAGCGCAAGCCGTCGGAGTACGTGAAGGACCACATCAAGTTCACCACTCAGCCGCTGGACTACCCCGAGGACAAGACCGAGCTGAGCCGGGCGTTCGAGTGGATGGAATGCGACAAGATCCTGCTGTTCTCGTCGGATTACCCGCACTGGACTTACGACGACCCGCGCTGGCTGGTCAAGCACCTGCCCGAGCACGCGAGGGAGAACGTGATGTTCCGCAATGGCATCGCGACCTATCACCTGCCTGAAACTGTCCCGGCCCTCGAGGGCCAAGTGCGGGTGTTCTGAGAGTGCCTGAAGAAACCAAACCGCCCCGGCTGGCGCAGGGGCGCGAGCACGTCGTAGCCACTGTCGACGAGATTCCCTCCGGCACACACAAACTGGTGCCGATCGGGCGACACGGTGTCGGCGTCTACAACGTCAATGGCACGTTCTACGCCATCGCGAACTACTGCCCACACGAGGGTGGTCCGCTGTGCTCGGGCCGCGCCCGCGGCCGCACGATCGTGGACGAAAGTGTGCCGGGCGACGCGGTGATGGTCCGTGATCTGGAGTTCATCTTCTGCCCGTGGCACCAGTGGGGTTTCGAGCTCGCGACCGGGACCACCGCTGTTAAACCCGAATGGAGCATCCGCACCTATCCGGTGCGGGTCGTCGGAAAAGACGTGTTGGTGACGGCATGACAACGGCTCTCAAGCTCAAGGACGGCGAGAAGATCTTCGAGGTCAACGGCGGCAACGTCGTGTACGAGATCCTCGGCGCGGCAGGAGATTTCATCGCTCTCACCCCAGGTGGCCGATACAGCAAGGACATCGAGGGCCTGCGGCCGTTGGCGGACGACCTTGTCAAGGGCGGCTATCGGGTCCTGCTGTGGGACCGGCCGAACTGCGGAAAGTCCGATGTGCAGTTCTACGGGCAAAGCGAATCCCACATGCGGGCCGAGACACTACATGCGTTGATCACTGGACTCGACATCGGGCCCTGCATCATCGCGGGCGGTTCGGGCGGCGCCCGCGACTCGATGCTGACCACCATGCTGTACCCCGAAATCGTCACGAAACTCGTGGTGTGGAACATCGTCGGCGGGGTGTACGGCTCATTCGTCCTCGGCGGGCACTACATCACGCCGAGCATCATGGCGGTCCGCGGGCTGGGTATCGAAGGCCTGTTGCGCGTTGGAGAATGGAAAGAGCGGATCGCCGAGAATCCGGCAAACCGGGACCGCATTCTCGCGCTGGACACCGACGAGTTCCTCAAGGTGATGCTGCGCTGGCTGAACGCCTTCGTGTCCAAACCCGGCCAGACGATTCCCGGTGTCCCCGACGAGATGTTCGACAACATCAAGGTGCCGACGCTGATCATCCGCGGCGGCGAGAACGACTGGGACCATCCGAAGCGGACCTCGCTCGAGGTGAGCTGCCTGATCAAGGGATCGAAGCTGATCGATCCCCCGTGGCCAGAGGATGCCTGGGAGCGTGCCGGTCAAGAGCGCGCCTCGGGAAAGGTGAAGAGATTCAACATGTTCGACACGTGGGTGCAGGCCGCGCCCGCGATCCTGAAATTCCTGGA
>JAOPVI010000013.1 GCA_025966225.1 Mycobacterium sp. | reverse complement strand
TCGGCCCCGATTCGATGACCTGGAAGTACTTCTGCGATCTGCGCACCGGCATGTTGGGAGACTGGATCGGCGCCATCCAGAACATGTACCCCGAGCTCGGAGCCGGGGTGGAGGACCACTCGATCCTGTTGCGCGAGCCGCTGCAGCGCGTCGCCAGGTCCGTCTTCCCGATCATGGGCGTGGTGTACGACGGCGACCGCGCCGCCCAAACCGGTGCCCAGATCAGGGGCTATCACAAGACCATCAAGGGTGTCGATGCGACGGGGCGGCGGTATCACGCGCTCAACCCTGAGACGTTCTACTGGGCGCACGCCACCTTCTTCATGCTGATTCTCAAGACTGCCGAGTACTTCTGCGGCGGCCTGACCGAGGCCGAGAAGCGTCAACTGTTCGACGAGCACGTGCAGTGGTACGGGATGTACGGCATGAGTATGCGGCCCGTTCCCAAGACGTGGGAGGACTTCTGCGACTACTGGGAGCGAACCTGCCGCGAGGAGTTGGAGATCAACCAGGCCACCCTCGACATCTTCGCGATTCGCATCCCCAAACCCTGGTTCGTGTTGATGCCCAGCCCGGTATGGGATCAGCTTTTCAAGCCGCTCGTCGCTGGACAGCGCTGGCTGGCGGCGGGCCTGTTCGACCCCGCCGTCCGCGAGAAGGCCGGCATGCGCTGGACCCCGAGCGACGAGGTGATCCTGCGACTGTTCGGCAAGTTCGTCGAGGTGGCCTTCCTGGCCGTACCCGACGAGATCCGCCTTCACCCCCGTGCCGTGGCGGCCTACAAGCGCGCGGCGGGCCGGATTCCCCACGACGCGCCACTCGTGGAAGCGCCTGCGTTCACAGCCCCGCCCCGCGAGCGCAGACAGCTTCCCATGCACTATGTACCTCGACCCAAGTCCCTCATGGAACGCGCCGGGTCCCTTGTCCACACCACGTTCTCCCTGGCCGGCCTGCGTCCTGCGGGCGGTCGGCAAAAGCCTGGAAAGGCAGCCTGAATACATGCTCGATTGGTCTGACGTCGACCTTGCCGTGCGCGATGCCGTCCGCGCCTTCGTGGACAAGGAGGTCCGGCCGCACGTCGACGAGCTCGAAAGTGGCGACATGGCGCCGTATCCAATCATTCGAAAGTTGTTCTCGTCGTTCGGCATCGACGTGATGGCCAAGGAGTCGCTGGAGAAGCGACTGGCCAAGATGCGCGACGGATCCGAATCCCGCAACGCGCCGTCGGGCGGCATGCTCGGCGGAGGCAGCGAACAGGCAGGCATGGGCTTCGTGCTGGTCAGCGAACTCTGCCGGGTCAGCATGGGCGTGGTCACCGGTATGGGAGTCAGCCTTGGGCTCACCGTTCCGACGATCGCCTCCCGCGGCACGCTCGCCCAGCAGGAACGCTGGTTGCCCGAACTGGTCACCTACGAGAAGGTCGGCGCGTGGGCCATCACGGAGCCGGACTCAGGCTCGGACGCGTTTGGCGGCATGAAGTCCTACGTCGTGCGCGACGGCAGCGACTACGTGCTCAACGGCCAGAAGACGTTCATCACCAACGGTCCCGACGCCGACGTGGTCGTGGTCTACGCCAAGCTCGACGACGGTGACCCGAGGATCGACAAGCGCAACCGCAAGGTGCTGACGTTCGTGCTCGACCGGGGCATGGAGGGATTCGTTCAATCGAAGCCGTTCCGCAAGATGGGCATTCACAGTTCCCGCACCGGCGAGTTGTTCTTCGACAACGTGCGCCTCGGTCGCGACCGACTGCTGGGCGAGACCGAGGACAGCGGCTCGGGCGACGGCCGCGACAGCGTGCGGTCGAATTTCTCTGCCGAGCGGATCGGCGTGGTGTCGATGGCGCTCGGCGTCATCGAGGAGTGTCTGCGACTGTCTACCGACTATTCGAAGTCCCGCAGTCTGTGGGGCCAGGAGATCGGCCAGTTCCAACTCATCCAACTCAAGCTGGCCAACATGGCGGTGGCCCGAATGAACGTCCGCAACATGCTGTTTCGGGTCATCGAGGCGGCCCAGACCGGGACGCCGATCTCGTTGCCCGAAGCATCGGCGATGAAGTGGTACAGCTCGCAGGCCGCCACCGACGTTGCGATGGATGCCGTTCAGCTGTTCGGCGGAAACGGCTACATGACCGAGTACCGGGTCGAGCAACTGGCCCGGGACGCCAAGTCGTTGATGATCTATGCGGGCAGCAACGAGGTCCAGATCACGCATGTGGCCAGAGGCCTGCTGAGCGACTAGCGTCCTGCGCCGGAAACCCCTCAGTTCCTGCCTGGGCAGTGATCACGCGCGCGAACATCCGGTCTCCTCGAGGTCATTTGGGAGCAGGCGCTAGCTACAACTGGTGCCGCGGATTTCCGGCGCAGGACACTAGCTAACGGTCCTCGAGGATGAACTCGGAAGCCCGCGCCGCCATAGCCATGACGGGCCCATTCAGGTTGCCGGCCAACATGATCGGCATCACCGAGCAATCCACGACCCGCAGACCGTCGACTCCCCTCACTCGTAGCCGGCCGTCGACGACGTCGTCGTCGCTGGGGCCCATCGCGCAACTGCCGACGGCGTGATAGCCCGTATAGCCGTCATCGAGTGCGGTATCGATCAACTCCTCGTCGCCCTGGACCTCGGGGCCCGGAGACATCTCGTGGTCGATGCGGTCTGCGATCGGGGATTGTGCGAACAGTTCTCGCGCCCTGCGCACCAGGTTGGCGGTGACGGTGCGGTCGTAGTCGCTGGTGAGATAGTTGGGATCGACGCGTGGTGGTGCGTCGGGATCAGCCGAGGTGATCGTCACGCTGCCTTCCGACGTCGGG